>CAVFKS010000015.1:0-30878 GCA_963623015.1 Clostridia bacterium
GTGTAGACCTCGCGCTCGCGGGCGCGTTGTTCGTCGCGCAGCTGATCCAGGCGGGCCTCAGCCGCGGCGGCCTCGCTGGCCGCCTGCGCGTGCGCCTCCTCCAGCGGCTGGCGGGCCTGGCCCAGCTCCTCCAAGCGCTGCGCTACGTCCTCGGCCTCGCGCTGGGCCGCGCGCATGCGCTCCCGGCTGCTGTCCAGCGACTCGTCCTGGCGGGCCAGCTGTTCCTCGGCGGCGGTGACCTGCGCGGCCAGGGACTCCTCGGCGGCAATGAGCCGGACCACCCCCTCGCGGCGGTCCGCGATGGCGCGCAGCTGCGCGAGGTGTTCCTTGTCGGCGGCCTCGAAGACGGCCCTTTTGTCTTCTAGCTCCTCGCGCACCGTTTCCAGCCGCATGGCGGCTTCCTCGGCGGCCTCGAGCAGGACCTCGTAGTCCTCGTCGGCCGCCCGGGCGCGGGCTTCCAGGTCTTCCGGGTCCTGGCCCTGGTATGCCACCTGCGCCCCGGCGTTTAGGGCGCGCTCCGAGGCGATCCGGGCCGTGGCCGAGATTCGCTCGCGCAGGGCCTGCAGGTCGAACCACAGCTGCTGGGCCTCCTCGGCCGCAGGGCTCACGGCCTCCAGCTGCTCCTCGATGCCGGCCTGGAGCTGCGCGGCCTCTTCTACTTGGCTCTCGAGCTCCGCCTTGCGCGCGGCCTGGGCCTCGGCGCGCTGGCGGGCGGTGTCGAAGGCGCCGCGCAGGCGGGTGATCTTATCGCCGGCCAGGCGCAGGCGGGCATCGCGGGCCTCGGCCTGGACGGTGGCGGCGCGTTGGGCGGCCTCGGCCTGGCGAGCCAGCGGCTTGAGCTGTTTGCCCAGCTCCTCGGTGAGATCCTGGAGGCGGTCCAGGTTGGCCTGCATGCCGGTGAGCTTGCGCTGGGCCTTTTCCTTGCGGCGGCGGTGCTTGAGCACGCCGGCGGCCTCCTCGATATACGAGCGTCGGTCCTCCGGCCGGGATTCGAGGATCTCACCAAGCTTGTTCTGGCCCACGATGATGTGCATCTCGCGGCCGATACCGGAATCCGACAACAGCTCCTGGATGTCCATCAGGCGGGCCTTGTGCCCGTTAATCTCGTACTCACTGGCCCCGTCCCGGTACATGCGCCGGGTCACGGAGACCTCCGTGTACTCGATGGGCAGGGCGCTGTCGGCGTTGTCGATGGTCAAGGTCACCTCGGCCCGGCCCAGGGCCTTGCGGTCGCCCGCCCCGGCGAAGATGACGTCTTGCATCTTGCCGCCGCGCAGCGTCTTCGGGCTGGCCTCCCCCATCACCCACGCCAGGGCGTCGACGACGTTGGACTTGCCCGAGCCATTGGGGCCGACCACCGCGCAGATGCCCGGCTCGAATTTCAGGGTGGTCGCAGACGCAAAGGACTTAAAACCTTTAAGCGTCAACGATTTGAGGTGCATTCGTGAAATTTTAGCAAGGCCCGCGCTAAGCTCTAACCCCAACTGCGCTATTGATAAAGAAAGGCTTCCATGGCTGACCGAACTCTCGCCCAACTCGAAGCCCTGCGCGCCGCTAACGAGGCCGCGGCTCACGATGCCCGCCGGCGTATCCTGGCCGCGGTAATCGAGCTGGTGCAGGACAAGACGTGGGAGTCCATCACCGTCACCGACATCGTGCGCGTCTCGGGCGTGTCCCGCTCGGCGTTCTACCGGCACTACAAATCCAAGCAGGAGGTCATCGACCAGTCGATGGCCGAGATCGGCCGCCGCATCGTCAGCGTGGATCACGCAGACTCGGTGGAGCTGTGGCGGCACATCTTCGAAGAGGTCGCCGCCCTGCGGCCGGCCGCGGATACCCTGGTCGCCTCCAACGCGTTCGCCCGGGTGCTGAAATTCCTCAACACCCTGGTGACCCCGGAGATGACCCGGGAGGAAAAGGTGGGCCAGCTCATCTGGAACGGGGCCTGCTACAACCTGATCAGCTACTACCTGACCACCCCGCAGGCCGCGCCGCCGGCGCTAATGGCCCAGCTGGCCGCCCAGCTCTTGGCCGGCCAGGCCGGGGAGATGAGCCCTTTGCTCAAAGAAAAATCCACCCGGTGGCTCCATGAACTCAACCAGGTGGCGCCGCCAGCCTAGGCTGGCGATGTGCGCGGGATGCCCGCGCAACCAGGAATTTTCTAGCGCTCGCGGAAACCAGACTCCCCGCGCGGGGTGGACCACTGCGGGACCACGGTGCCGGCCTCGCCCGGCCGCGACGGGGTGGCCTGGCTGGGCTGCTCGCTTAAGAGCTCCACCAGCTTTTCGCAGGCGCTGCGCGGGCCTTCGGCCACGACCTGGACGCGGCCATCGCGCAGGTTGGTCGCGTGGCCCGCGAGTCCCAGCTCGAGCGCGCGGGCGCGGGTCCACCAGCGAAAGCCCACCCCCTGGACGCGGCCGTGGACGAAGGCGGTCAGGCGCACGGGGGCATCGTCAAGCTCAGGCTGGGACATGGACTAGAACTCCCGCGGGTTGTAGCGGGGGTGCTGCTCCGCGATTTTCTGCTTGTCCTCGAGGCTGCGGCGGGTGACCGGGTCGGAGCCGTCCCAGACCTCGACGTTCTTGAGCTCCGGGAGCATGTCGCGGTGGAATACCGGGTCCAGGCCGCGGCGGCGCTGATCGTTGTAGTTCTTCAGCAGCTTGATGGCCACGCCGGACAGCGGGACGATGGCGGTGATGTTGAGCAGGACCATGACGGCCGCGCCGGTATCGGACAGGTCGAAGACGGTGCCCAGCGGGGCGACGGCGCCGTAGAAGACGAAGCACAGCACGATAGCGCGGAAGCCCCAGAGGATCCAGCGCTTGGTGGACAGGTACTCCACGTTGGCCTCGGCCAAGTAGTAGTTGCCCAGGATGGAAGAGAACGCCAGGAAGAACAGGATGAAGGTCACGAAGTGGATGCCCCACTCGCCCACCACATTGGACAGGGCGGTCTGGGTCAGGGTGACGCCGGCGATCTCGTCGGAGCCGAAGCTCTCGAAGTCCATGCCCAGCAGGATGATGAAGGCGGTAATCGAGCAAACCACGAGGGTGTCGAAGTAGACGCCCAGGGTCTGGACCAGGCCCTGCTTGACCGGGTGGGAGACGGTGGCGGTGGCGGCGGCGTTCGGAGCCGAACCCTCGCCGGCCTCGTTGGAGAACAGGCCGCGCTGGATACCCTTGCTCATGGCGGCGCCGACGGTAGCACCGGCAACCTCGCGGAAGCCGAAGGCGGCGCCGACGATGTCGGCGATCATGCCGGGGACCTCGCTGATGTTGAGCACGACCACGACGATGCCGATGGCCAAGTAGGCAACGGCCATAAACGGCACGACGACCTGGGTGATGTTAGCGATGCGCTTGACACCGCCGAAGATGATGAGCGCGGACAGGGCGCTCACGGCCAGGCCGACGCCGACCTTGAAGCCCTCGCCGGACTGGCCGAAGGAGGTGGCCAGGGACTCGGAGATGGCGTTGGTCTGGAAGGCGTTGTAGAGCCAGCCGAAGGTAATCGAAATGGCGACCGAGAACACGATGGCCAGCGGCTTCCATCCCAGGCCGCGGTCCATGTAGTAGGCGGGGCCGCCGCGGTAGGTATCGCCCTCGCGGGTCTTCCACAGCTGGGCCAGGGTGGACTCCACGAAGGAGGTCGCGCCGCCGAGGATGGCGATCATCCACATCCAGAACACGGCACCCGGGCCGCCGACGGAGATGGCCACGGCCACGCCGGCGACGTTGCCGGTGCCCACGCGGGAGGCAGCCGAGATGGTAAACGCCTTGAAGGCAGAGATGCCGCCGTAGTCGGCGTCCTCGTCAACGCCTACGCCCTTGGGCTTTTCGACCACGGCTTTGAACATTTCCGGAACCATGCGCAGCTGGACCAGCACGGTGCGGAAACCGAAAAAGAGGCCGGCGGCAATCAGCACGGCCGGCAGTACCCACGTCCACAGGGCACCATTGATGGTTCCAATGAAGGAACTAAAAATTTCTTGCATGGGCTAAACAATAAACCGGCCACCCCGGGATTTCCTAGCCGAGCGCAGATATTTTTTGGCCAACCTACTCCGCGGAACTGAAAATCTGCCCGCGGCCGGCTGTGAGTTTTAAGCGAGCTAGTGCTGGCACTGCGGGCACCAGTGGGTGCTGCGCCCGCCTATGACCGAGCGCTGCAGGAGCGCCCCGCAGCGATCGCAGGGCAGGTCGGTGCGCCCGTAGGCGTGGAGGGAGCGGGCAAAATACCCGGACTCGCCGTTGACGTTGACGTAGAGGGCGTCGAAGCTGGTCCCGCCCACGTCGATGGCGGCGGACATGACCTCAGCCGCAGCGTCGACCAGGGCGCGGGCCTCGCGCTGAAGCAGCCGGTTAGCCTGGCGGTGGGGATTAATCCGCGCGGCCCAAAAGGCTTCGTCGGCGTAGATATTGCCGATTCCAGACACCACGGTCTGATCCAATAGCGCGACCTTGGCGGGCGTGCGCTTGGCACGGATGCGGCGGGCCACGGACACAGGGTCAAATTCGGGCTCGAAGGGATCTGGGGCCACGTGCCCGATGGCCGACCACGGCGCATACAGCCAGTAGCCGAAGGTGCGCTGGTCCACAAACGAGACCACCAGCTCTTCCCCTTTGCCCGGTGGCGGGGAAAGGAGCGCGCGCAGCCGCACGTGGCGGGATTCCACGTGGCCTATGCGCACCTGCCCCGACATGCCTAAGTGGATGTGCACCACGTCGCGGTCGGGGTCGGCGGGGTCCTCGCCGTCGAGCTCGAGCCACATGAACTTGCCGCGCCGGCCCACGCCCGCGATGCCGCGGCCAACTAGAAGGTGCGCCAAGTCGCCGTCCTGGCCGCGGTTGGCGCGCGGGTGGAGCACCTCGACCGCCTCGAAAGTACAGCCGGGCAGGAACCCCTCCAAGCCGCGGCGGACGGACTCTACTTCAGGAAGCTCGGGCATCTAGTCGGCTGCCGCGGCCTCATGCGACTGCACGGCAGAAACCACCAGGTGGGGCTTTTCGTAGATGACGTCGACGGCTTGGTGCGCGGCCTGCTGCTCGGCCAGCTTCTTGTTGTGGCCCACGCCGACGCCCAGGGCCTGGCCGCCCACGGTGGCGTAGGCGGTAAACGTCTGGTCGTGCTCGGGACCTTCAGAAGTGGCGGTGTAGACGGGCATCGGCGCCTTGATATCGGCGCACAGCTCCTGGAGGGTGGTCTTCCAGTCCAGGTGGCGGCCCGAGGCGGTGGCGTTGTCGATCTTTTCCTTGAACAGATCCAGGATGACTCTCCGGGCCGGGTCGAAGCCGTGGGTCAGGTAGATGGCCCCGAAGAGGGCCTCGGTGGTATCGGCCAGGATGGAATCCTTGTCCGCGCCGCCGGAGGCGGTCTCCCCCTTGCCCAGCAGGATATAGGCGCCCAGGCCGATCTCGCGGGCGATGTCGGACAGCCCATAGCGGGAGACGATGGACGCGCGCATCTTCGAAATATCGGACTCCGGCCGCGTGGGGTACTGCGCGTAGAGCTGCGAGGCCACCGACAGGCCCAGGACGGCGTCGCCCAAAAACTCTAGGCGCTCGTTATTGGGCAGGTGGCCGTGTTCGTTGGCAAAAGACCGGTGGGACAGCGCCAGCCGCAGCAGGTCTTCTGGAATGTCGATGCCCAGGGAGGCCAGCAGGGGCGCGTGGTCGACGGCGGCGAAGGCGGCCTCGAGGGCCTCCTGGCCGGTTAGTTTCTTCTTCTTGCTCATAGGAACTTCTCCAGACCGGACCAGCGGATATCCGGGGTCGCTTCTTCCTCGCCAGAAACTCCCGCCGTCACCCCCTCGGGCAGCTCCATGTCGCAGCCGCCCTCACAGGTGGGGTTGAAAGGCAGGGTCAGCCCGGCCTCGTCGATGACGGCCTGGAGCAGGTCTAGCTCGTCATTGTCGATGAGCGGGACCTCGTCGCCGGAGCCGGCGTCGGAGTCCTCGTCCGGGTCACCGGTGATGAAGTCCGGGTCCGTGGCATAGACCTGGGAGATGGACAGGTCGAGCTCGGGGTGCAGCTCGCGCAGGCAGCGCACGCACTGGCCGGTGAGGGTGCCGGTGACGTGGGCATCGGCCAGCACGGCCCCGCCCAGCGGGGTGAGCGTGGCGGCAACCTGGACGTCCGCGCCGGCGGGTACGGCGATCATTTCCACGCCGATGCGCTCGGGCGCGGGGCCGGTCTGGGTGCGATCCTGCGGCGTGCCGGTGGCGCCGGGGCCATGGATGAGATCCGCGACATTGAACTTAAACGGGTTAGTCATAACGCGGCTCATCTTACCCCACTGCGCGCGCTCGTCTTGCCGCCGCTTTAACCCGTGGTGCGGACTTTAGGCCTCGCGGTTGCGGTACTCGCCGCGCGGGGGCCGGGTGGCGCGCTCGCTGCGCGGCGCACGCTCGGCCGCGCCCGGTTGATAGGAGCCGTAGCCGCCGCCACGGCCGGACACGCCGGCGCCGCGGCGCAGGGCCTGGCGGTCCTTGGTGACGGTGCGCAGCACGGCGCTCAAGGACTCCTCGAACTCCGCCAGCTTGCCGTCGACAAACTCGTCGGCCTCGCCGCGCAGGCGGGAGGACTCCGCGTGGGCGCTTTCTACGATGCGGTGGGCCTCGTCGTCGGCGCGACGCACGACCTCGGATTCAGAGACCAAGCGGGCCTGCTCTTCTTGGCCGGCGGCGACCGCGCGCTCGTACTTGTGCTGGGCGTCCGCGACCAGGCGGTCGGCCTCGGCCCGGGCGTCGTCGACGGTGCGCGTGGCCTGGTCCTCGGCCTGGGAGACCAGGTGGGTCGCGCGCGACTGGGCATCGGCAAGCATGGCGTCGGAGTCGCGCTGGGCGGCATCCACGGTCTCCTGGGCCTGGGCCTCGGCGTCGTCAATGGTCTGGTCCGCGCGCTCCTGGGCGCCGGAGATAATCTCGTCCTGGCGGTCGAGCACGTCCTGGGCGTCGTCGACCTCCACGGGGAGGGCGTCGCGGAGGGTGTCGAGCAGGGCCAAAATCTCGTTGCGCGGGACCACGCAATTATTCGTCATGGGCACGCCGTAGGCGTTGTCTACGATGCTGATGAGTTCGTCTAGGGACTCGAATACGCGATACATGCAGCCAGCTTAACCCGCCGCCGCCCGCCCGCGGGGCAGCCCACGCCCGGCCGCGACCAAACTCCCCTGCGCAGGCCCCGCACATGCCAAAGGCCCGGGGCAAACCCCGGGCCTATCCCCTGCCGCACGACGGGGAGGACTGCAATCTGCTAGATCACGCCCTGCGCCAGCATGGCGTCGGCGACCTTCTTGAAGCCTGCGATATTAGCGCCGGCCACGTAGTCGGTCTCGCGGTCATACTCGGCCGCGGTCTTGGAGACGTTTTTGAAGATGTTGGACATGATGGAGTGCAGGCGCTGGTCCGTGTAGTCGAAGCTCCAGGAGTCGCGGGAGGCGTTCTGCTGCATCTCCAGCGCGGAGGTGGCCACGCCGCCGGCGTTGGAGGCCTTGCCCGGCGCGTAGTTGATGCCGGCCTCCCCCTGGAAGAAGTGGATGGCCTCCGGGGTCGAGGGCATATTCGCACCCTCGGCTACGTAGCGCACGCCGTTGGCGGCCAGGGTCTTGGCGTCGTCGCCATTGAGCTCGTTCTGGGTGGCGCACGGCAGGGCCACGTCGGCCGGGACCTCCCAGATGTTGCCGCCGGCATGGAACTGCACGCCGGCGCCGGCCTCCTGGGCGTAGGCCGACAGGCGCTCGCGGCGGACTTCCTTGACGTCCTTGAGCAGGGCGATGTCGATGCCCTCCGGGGCGGTGACGTAGCCGGAGGAGTCCGACATGGCCACCACGGTGCCGCCGAGCTGCTGGACCTTCTCCGCGGCGTAGATGGCTACGTTGCCAGAGCCGGAGACAATGACCTTGGCACCGGAGAAGGACTCGCCGTGCTCCTTCATCATTTCCTCGGTGAAGTAGACCAGGCCGTAGCCGGTGGCCTCGGTGCGCACCAGCGAGCCACCCCAGGACAGGCCCTTGCCGGTGAGCACGCCGGACTCGTGCTGGACGGTCAGGCGGCGGTACTGGCCAAAGAGGTAGCCGATCTCGCGGCCGCCGACGCCGATGTCGCCGGCCGGGACGTCGCGGTACTCGCCGATGTGACGGTGCAGCTCGGTCATAAATGACTGGCAGAAGCGCATGACTTCCTGGTCAGACTTGCCCTTCGGGTCGAAGTCGGAGCCACCCTTGGCGCCGCCGATGGGCAGGCCAGTCAGGGAGTTCTTGAAGATCTGCTCGAAACCCAGGAACTTGATGATGCCTAAGTTGACGGAGGGGTGAAAGCGCAGGCCACCTTTGTAGGGGCCCAGCGCCGAGTTGAACTGGACACGGAAGCCGCGGTTGACTTGGATCTGGCCGGCGTCATCGACCCACGGCACGCGGAAGATGAGCTGGCGCTCCGGCTCGCAGAGACGCTCGATGAGGCCGTAGTCAGCGTAGTGCGGGTCCTTTTCCAGCACGATCTTCAGCGAGTCCAGGACCTCTGCCAGGGCCTGGTGAAACTCGGGTTCACCCGCGTTGCGCTTGAGGAGCTTGTCGTAATACTCGGAAATCTGGCCATCGACGGTCATGTGCGTCTCCTTTTTAAAAAATCGGGCCCATAAATCGAGCCCTGTTACCGGGCCCTGTATCTGGACTGCGTCCTTACTCGGGATATATTTCCAGTCGCCCTATCGGTATTGCAAGTGATACCGGCGTTACATATCCCACACGGACCCGCCTAGCAGGAAAAATGACGCCGCACTTTTTCTATTGCCTTATCGAAATGGCGGCCACTCTCCGCCACCGCGCCGCCTTATATACTCTACGGTCATGCTGATTATCGTCGCGCCTGACTCTTTCAAGGGAACCGCCTCTGCCGCCACCGCTGCCGCCAGCCTGGCCGCCGGTGTGCGCCAGGAGCTTCCCGATGCCACCGTTATCACCCTGCCCATGGCCGACGGCGGGGAGGGCACCGCCGCCGCCCTGGCCAGTGCCGCAGCCGCCGGCGGCGCCGACATCGTCACCGTTGACCTGCCGGTCACCGACGCCCGCGGCCGCCTGGCGCAGGCGGAGTACTTCCTCGACCGGGACGGACACACCGCCTTCATCGACGTCGCCGCCGCCACCGGGCTGCCGGCAGTAGCCGATGACCTCGACCCGCTGCACTCTGATAGCTACGGCACCGGCGTGCTCATCGCCGACGCCGAGGCCAAGGGCGCGCGCCACATCATGCTGGGCCTGGGCGGCAGCGCCACCATCGACGGCGGCACGGGCATCCTGGCCTCGCTCGGGGCCGCCGCCCACGACGAACGCGGCTATGCCCTGCCCAAGGGCGGCGCCCCCCTGGTGCGCTTGGAAACCATCGACACCGCGCAGCTCAACATGAAGGCCGCGCTGCTCGACTACACCTTATTGGCCGATACCCGCACCACCCCGGCCCGGGCCGCGGCGGTCTTCGGCCCGCAGAAGGGTGCCCAGGGCGAGCAGATTGCGCTGCTCACCGGCGCGATGCTGCGCCTGTGCGAGGTCACTGGCATCTCCCCCGATGCCGAGTACTTCGGCGCGGCCGGCTGCATCCCGGTAGGCCTTACCTGGGTTTCACAGATGTTATGGGGCACCGACGAGCACGTGCGCATCGTGCCCGGCGCGCACGCGGTGGCCGAGGCCGTCGGCCTGCCGGCGCGCCTGGAAGAGGCCAACCTCATCATCACCGGCGAGGGGGCCTTCGATGCCCAGTCGCTGACCGGCAAGGTCGTGGGCACCGTCGCCGAGCTGGCGGCGGCCGCCGGGGTGCCGGTGGGCATCGCCGCCGGGCGCGTGGAGGCAGACTATCCCGGCGCGATCATCGAAGAGCTTCCCGCCGCAGGCACCATGCCCGAGAGGCTGAGTGCGGCCGGCCGGGCCATCGCCCAGCGGTTTAGCACCCGCAAGGATTAGGGGCGGATCTCCACGCTCCACGGGAAGATGGCGGCCTGCTCGTGGGCCAGCTCGTCTTCGAGCAGGACGTGGTCCCTGGGCAGGGCGGCCTGCGGGGTCAGCCGGCGCGAGAGCACCATGGCCAGTTGGTTGAGCGAGCCGGTCTGGCCCGCCACGGTGCACAGGTAGCGGCACACGCTCGCGCCTTCGAGGTCGCGGTCCTCATGCTCTTCGCGATAAGCCTTGCGTAGCTCCTCCTCCAGGCCCTCGGGCAGCCGCGGGGAGAAATCTGCGCTCACCGTGCCGGAGGCCAGCTGCCCGCTGGCGACAATCTTGTCGAGCGCTTCCTGGAATACTTCCGCGACCCTCTCGGCCTTGTCCTGGGTGACCAAAACATCGAATTGAATATTTGCCATAGGGTCACCTTACCCAACCAGATAGAGTAAAAGCCATGACTAATTTGGAGCCTCCTGTACAGACCACTGCTCACACCGATCGGGCCGCACAGTCAACTGGCGGGCAGGGCATCGCCAAGCTGCTGGACCGCCACCGGGCGGACCTGGACTGGCAGCGGGCATTCTACGAGGATCTGCACCGCCACCCGGAGGTCTCCCACGCCGAGGAGCGCACCGCCGCGCGCATCCGGGAGCGCCTGACGGGGCTGGACTGCGAGGTAGTAGACGGCATCGGCGGGTTTGGCATGGTGGCCATCTTCCGCAACGGCGCCGGTCCGTGCGCCCTGGTGCGCGCGGACTTCGACGCCCTGCCGGTGCGCGAGGAATCCGGGGCGGAGTATGCCTCCACCAACGGCAACATGCACGCCTGCGGCCACGATATGCACGCCACGGCGCTGCTGGGGGCCTGCGAGATCCTCGATGCCGAGCGTGAGCACTGGTCTGGAACCTTCCTGGCGCTGTTCCAGCCGGCCGAGGAGTCCTCCATGGGCGCAAAATTCATGCTGGATGACAACCTCCTAGACCGCGTGCCCCGGCCCGATATCTGCCTGGCCCAGCACGTGATGCCAGGCCCGGCCGGGCAGGTCCAGTCCACGCCGGGGCCGATTATGGCCGGCTGCGACTCCCTGCGCATCACCCTGCCGGGGCGATCGGCGCACGCGTCCTCGCCGCACAACTCGATTGACCCCACCTTCATCGCGGCGATGGTCGTGGTCCGCCTGCAGGCCATCGTGGGCCGGGAGGTTGCCCCCGGCGAGTTCTTCGTCATCTCCGTGGGCGAGCTCCACGCGGGCGACAAGAACAACATCATCCCCGGCTCCGCCGAGCTGGTGCTCAACACCCGCTACTACGACCCGCAGGTGGCCGAGCGCGTCTACGCCTCCCTGCGGCGGATGGTCCGCGCCGAGTGCCAGGCCTCCGGCGCCACCGAGGAGCCCACCTTTGAGTTCTTCGCGCACGGGGAGGTCACCGACAATGATCCGTCCGCCCAGGCTCGGGTGCGAGAGTCTTTCGATGCCGTCTTCGGCGAAGCCTCCGTCACCGCCACCCCGTCGACGGTCTCCGAGGATTTCTGCTACCTGCCGCAGGCCTGGGGCGTGCCGTACGTGTTCTGGTTCGTCGGCTCCACGCCTGCCGACCGCCTGGATAGCCCGCCGGTCAACCACCAGGCGGACTTCCTGCCGGACTACGTGCCCACCGTCTCCGCGTCGACGCGGGCGGCAGCCGCGGCCGCGCTGACCTTCCTGCAGCCGGAGCGCTAACCCAGCTGCGCTCATCCAGCGGGGCGGGCGGAAGCGGCGCGCGCCCGTCGGCCGGCGGCAGCGGCACGGCAAACAGGATAGGCTGGCGGGTAACTGTGCCAACCCAATGGAGTTAAAAAACGCATGTCACACTCAGCATTTGAAAAGGCCATCCCCGGCCACGTCCGCGCCGCTTCGGGACTCACGCCCGAAGGATCGACCCGCCGCAAGGTCTGGCAGGGCCTGTCTGCCGCCGTGGTCGAACAGATCGCGGACAACTGGGAAGCCACCCAGAAGGTCTACGCGGCCACTCGCCAGCAGCACTATTTCTCCGCGGAGTTCCTCCAGGGCCGCGCGCTGCTCAACAACCTCACCAACCTGGACCTGGTGGATGAGGCCGCGCGCTCGGTGAAGAAGGAAACCGGCCGCGAGCTCAGCGATATCTTAGAGCGCGAGAATGACGCCGCCCTGGGCAACGGCGGCTTGGGCCGCCTGGCCGCCTGCTTCCTGGACTCGGCCGTCACGCAGGACTACCCCGTCACTGGCTATGGCCTGCTCTACCGCTACGGCCTGTTCCGCCAGTCCTTCGAGAATGGCTACCAGAAGGAGCAGCCGGACGCCTGGATGGAAAACGGCTATGACTTCGTCATCCGCCGCGCCTCCAGCCAGCGCCGCGTCCACTTCGACGACATGGATGTCCGGGCCATCCCCTATGACATGCCGATCACCGGCTACGGCACCGACAACGTGGGCACGCTGCGCCTGTGGAAGGCCGAGCCTGTCGACGATTTCGACTACGAGGCCTTCAACTCGCAGCGCTTTACCGAGGCCATCGTCGAGCGTGAGCGCGTGGCCGATATCTGCCGCGTGCTCTACCCCAACGACACCACCTACGAGGGCAAGGTGCTGCGCGTGCGCCAGCAGTACTTCTTCGTCTCCGCCTCGCTGCAGCAGATGGTGGACAACTACGTCGCCCAGCATGGCGATGACCTGCGCGGCTTCGCCGAGTACAACTGCATCCAGCTCAACGACACCCACCCGGTGCTGGCCATCCCCGAGCTGCTGCGCATCCTGCTCGACGAGCACGGCCTGGGCTGGGATGACGCCTGGAAGGTCGTCACCGAGACCTTTGCCTACACCAACCACACCGTGCTGGCCGAGGCTCTGGAAAGCTGGGAAGTCTCCATCTTCCAGAAGCTGTTCTGGCGCATCTGGGAGCTGGTGGAGGAAATTGACCGCCGCTTCCGCCTCGAGATGGCCGAGCGCGGCCTGGATCAGGGCCGCATCGACTACATGGCCCCGGTCTCTGGCGGGCACGTCCACATGGCCTGGATTGCCTGCTATGCCGCCTACTCCATCAATGGCGTGGCTGCGCTGCACTCCGACATCATCAAGCGCGAGACCCTATCCGAGTGGCACGAGATCTGGCCCGAGAAGTTCAACAACAAGACCAATGGCGTGACCCCGCGCCGCTGGCTGAAGATGTGTAACCCGCGCCTGGCTAAGCTGCTGACCAAGCAGTCCGGCTCCGATGCCTGGGTCACCAACCTCTCCGAGCTCGCCGCCCTGGCTCCCCTGGCCGAGGATGAGAAGGTCTTGCGCAAGCTCAACGAGATCAAGCGCAAGAACAAGGAAGACTTTTCCGAGTGGTTGGACGCCCACCAGGGCGAGACCGTGGACCCGGAGGCCATCTTCGACGTCCAGATCAAGCGCCTGCACGAGTACAAGCGCCAGCTGCTCAACGCTTTGTACATCCTGGACCTGTACTTCCGCGTCAAGGATGGCGAGGAAGTCCCGAAGCGCGCCTTCATCTTCGGTGCCAAGGCCGCCCCGGGCTACGACCGGGCGAAGGCGATCATCAAGCTGATTAACACCATCGGCGACCTGGTCAACAACGACCCGGATACCCGGGGCGTGCTCCAGGTGGTCTTCGTGGAGAACTACAACGTCTCCCCCGCCGAGCACATCATCCCCGCCGCGGATGTCTCCGAACAGATCTCCGTGGCCGGCAAGGAGGCCTCCGGCACCTCCAACATGAAGTTCATGATGAACGGCGCGCTGACGCTGGGCACCATGGACGGCGCCAACGTGGAGATCGTCGAGGCCGTCGGTGAGGAAAACGCCTATATCTTCGGCGCCCGCGTCGAGGAGTTGCCGCAGCTGCGCCGGGACTACAACCCGGGCGCGCTCTACAACGAGGTCCCGGGCCTGTCCCGCGTGCTCGACGCCCTGGTCGACGGCACCCTGGGCCACGAAAACGACGGCATCTTCGGCGATCTGCGCTCCTCGCTGCTCGACGGCCAGGGCGAGTACGCCAACGACCAGTACTACGTGCTGGGCGACTTCGCGGACTACCGGGCAACCCGCGACCGCATGGCCGCCGATTACGCCGCCGATCCCTTGACCTGGGCCCGTAAGGCCTGGCTAAATATCTGCTATTCGGGCCGTTTCTCCTCCGACCGCACCATCGCGGACTACGCCAACGAGGTCTGGAAGCTCAACCCGTCCCCCATCAACTAGTACTAGCCGCCTGGGAGGCATCGCGGTACGATGCTTCCCACGATGATCCTGCTCGTTGATAATTTTGATTCCTACACGTTCAACCTCGCCCACCTCATTGCCAAGGTGAGCGGGGTCGAGCCCCTCGTCGCACCGGCCAGGCCAGGCACGGACCTAGCCCAGCGGGTGCGCGCCGGCGAGTTCAGCCACGTTGTCATCTCGCCTGGCCCCGGCACGCCCGAGCGCGAGGCGGACTTTGGCGTCTCCCGGCAGGTCATCGCCGCCGCCGCGGAGGCGGGCATCCCGCTGCTGGGAGTCTGCCTGGGACACCAGGGACTGGCCATGCTGGCCGGCAGCGCGGTCACCCGCGCGCCGAAGCCCCGCCACGGGCATGTCTCCCGGCTCAGCCACAGCGGCGAGGGCATCTTCGCCGGGATCCCCCAGGGGGTGCAGGTGGTGCGATACCACTCGCTCCAGGTCGAGGACTCCGCCGGCATCACGGTCCATGCGCGCAGCGAGGATGGCGTGACCCAGGCGCTCAAGGTCAACGGCCTGCCCCACTGGGGCGTGCAATTTCACCCGGAGTCCATCCTCAGCGAGCATGGCGATGCCCTCCTGCGCAACTTCCTTGGCGGCTGGCGCCTGGTTCACCGGCAGGTGCCCGGCGCCATCGACTGCGGGCAAGCATTCGCGGCGATCCGGGCCGCGGGCAATGACGCCTTCCTGCTCGACTCCGCCGATGACCGCGGCAGTTATTCCATCCTCGGAGATACCGCCGGAGAGCTGTCCCGGTCCATGCGCTATCGGCTGGGGCAGGACGACGACATCTTCGACGTCCTCAACCAGGAGCTGGCCGCCGGTGTCTTTGAGGCCCCGGATCTGCCTTTCACCGGCGGGGTCATCGGCTACCTGGGCTATGAATGCGCCCAGCTGACCCTACCAATCGAGTTGAGCTATACCTCCCCCTACCCGGACGCCTACTTCGTGCGGCCGCAGTCCTTCATCGTCTACGACCACGCCCGAAAGGTAGCCCACCTGTGTTGCCTGGCCGGCGCGCAAGCGGATGAACTGCTGGACCGGCTGGAAGAAGTGCTTCACGGCTTGCCCGGCGATGCCCCGGCTCCGGCACGTCTAACCCGGGGCCGGTGGCGCACCCCTGATTACGTGGCGCGCATCGAGGCCGCCCAGGAACTGCTGCGTGCGGGCGAGAGCTACGAAATCTGCCTCACCGATACTTTCACGGCCGAAGGCGAAGGCGAGCTCTACGCCCCGCTGCGGGAGCACAATCCGGCGCCCTATGCCGCGCACCTTATCTTCGATGGGCTGGAGGTAGCGAGCTCTTCCCCGGAGTGCTTCCTGGCCATGCGCGGGCGCGACGGCCGCGAAGTTCAGTCCCGCCCCATCAAGGGGACCATCCCGGCCGACCAGGATCCCAGCCTGCTCGGCGATGAGAAGTCGCGGGCCGAAAACCTCATGATCGTCGACTTGGTGCGCAATGATCTCTCCCGCGTGTGCGAGCCAGGCTCGGTCACCGTCCCGGGCCTGATGCAGGTTGAAAGCTACCCCACCGTCCATCAGCTCGTCTCCACCATCACCGGACGGCTGCGCCTCGGTACTACTGCTGTCGACGCCGTCCGCGCGGCCTTCCCGCCCGGTTCGATGACGGGGGCGCCTAAGGTGCGCACGTGCCGCATCATCGACGAGCTGGAGACTGGTCCGCGCGGCGTCTACTCCGGCGCGCTGGGGTACTTCAGTTTTGATGGCCAGGCCGACCTGTCTGTCGTCATCCGCACCGCCGTGCGCGCAGGCTCCACCGTGACCGTGGGCGCCGGCGGCGCCATTGTGCTCGCCTCCGACCCCGCCGCGGAACTGGCAGAGCGCAACCTCAAGGCCCAGTCGGTGCTGGGGGCCTTCGATGCGTAGCTTCACCTGGCGGGGAGGGCTCATCCCCTGCCAGGCCCCGACCGGCCCCTTTGAGGCCGTGGACTCGTGGCGGCACAGCTGCGGCCGCGCCCACGGGCTGGGGCTGCACCTCGAGAGGTTTTGCCGCACCGCCGGCCCGCTGCCCGCCAGGTTCGTCGACCAGATGCTGGCCCTGCTCGAAGAAGGCGAGCTCTTCCCCCGCCTCTCCCAGGCCTCCGGGGAGCTTTTCCTTGACGTGCGCCCCGCCCCGCCGGCGCGCCCGGCAACCCGCCTGACCTATGCCGCGGCCCCCGATCCGCGCACCCGCCCACGGGTCAAGGGGCCCGACTTCCCGGCCTTCCAGGCTTACCGGGAGACTTATCAGGCCCCCGGCACCGACGACACGGTCATCGCCGGCCCGGATGGCGCGATGGCCGAGACCACCACCGGGGCGCTTGCCCTGTGGGACGGCGACACCCTCTGCCTGCCCGCCGGGGCGCAGCTGCCCAGCGTGACCGCGCACCAGGTCGCGGCTCAGGCCCGCAGCCTGGGATACCGGGTCACCCGGCGCCCTTTATATCCGCAGCTCGCCGCCGACCGCCCGCTGTGGTTCCTCAACTCCCTGCACGGGATCAGCCCGGTCACCGAGATCCACACGCTTCCCGGCATCATCGCTTCCCCTCCCCACCCCGATCTGGCGGCCTGGCAGCAGTGGTGGCGCGACGGTTTCACGCAGACCTAAGCCCCCGGGCAGCGAGACCATCGGGGGTCTGCCGGCCGGGGGCCAAACCTGCAGGGGGAGGTTTTAAGCCTTGCGGTTCTCGCCTAGCTCGTGCACCTGAATCATGTTGGTGTTGCCGGGGACTCCCGGCGGGGTGCCAGCGACGACGACCATCATGTCGCCTTCCTGGTACTCGTCCATGGACAGCAGGGCGTCATCCAGGGTGGACATCATCTCATCGGTAGAGCCAACATTCGGGCTCAGGAAGGTCTGGGCGCCCCAGGTCAGGGCCAGCTGGGAGCGCACCGCCTGGTTCGGGGTGAAGACCAGAAGCGGCAGCTGCGAGTGCAGGCGCGCCACGCGCTTGGCGGTATCACCCGAGGTGGTAAACGCCACGATGGCCTTGGCGTGCAGGCGCTCGGCGATATCGCGCGCCGAGTAGGAGATCACGCCGCGGCGGGTGCGCGGGACGTGCGACAGCGGCGGCACGCGGCCGTCCGTCTCCGCACGCTGGACGATGCGGCTCATGGTGCGCACCACGTTGTGCGGGTCGATGCCCACGGAGGTCTCGCCTGAGAGCATGACGGCATCGGCGCCGTCGAGCACCGCGTTGGCCACGTCGGAGGCCTCCGCGCGGGTGGGGCGCGAGTTGGTGATCATCGAGTCGAGCATCTGGGTGGCCACGATGACCGGCTTGGCGTTCTCGCGCGCGATCTGGATGGCGCGCTTCTGCACCAGCGGAACCTGCTCGAGCGGGACCTCGACGCCCAGGTCACCGCGGGCGACCATGATGGCATCGAAGGCCAGAACGATGGACTCGAGGGCATCGACCGCCTCGGGCTTTTCCAGCTTGGCGATGACCGGCACGCGGCGGCCTTCCTCGTCCATGATGGCGCGGACCAGGTCGACATCGGAGGGCGAGCGCACGAACGACAGGGCGATGTAGTCCACGCCCAGCTTCAGCGCGAAGCGCAGATCCTCGATGTCCTTGTCAGAAAGCGCCGGCACGGAGATGTCCATGCCGGGCAGGGACACGCCCTTGTGGTTGGAGACCGGGCCGCCCTCGACGACCTCGCAGACGACGTCGTTGCCCTCGACCGCGGTGCAGACCACGGCCACCTTGCCGTCATCGATGAGCAGGCGGTCGCCCGGCTTGGCGTCCTTGGCCAGGTTCTTGTAGGTGGTGGACACGCGGTCGTGGGTGCCCTCAACGTCATCGACGGTGATGCGCACGACCTCCCCGTTGGCCCAGATTTCCTCCCCGTTGGCGAAGGTGCCCAGGCGGATCTTCGGCCCCTGGAGATCCGCTAAGACGCCGACGGCGCGGCCGGTCTCATCGGTAGCCTCGCGGACCCAGCGGTAGTTCTGCTCGTGGTCCGCGTGAGTTCCGTGCGAGCAGTTGAGGCGGGCGACGTCCATGCCGTCTTCGACCAGGCGGAGGATTCCTTCCTTCGACGCCACGGCCGGACCCAGGGTGCACACGATCTTGGTTCTTCTTGCCTGCATTAATCGCTCCTTTAAGGTGGGGAGTGCGTTTTCCCAAACGACTATCTAACTTCTCCCAACCTACCCCGGTTTCCCGCCGCCGGCCACCGCAGGCCTGCCCGAAACGGGCCCCAAGCACGCAGACTCAAAAAAGATCCCAAAAGGATCCGGACAGCGATCCAGACAGCGATCCGGACACAGCCCCGCCGGCATCGCCGCCGCGGGCGCTACTTCGCCTCGGCGGTAGCCTTAGCCAGCCTTAGCCAGTCTTAGCCGCAGCCTGCGGGTCCACCTCGGCCGGGGTTTCCTGGCCGCGCGGCAGCTTGAAGAAGACAATGAGCGCCACGGCAAAGACCACGACGGAGACGATGACGTTGACGCGCAGGCCAAAGATCAAGGTGGCCTCGTCGGAACGCATCAGCTCCACGAAGAAGCGGCCAAAGGTATACCCCGCCACATACAGGGCGAAGACACGGCCATAGACGAGCTTCCAGGCCCGCTGGGCCCAGAGCAAAAACAGGCACACGGCCACGTTCCACAGTGCCTCGTAGAGGAAGGTCGGATGCACGCTGGCGATGACCTCGCCCGTCGACGTACCCGATACCGGCGCGTAGCGGCCGGCCTCATCCACGCGGTAGTAGATGTCCAGGGCCCACGGCACGGTGGTTTCACGCCCGTAGAGCTCCTGGTTGAACCAGTTGCCCAGCCTGCCGATGCCCTGGGCCAGCACCAGGCCGGGGGCCACGGCGTCCGCAAACGGTGCGAGCGGGATCTTTTTGATCTTGAACATCACCCACACCGCGATGAGCCCCAGGGCCACCGCGCCCCAGATGCCTAGGCCACCGTTGGTGATCTTCAGGGCATCGACCGGGTTGCAGCCTTCGCAGAAGTACTTATCGTGGTCCGTTATCACGTGGTAAGCGCGCCCGCCGATGATGCCGGCGGGGATGATGACGATGGCGGCGTCCCACACCACGTCCGCGTTGCCGCCCCGGGCAACGTAGCGGCGCTGCGTCATCCACAGCGCCACCAGAATGCCGGCGATGATGCACAGCGCGTAGGCGCGGATGGGAATGGGGCCTAGGTGCCACACCCCCTGCGGCGGGGAGGGCAGGTTTGCGAGATTGGTAACATGCACAGCCCAAGTGTGCCAAAAGGCCCCACCGCCCGCTGGCATTACCCCCACCGGCAGCCACGGCGCCTAGTCACGGCACCTGGCCGCGGCTCCCGGCCGTGGCTAGGCCTTGCGGGAAGGACAGGCCGGGTGCTTGCCCAGGGCCACCAGGGAGCGGGCCAAGCCTATTGGGTCGGTACCGGCCACGATGGACTCGCCGGCCAGCACGGCATCGGCGCCTAAGGAGGCATAGCGCAAAAGATCCTGGGTGGTCTCCACGCCGCCGACGGCAATCTTGATGATCTCCTCGGGCAGGCCCGGGACGATGTCGGCAAAAGCCGCGCGGTAGAGCTCATCGGAGGCCAGCGACCAGGCATTAATACCCAGCACGCTACCGCCTGCGGCAAGTGCCCGGTCAGCTTCCTCCGGGTTGCGCACCTCCAGCAGCGCCGTCATTCCCAGGGACTCGATGCGGTCGAGCAGGGAGACCAGCCGGTGCTGCCCCATCAGCTCCACCTGCAGTGGAACCATATCCGCGCCGAAACAGCGGGCCTCGTGAATCTGGTAGGGGTCAACGATGATGTCGCGGCAGATCATCGGGATGGAGGTGGCCTCGCGCACGATACGCATCTCCTCCAGCGAGCCGTGGAAGCGGCGGGAATCCGTCTGCACACCGATAAGGCCTACCCCGGCGCCTTCTAGGTCGCGGGCGAGCGCTGCCATGGCCGCCGAACTATCCAGCTCGGAGATTTCACCCCGGTAGGGCACGGCGCGCTTGAGCTCAGTGATGACCGTGCAGCCCGGGGCCAGCAGGGCGGCGCGGGCATCCCGTGGTGCGGGCAGGGCCCGGGAACGCGATCGGGCCTTGATCTCTTGGAAGCTGACCTGGGCCTCGCGGGCGGCGACGTCTTCTAGCACGCCGGCAACGATGTGGTCTACCGCGATGGTGCGCACTGCGGTAGCGCGCGGGGTCTCCGTGGGCACGGTCATCGTCACCTCCCTCGTTAAGGCTAGATTCCTATAACTGAGACTAGCCCGCGACGAGCGCACTATAGAAATCGATAAGGTCCCCCACCCCGCCCCCTATTCAGAAAACTTTGGGTAAACAACACCCCACACCCAGGCATAAAACCCGGGCGCGATTACCCCCCATCTTCTGCTACGGGGCGCTGGGGCCGCGGCGGTCCAAGTCGGTGGGGTCGATGTCCTCGTCGAGGGCGTCCCACATGACCCGGCCCGAATCAGGCGAGGTCTCAAGATCCTCAGCCAGCTTTTCGTTGCGGGCGGCCTTGGTCTGAAAGCGCGTCGGGCGCGCCCGGTCCTGGCCGGGGCGCAGGGCCAGCAGGATGCCGCCCACGAGCGCTGCCGCCGCGCCGGCCAGGGCGAGGAGCGGTCCGAGCTGGTGGACTGAGGTGTCGACCACCACGGCCCAGCTAGAAATCGACACGGCATCGACAGCGTTGGACTGGGACTGTGCGCTCTGCAGCAACGATTGTGCGCGGGCGGCATCGGCGCCGTAGACCAGCAGCGACAGCGGACGCCAGGCTACTGCTGCGGCAATAAGGGCTACCAGGATGCCGATGACCCGTCGAGCCCCGGCGCGCAGGGCGAGCCCGGCTACGGCTCCGGCCAGGAAAACCAGCGCCACGGCGCTTAGCTCGAGGGCCCAGAACGCGCCGTTGAGCTCTACTGTTGCCATACCTGACTTGTCATCGGCCACGCCGGCTTCCACCCAGGTAAGCCGCGCGGAGACCCACAGGACCACCGCCGCCAGCGCGAACAATAACGGCCCGAATTTTCTACCCATGGGTTCTCCTCATTCCTTGTCAGTGTGATGCGTGTCTGCCATTCCGGCGCGCTGGGCTAAGCCCGGCGCGGGCCGGGACTAGTCCAGCAGGACGTCGGCGTCGAAGCAGGTGCGATCGCCTGTGTGGCAGGCGCCGCCGACTTGCTCGACTTCCAGCAAAATGGTGTCGCCATCGCAGTCTAGGCGCACGCCCATCACGCGCTGCGTATGGCCGGAGGTCAATCCCTTAATCCAGTATTCCTGCCGGGAGCGCGACCAGTAGGTGGCCTGCCGGGTAGCCAGGGTGTGGGCCAGGGCGTGATCGTCCATCCACGCCAGCATTAACACCGCGCCCTCCGGGTCCTGGGCGATGGCCGGCACCAGGCCGGAGTCGTTGCGCTTGAGCCGGGCGGCAATGGCCGGGTCGAGCTCGTAGTCCGCGGGGTTGCTCATCGGCGCACCTCCAGGCCGGCGGCCGCCAGGGCGTCCTTGACCTCGGAGATTTCTACCTCGCCAAAGTGGAAGATGGAGGCGGCGAGCACCGCGTCGGCCCCGGCTGCGACCGCCGGCGGGAAATCCGCGGCCCTGCCAGCCCCGCCGGAGGCAATGATCGGCACGGACACCGCGGCCCGCACCAGTTCGATGAGGCGGGTATCAAACCCCTGCTTCGTGCCGTCGCCGTCCATGGAGTTGAGCAGGATCTCGCCCACACCCAGCTCGGCTGCCTGCCGGGCCCATTCGACCGCGTCCAGGCCAGCGGAACGGGTTCCGCCATGGGTGGTGACCTCAAAGCCGGAGGGGAATTCCTGGCTGGGGCCAGCCTCGGAGCCATCGGCAGCGCGGGCCCGGCGGGCATCGACAGACAGCACGATGCACTGAGAGCCGAAGACCTCGGCGAGCTCACGCAGGAGTTCCGGGCGGGCGATGGCGGCCGAGTTAATCGAGACCTTGTCCGCGCCCGCGCGCAGCAGCTCGCGAACGTCGTCGGCGGAGCGCACTCCCCCGCCCACGGTCAGCGGGATGAAGACCTGGTCGGCGGTGCGCCGCACCACCTCAATCATGGTGCCGCGCCCCTCCTTTGAGGCCGAGACGTCTAAAAACGTCAGCTCGTCTGCGCCTAGCTGCCCGTAGCGGGCGGCCAGCTCCACGGGATCCCCGGCATCGCGGAGGTTTTCGAAGTTGACGCCTTTGACCACGCGCCCGTCGTCGACGTCGAGGCACGGGATGACTCGGACTGCAAGTGCCATGGTTTCTTCCTTCTCAAAGTAGGTATTGCTTTAAGGGTGCTAAGCCCGGGACGGTAGCTTCGGTGCCACCCCGCGCTAGCGATGGAGGCGGATGGCCTCCAGCAGCGTGGCGTGGACGCGTGGGGTGCCCACGACCAGCCCATTGGAGTGCACCGTCCAGGGCAATCCGTCGACGTCGGAGGCCACCGCGCCGGCGGCCTGGGCTAGGACGACGCCGGCTGCATTATCCCACGGGTGCGCGGAGAAGTTGAGCGAGCCGTCAAAGATTCCCTGGGCCACGAAGGCCGAGTCCAGCCCCACCGAGCCGGTCATGCGCGGGCGCAGCCCGGCCTGGCACAGGGCACCGTAGAGCCCCGGAGACAGGTGCGAGGAGCAGCCGATGTGGGCGCCTTCCTCTGCGCCGCTGCCGGCGGCGCGCGCCACGGCACTGCGCAGGCGCGAGCCCTCTGCGGCGGCGAGCCGGTGGCCCAGCAGCGGGAAGCTGGCGACACCCACCCGCGGGATTCCCTCGTGAATCAAGGCCACGAGGATGCCGCTGAGCGGGTTGCCGGCCGAGTAGTTGGCGGTGCCGTCGATAGGGTCGACCACCCAGGCAGTACCCTCCAGCAGGGCCTCGGTGCCACCGAACTCCTCGCCGAAGACGCCGATGCCGGTGAGCTGAGTCAGCATCTCGCGCAGGCGCCCCTCGATGTCTAGGTCCACCTGCGTGGCGAAATCGCCCTCCCCTTTGAAGCGGGCCGGCTGCGCGCCGATACCCTGGCAGAATACCTCTTCCACCCCGTCGACGGCCACCTCGGCCATGGCCAGCAGGCCGGCCGGATCCAGCTGCGCGCTCGCCGCCGGCATCGCTAGATCTCCCCCTCGGGCGGCAGCGGGGTGACCTCAGCCACGGCCGCGAGTGCCTCCGGCAGTGTGAAGCGGTTTTCGTAGAGGGCCTTGCCGACGATGGCGGAATCGATGCCCTCGTTTTCATAGCGGGCCAGCTCCCGCAGGTCATCTAGGGTGGAAATCCCGCCGGAGGCCGTGATGACGGCATCGGTGGCCATGGCCACCTCGCGCAGCAGCTCCACGTTGGGGCCGGCCAGGGTGCCGTCCTTGGTCACGTCGGTGACGATGAAGCGCTGGCAGCCGGCGGCATCGAGGCGCTCGAGCACCTCCCACAGATCCCCGCCATCGGAGACCCAGCCGTTGCCGCGGGTGCGCCACTCCCCGTCGACCTCGCGCACCGCCAGATCCACGGCGATGCGGTCGCCGAACTCCCCGATTACGCGGGCAATCCACTCCGGGTTCTCCAGCGCGGCGGTGCCGATGTTGACCCGGCGCGCGCCGGTGGCCAGGGCGCGGGCCAGCGACTCGTCGTCGCGGATGCCGCCGGTCAGCTCCACATTGAGGTCGAGCTGGCCGGTGACCTCGCTCATCAGCTCGTGGTTGGAGCCGCGGTTGAAGGCGGCGTCGAGGTCCACGAAATGCAGCCACGAAGCACCCAAGTCCTGCCACTTGTGGGCGGCCTCCACCGGGGAGCCATAGGACTTTTCCGTCCCGGCCTCGCCCTGGTTGAGGCGGACCGCTTGGCCATCGACGACGTCGACGGCGGGAAGCACTACAAAGGTCATCTTGATCCGTTCTTTTGGGTTGTCGTATTTCTGCTCTAGGTGATAGCCGGCCTCGGCTGCGCGTGGCAGCCGGCGCTAGAGGGTGCCCAGCCAGTTCTCCAGCAGCTGGCTGCCGGCATCCCCGGATTTTTCCGGGTGGAACTGGGTGGCCCACAGCGGGCCGTTTTCTACTGCGGCGACAAATCGGTCCCCGCCGTGGGTGGCCCAGTGGACCAGGGGCGGGGTGGTAATTTCCGTCTCCAGCGTCCACCTGCGCACGCCATAGGAGTGGACGAAGTAGAACCTTTCGGCCGCATCCAGGCCGGCGAGCATAACGCTATCTCCCGGTGCCGGCTCCAGCGTGTTCCACCCCATGTGCGGCAGCACGGCAGCCTGGAGCTTTTCCACCTCCCCGGGCCACTCGCCGCAGCCTTGCGCGCTCACGCCGTGCTCGACACCGCGCTCGAAGAGGACCTGCATGCCCACACAGATACCAAGGACCGGGCGGCCGCCGGCCAGGCGCTGGCCAATCACGCGCGGGCCGTGGACGGCCTTGAGCCCTTCCATGCAGGCGGCGAAGGCGCCCACCCCGGGCACCAGCAGGCCCTCGGCCTCGACCGCCACGTGGGGGTCGCGGGTAACGGTGACTTCGGCGCCCACCTTTTCCAGGGCCCGCTGTGCGGAGCGCAGGTTGCCGGCCCCGTAATCTAGCAGGGCAATCTTTTTCCCGGTCGTCATGCGTTATACCTTACGCAAACGCTTCAGGCGTGTCTTAATGTTGTCGTACTCGCTCACGCGGTGCGCCCCCAAGTAGGTATCCAGGCCCGTCATGACCAACCCCAAGACGATAATCGCCGCCCCGGCGGCAAAGGCCGGCACATAGTGGGTGCCCACCACCAGCATCGCCAGCAGGACGGAACCTAGGCCCGTGCCGGCGTCGAAGAAGATATTCCACACCGCGGAGGCCTCGGAGACCTTGTTGCGCGGCAGGCGGGCGAACATGGACAACAAGGCCTCGTTCTGCACGATGCCGAAGGCGCCACCGAAGAGGAAGGCGCCGATGACCAGCGACCAGACGGACCAGCCGCGGTCCATGCCCAGGGCCAGGATCGCCATGCCCGCAAAACCCACGATCTGGGCGGGGATGGTCAGAAGGCCCGGGCGATTATAGCGGTCAGCCACCGCACCGGCGAGGTAGCGGAAGGCCATGGCGGCCCCGCCCACGATGGAGAGCATGAACCCGCCGAGCACCGCGCCGGTGGAGGCGTCGATCTCGCGGACGGCGGCCGGCAGGAACGCCGAGACCGCGCCGTAGCCCATGGACAAAGTCGTCACGGACAACGCCGGGACGGCCACCAGCTTCCACATCGGAACCGTGGGGCGCGCAGGCTCCACGTTGAGGGTAGATTCCTCGCTATTCGAGGCCGCGGAAGGCTCGGCGTCCGAGCCGGTGCCGGCGGAGCCGGAAGAGGATGCAGAATCCGAATCCGCGCCCGCGCTGGGCTTGATGTTGGGCACCCACAGGCACAGCACCATGCCGAAGATGCCCATGGCCGCGGCCACGCAGTAGGCGCCCTCGAAGCTGAAGGCCTGCTCGATGGCCAGGCCCGCGGGCAAAAAGACCATCTGGGATAGGCCCACGAACACGCCCAGGGTGCCGGTGGCCTTACCCAGGTAGCGCAGCGGCACGATCTCGGCTACCAGGGCGGACTCGGACACCGTCAGCGCGCCAAAGCCCACGCCACGCAGCGCGGAGAAGAGCAGCACCAGCCAGGCGTCCATGCCCAGCAGGTGGCCCAGCGCCGGCACGCCGAGCATGAAGGCAGAGGCCGCCATGACCGGGCGGTAGCCAAAGGAACGCAGCAGGCGCGGGGTGACCATCTGCGTGGCCACGGTTGCGGCCATGAACACACCCGTGGTCGCCCCCGCCAGGCCCGCGGAGCCTCCAGAGTCGAGCACTGCCAGCGGCAGCAGCGGCAGCAGCAGCGACCACGCACCGAAGGCGGCCGTCACGGCCATCATCGTTACCGCGTAGCCAGGCACCCGCCAGAGGCTAAATTTCTGCGCACCAGAATGCGCCGAATCGAACGCAGTCATAAAACCTACTTCCCCATCTCCGAAATCAACCACGCTACTGCGGCGCCAAAGCTGATAGCCGCAAGTGCCCCGCCGATAAACGTCCACAGCCGAGACTCCGCCTGATAGGCGGCATAGGCGCCGCCGACCAGGAGCCCGGCGATGAGAAAGAGAATCCAGACTGCTAAATACATGCCTATTAGAGTGCACCCTTTGTAGAGGGAATGCCAGTTACACGCGGGTCCTTTTCCACCGCTTGGCGCAGGGCGCGCGCCACCGCCTTGTACTCGGCCTCTGTGATGTGGTGTGGGTCGCGGCCATAGCGGACGTTGACGTGCAAAGTGGCCGCCGCGTGCACCGCAAATGTCTCGAAGAAGTGCCGGTTGATCACGGTGGCGTAGTGGCCGCCAATAATCTGCCACTGCATATTCTCCGGCTCCCCGTTCATCACGAAATAGGGCCGGCCGGAAAGATCCACCACGCCCTCGACCAAGGCTTCGTCCATCGGCAGCAGCTGCGAGCCAAAGCGCCGGATGCCGCGCTTGTCCCCCAAGGCCTCGAGGAAGGCCTTGCCCGCGACGATGGCGGTGTCTTCCACCGTGTGATGGGCGTCGACCTCGATGTCGCCTTCGGCCGCAACGCGCAGATCAAAACTGCCGTGCGTGGCGAAGGCGGTGAGCATGTGATCAAAGAAAGGCAGGCCAGTGGAGATCTCGGACTGGCCGGTGCCGTCTAAGTTAATCTCGACGCTAATGCGCGACTCGGAGGTCTCCCGCGTGGCTAATCCCCTGCGTTCGGTCATGTTCTTATTCCTCTACTTCTCGGGCGTGAGCGGTCCCAGCCAGCTCTTGCGCTGCGGCCAGGAAGGCGTCATTTTCTTCCGGCAGGCCAATGGTCACGCGCAACAGCCCCGGCAGGCCGTTGTCGCGGATGAGGACCTCCCGGTCCAGGAAGGCCTGCCAGGCAGCCGCGGCATCGTCAAACCGCCCGAAGGTCACGAAGTTGGACTCGGAGTCAATGACCCAGTAGCCCAACTCCTGGAGCCTGGCGATGACCCGGTCGCGCTCCCGGGAGAGCTTCTCCACGGTGCCCAGGGTGTCGGCCCGGTGCTTGAGGGCTACGCAGGCAGCCGCCTGGGAGAGCACCGACAGGTGGTACGGCAGACGGACGAGCTGGACGGCCTCGACGAAGGCGGGCGCGGCCACGAAATAGCCCAGGCGCCCACCGGCGAAGTCAAAGGCCTTGGACATCGTGCGCGAGACCACCAGCTTGTCGGGGAAGCGCTCCAACAGCGTCGTGGCCGACGGCGAGGGCGAGAATTCCATGTAGGCCTCGTCGACGATGACGATGCCGGGGGCCGCCGCCACGATGTCCTCGACCAGCTGAATGTCGGTGACGTCCCCGGTCGGGTTATTCGGCGTGGTGATGAACACGACGTCGGGCTGCTCGGCGGCGATGGCCCGCAGCGCGGCCGCCGCGTCGATGCGATAGTCCGCACCCCGGGGGCACTCGACGAACTCGGTGTGGGTGCCGGCGCACAGCAACGGGTGCATCGAATAGCTCGGGGTAAAGCCCAGCGCCTTGCGGCCGGGCCCGCCGAAAGCCTGGAGCAGCTGCTGGAGGACCTCGTTGGAACCGTTGGCGGCCCAGACGTTGTCCACGGTCACCGGCGTACCAGTCTGCCCGGTGACGTAGTCCGCCAGCGCGGTGCGCAGGGCCACGGCGTCGCGGTCCGGGTAGCGGTTGAGCGTGGCCGCCTGGTCCGCGACCGCGGCTACGAGGTCTGCAATCAGGGCATCGGAAGGCGGGTAGGGATTTTCGTTGGTGTTGAGCTGGTTGGCCACGGCCAGTTGCGGGGCGCCATAGGCGGACTTGCCGCGCAGCTCCGGGCGCAGCGGCAGATCATCTAGTGCCAGGCCATCGCCTGGGCCCTGCGGATTCGGGGCTTGAGACATGGGGTTCCTTCACGTGTGGTCGGCGCGGAGCTTATGCAACGCGCCATCTGAGTGGGAAAAGGGGAAAATCCGGGGTTTAACCCTGGAAGCGGGCGCGGATGGCCTCGCCGTGGGCGGGCAGGTGCTCGGCGTCGGCGAAGTCGATGATCGCCGGGGCGATATCTTCGAGTGCCGCCCGGTCATACTCGATGAGGTTGACCGGCCGCAGGAAGGTGTGGGTGGACAGCCCCGCGGAAAAGCGCGCCGACCCAGACGTGGGCAGCACGTGGTTGGAGCCGGCCGAGTAGTCTCCCAGCGGCACCGGCGAGTAGGCGCCGACGAAGATGGCACCGGCGTGCTTAATCTCTTCTGCTACTGCGCGCGGGTTGGCCGTGTGGATTTCTAGGTGCTCAGCCGCATAGGCGTTGGCCACCTGGATGCCGGCGGCCAGATCATCGACTAACACGATGCCGGACTGCTCGCCGCGCAGGGCCTCGGCGGCGCGCTCGGCGTTCTCAGTGACCTGGTAGCGGGCCTGGACCTCGGCGTCGACGGCGCGGGCGAGATCCTCGGAGTCGGTGATGAGCACGGACGCGGCCATCGGATCGTGCTCGGCCTGGGAGATGAGGTCGAAGGCCACGTAGACCGGGTTCGCCGTGACATCGGCCAGGATAGCGATCTCGGTGGGGCCGGCCTCCGCGTCCGTGCCCACGACGCCACGCACCAGGCGCTTGGCGGCGGTGACGAAGATATTGCCCGGCCCGGTGATGATGTCCACTGGCTCGAGGGCGGCCTCCCCCGTGGCGGGGGCGTCGTCCCCGTAGGCCAGCAGCGCCACCGCCTGCGTGCCGCCTACGGCCCAGACCTCTTCCACGCCCAGGATGTGGCAGGTGGCCAAGATGGTCGGGTGCGGCAGGCCGCCGAACTCCGCCTGCGGCGGGGAGGCCACCACGAGCGACTGCGCGCCGGCCTCCTGCGCCGGGACCACGTTCATGATCACCGAGGAGGGATAGACGGCCTTGCCGCCGGGCACGTAGAGGCCCACGCGCTCAATCGGGGCAAACTTCTCCGTCACGGTGGCCCCGGGGGCGAGCGTGGTGGTGTGCTCCGCCGGCTTCTGATCGGCGTGCACGCGCCGCACGCGGGTAATGGACTCCTCCACCGCCGCGCGTACCTTCGGGTCCAGTTCCGCGGCGGCCCGCGCCAGCTCCGTGGCGTCGACGCGCACCGCGCCCGGGCGAACGTGATCGAATTTCTCGCCGTAGTCAAGGGCGGCCTGGGCGCCGCCGGCGCGGACGGCCTCCACCAGGGGGCCAACGGTGGGCAGCACCGCCGCGACGTCGACCCCGCCGCGGGGCAGCGCTCGGCGCACCGCCGAGTGGGTCATGTCCGCTCCACGCATGTCGATTACCTTGAGCAAGACGCAACTCCTTCGTGGGTTAGATATGTGCTGGATTGCACGTGGGACAATGCCGCCCATTTTATACCCCTATAGAAATTCCGGGGCGGGTTCGCGCCCTCAATTTCCGTCCAGAACCGGCGGCACCACCGCCCCGGGCGCGTTAGACTCAAGGCTGCAAGAAACGGCGAAGGCCCCGGCAGGCCGGCAGACAGGAAGGCGGACCACGTGGACCCCATCGGCTCACCGCAGCATCAGGCGCGCCCGGTCACGCTCGGCCGCATCGCCCGTGCCGCCCGCTTGAGCGGCTACCCGGGGTTTATGACGCCAGAGCAGCTGTGCTTCGGCCACAGCATGCACTGTTCTTCCACGGTCTCGGATCCCGCCCCGGACGAGGCCGCGCTTGCCGCCGAGGCTGACTCGCTGGCCGATGCCGCCCCGGGCGAGCCCGTCCCGCCCCGCGGCCGCGCCTATGAGCTGCAGACCACGCACCTGACTCCGCTGCCGTTTTCACAGCTGCACGCCATCAGCGAGTTCGTCAACCGCTGGAACCAGGAGTGCGTGGCCCCGCAGGCCACGCTCGACATCCGGGACTTGGAGGAGATCCACGTCGTCGGCCACACCCCCATCTCCAGCGAGTTCGGGCTCACCGACGCGCAGCTGGTGGCCCGCATGGACCAGGCTCTCGCCACCGCCCAGGCTTTTAGCAATGACCTGGTGGAGGCCTTCCCGCTGCTTACCGAGCCCGCCCCAGTCACCCCCACCGCCGGAGCCTTCGAGGATCTATCGGGCCCAGGCGGCGCCGGCACGGAGCTCGACCCGGCCAACGAGGCCTACGCTCTCGATGTCGAGCGGGTGGAGGCCTGCGTGGCGACGCTGGGCATCGACAAGATCCGCCGCGCGGACGAGCGCGGCTTCTATGCCTGGATCAACGACGTTTTGTGCATCTTCGCCGTGGACGAGGGCAATACCCTAAACGTCAGCGGCCACTGGGACCCGGGCCTGCCGCGCACTGATTTCCTGCGCCTTTTCCTCATCTGCAATGACCTAAACGCCGACCAGGAGGGCTCGACCGCCTACTGCTATTCCGATGCCGAGGGCCTCCAGGTCCGCATCGACGTCTACGAATCCCTGCTCGGCGGGATTACCGACTACCAGCTGCGCCACACCCTGGCGCACGCTTTGAAGTGCCTGCTCCACGGCGTCGATCACATCGCCCGCGAGGCCACTGGAACCTCGCCGGTGCGCTGGCCCGAGGTCTAGTCCACTAAGCCGCGCGGGTCCTCCCAGTCGCTATCGGCGCTGATGAAGGCCGCGGACCAGTACGCCAGCATCGCCAGCAGGGGCGCGGCCACCCAGCCGATGCCGGGGGCAAACACAGGCGCGAACTCGACGAACTCAGCGCCCGGGTCCGGCGAACCGGCGCTAAAGGTGCCAAAGACATAGAAAGCCCCGGCCCCGGCGAGTGCTACCACCCCGGACCACAGCAGCATGCCC
>CAVFKS010000016.1:0-28828 GCA_963623015.1 Clostridia bacterium
ACGAGCTCCTCGTAGATGGACTCGTCGATGATCATCTGCTTCGGGGCCAGCTTGACGAAGGTGTTCCAGATTTCGTCCAGGCGGGCGACCTCGCGCTCGCCGCGCTCGCGGATGTGCTGCATCTCCTTGTCCGCAGCGTTCTGGACCTTGCGGCGGGCGTCCGCCTTGGCGCCGGCTTCCTCCAGCTCGGCCAGATCGGCCTCGAGCTTGGAAGCGCGCTCGGCGATTTCCGCCTCGGTGTCGTCCTCCACGTCCTTCTTCTCGAGCAGCATCTCGCCCTCGAGGGTGGACATGTCATTGTGGCGGGCCTCTTCATCCACGGAGGTGATGATGTTGGCCGCGAAGTAGATGATGCGCTCCAGATCCTTCGGAGCGAGATCCAGCAAATAGCCCAAACGGGACGGCACGCCCTTGAAGTACCAGATGTGGGTAACCGGGGCGGCCAGCTCGATGTGGCCCATGCGCTCGCGGCGGACCTTGGACTTGGTGACCTCGACGCCGCAGCGCTCGCAGATGATGCCCTTGTAGCGCACTCGCTTGTACTTGCCGCACTGGCACTCCCAGTCACGGGTGGGGCCGAAGATGCGCTCGCAGAACAGGCCGTCCTTCTCCGGCTTCAGGGTGCGGTAGTTAATGGTTTCCGGCTTCTTGACTTCGCCCTTGGACCAACGACGAATGTCGTCGGCGGTGGCGAGGCCGATGCGGAGCTCGTCGAAGAGATTTACGTCAAACACGTAATGTCTCCCTTTCATCCTCTTTCAATAGTGAGGAATTGATGGCTTTTAAATCTTTTATGAAAAGTTCGTCTGCCCCACGCGGGCACGCCGCGCGGGACCTAAAGCGAAGGGCTGGCTAGGCGATGTTGTCGGCATCGGAGCGCTCATCGCGGGAGAGGTTAATCCCCAGCGAGGGCTGATCCATATCGTCATCGTCCGAGCCGGACAGCTCCATCGGGGTGCCATCGGTGGAAAGAACCTCCACGTTTAGGCACAGGGACTGCAGCTCCTTGAGCAACACCTTGAAGGACTCCGGGATGCCCGGATCCGGGATGTTATCGCCCTTAACGATGGCCTCGTAGACCTTCACGCGGCCCACCACGTCATCCGACTTGATGGTCAGCAGCTCCTGCAGCGTGTAGGCGGCGCCGTATGCCTGCATAGCCCACACCTCCATCTCGCCGAAGCGCTGGCCGCCGAACTGAGCCTTACCGCCCAGCGGCTGCTGGGTAATCATGGAGTAAGGACCAGTGGAGCGGGCGTGGATCTTCTCGTCCACCAGGTGGTGCAGCTTGAGCATGTACATGTAGCCCACGGAGACCGGGTACTTGTACGGCTCGCCGGAGCGGCCGTCGAAGAGGCGGGCCTTGCCGTGCTCGTCGACCAAAACGTCGCCGTCGCGGTTCGGCTTCGAGGAAGCCAGCAGGCGGGAGATCTCCTCGTTGGTGGCGCCGTCGAAGACCGGGGTGGCGGTCAAAGACTCCGGCGGGACATCGTAGAGCTCCTCCGGCAGCGTCTTGAGGATGCCGGCGTTGGCCGGATCCTCGGTGTCGATCTTCCAGCCGGCGTGCGCCAGCCAGCCGAGGTGAACCTCGAGGACCTGGCCGATGTTCATACGACGCGGCACGCCGTGGGTGTTGAGGATGATGTCAACCGGGGTGCCATCTTCCATAAACGGCATGTCCTCCGGCGGGAGGATCTTGCCCACAACACCCTTGTTGCCGTGGCGGCCGGCGAGCTTATCGCCGTCCTGGATCTTGCGCTTCTGGGCCACGTAGACGCGGATCATCTCGTTGACGCCGGGCGCCAAGTCATCGTCCTCGTCGCGGGCGAAACGGGCCACGCCGATGACCTTGCCGGTCTCACCGTGCGGAACCTTCATGGAGGTATCGCGAACCTCGCGGGCCTTCTCACCGAAGATGGCGCGCAGCAGGCGCTCCTCCGGGGTCAGCTCGGTCTCACCCTTCGGGGTGACCTTACCGACCAGGATGTCGCCCGGGCGCACGTCGGCGCCGACGCGGATGATGCCGCGATCATCGAGATCGCGCAGCACGTCCTCAGAGACGTTCGGGATCTCGCGGGTGATCTCCTCCGCGCCCAGCTTGGTGTCGCGGGCATCGATCTCATGCTCCTCGATGTGGATGGAGGTCAGGATGTCCTCCTCCACGATGCGCTGGTTGAGGATGATGGCGTCCTCGTAGTTGTGGCCTTCCCACGGCATGAACGCCACGAGCAGGTTACGGCCCAGCGACATCTCGCCGTCGTGGGTACCCGGGCCATCGGCCAGCACTTGGCCGGCCTCGACGCGCTCGCCCAGCGAGACCAGCGGCACCTGGTTGTAGTTGGTGCCCTGGTTGGTGCGCTCGAACTTGCGCAGCATGTAGGTGTCGCGAATGCCCTCGTCATCCATGATGGTGATGGCGTCCGCAGAAACGTTCTCGACCACGCCGGCCTTCGGGGTGATCACCAGATCGCCCGCGTCGTAGGCGGCGCGTAGCTCCATGCCGGTGCCCACGTACGGGGCCTCGGAGCGCACCAGCGGCACGGCCTGGCGCTGCATGTTCGCGCCCATCAGCGCACGGTTGGCGTCGTCGTGCTCGAGGAACGGAATCATGGCGGTGGCCACGGAGACCATCTGGCGCGGGGAGACGTCGACGTAGTCCACGCCGGCGGCATCGGTCACGCCGATATCGCCGTCCTTGAGGCGGACCTCGACGCGCTCGGCAATGATGTTGCCCTCGGAATCCTTTTCGACCTCGGCCTGGGCGATCGCAAAGCGATCCTCCTCGTCGGCGGTGAGGTACTCCACCTGGTCGGTGATTTGGCCGTCGATGACCTTGCGGTACGGGGTCTCGATGAAGCCGAAGGAGTTGACGCGCGCATAGGCGGCCAGGGCGCCGATGAGGCCAATGTTCGGGCCTTCCGGCGTCTCAATCGGGCACATGCGGCCGTAGTGCGACGGGTGCACGTCTCGCACCTCAATGCCGGCGCGCTCACGGGACAGACCACCCGGGCCCAGCGCGGACAGGCGGCGCTTGTTGGTCAGGCCAGACAGGGAGTTGTTCTGGTCCATGAACTGAGACATCTGCGAAGTGCCGAAGAACTCGCGGATGGCGGCGGAGACCGGGCGGACGTTGATCAGCGAGGTCGGCGTGATCGACTCCGCGTCCTGCGTGGTCATGCGCTCGCGCACCACGCGCTCCATGCGGGACAGGCCCACCCGGACCTGGTTCTGGATGAGCTCGCCCACGGTGCGCAGGCGGCGGTTGCCGAAGTGGTCGATGTCGTCGGTGCTCAGCGGGATCATCTCGCCGTTGGGCGCCTTCATCTCGCGCTCGCCGGCGTGGAGGCGGACCAGGTACTCGAGGGTGACGGCAATGTCTTCCTCGGTCAGGGTCATCAGGCCCTCGTGGTCGCCACCCAGGCCCAGCTTGCGGTTGACCTTGTAGCGGCCGACCTTGGCCAGGTCATAGCGCTTGGCCTTGAAGAAGGAGTTATCGATGAGGGCCTGCGCCAGATCGCGCGTGGGCTGCTCGCCCGGGCGCTGCTTGCGGTAGATCTCCAGCAGAGCCTCGTCCGTGCCGGCGATACCGTCGGACTCGAGGGTGGACATCATCAGTTCGGAGAAGCCGAAGCGCTCGCGGATCTGCTCCTCGGTCCAACCCAGGGCTTTGAGCAGCACGGTCACCGGCTGGCGGCGCTTGCGGTCGATGCGCACGCCCACGGTGTCGCGCTTGTCCACGTCGAACTCCAGCCACGCGCCGCGGGAAGGGATGACCTTCACGGCGTGCAGCGGGCGCTCGGTGGACTTGTCGATCGAGCGGTCGAAGTAGACGCCCGGGGAACGCACCAGCTGGGAGACGATGACGCGCTCGGTGCCGTTGACGATGAACGTGCCCCGCTCAGTCATCATCGGGAAGTCACCAATGAAGACCGTCTGGGACTTGATCTCCTGGGTGTCGTTGTTGATGAACTCAGCCGTCACATACAGCGGGGCGGAGTAGTTGATGTCCTTTTCCTTGCACTCGTCGACCGTGTATTTCACCGGCTCGAAACGAGGCTCCGACAGGGAAAGGGACATGTTGCCCGAATAGTCCTGGATGGGCGAGAGCTCCTCCAGGATGTCTTCCAGCCCGGAGGTGATGCGGGCCTCAGGGCCACGCTCCTCCTGCTGCTTCTCACGCCACTGCGGCGTGCCGATGAGCCATGCGTAAGAATCGAGTTGTACGTCGAGGAGGCCCGGGACAGCGATCGGCTCGCTGATTTTAGCGAAAGAGTATCGCTTCGGGGCTCCAGGGATATTAGCCACTGACTTGGTCTGGCGCGAGACTGCCAAGATGGGTCCTTCCAGCACCTCACGCGGAGCCGGGGATCAGCCACTCATGCCTGTGACTGGCCCGAAACCGCTGGTAGATTTAGCAATTGGTCTGCTGTGGAACCAGATTACGTAGAGTGCACAAAATCACCTTGTCAAATGAGTATTTCAACAAGGTGTCATGGCCTTACGGAAGTGATTCCAGCGCAACGAATTAGTCTATAGGAAAAACCTAGCTTTGTCTAGTCATCCGCCTAGTCTACCGGCGGGACTTAAGTCAAACCGCCCGGCGCCAAGCGCGCCCCGCGCTTCCGCCCCGCAATATACCACCGGACCCATCCAGAAACTCAAACAGCCACGCGCCAGCCCGCGCGCCCAGATGGGCGGGCCTGGCCGCTAAGATGAAACACCATGTTGCCTACCTCCCGCGTAATCTCCGCCCTCCTCGTTGGCGGCGGGGTAGCCTGCCTCACCGCCGGCGTGGCCGCGCCCCGCTTCCTCGACGCCCAGCCCACCCTGCCGCTCGACCTAGAGCACAGCACCTGGACCATCACGGACGAGGCCGCGCAGACCCGCCTTGTCCAGGACGGCCGGCAGCTGCGCGTGCCCGTGACCGCGCAGATGCACGTGGCCCTCCAGGACCCGGCCGACGCGGACACCGTCACCGCCCGCGTGGGCACGACCTGGATGCGCGAGAGCCAGCAGGCCGAGGCCGACCGCCTCATTAGCGCGCAGGTGTGGTCCTATCCCCTAGACCGGCTCACCGGAACCCCTGCCGGCGGCCAGGCCGAGGCCACCTTGACGCACACCATCGGCTTTCCCACCGCGGACGTGCCGATTTCCGGGCAGTGGTTCAAGTTCCCCGCGCACGCGGAGAAGACCACCTACGATGTCTGGGATGAGACCCTGCGCGGCACGGCCCCGGCCGTCTTCGAGGAGGAGACCACCCTGGAGGGCCGCACGGTCTACCGTTACCACCAGCGCATCGAGCCCACCAACATTGCACTGCGCTACGCCGGTATGTTCAACACGATCAACCGGGAAGAGGGCACGGCCTACCTCTATCACTCGGCCACCCGCGACTTCTACGTGGACCAGGCCACCGGCATGGTGGTCGACATGGACGTCGACATCAAGGACTTCTACGGCGACCTCGACGGAAAGGAGCTAGAGAACTCCCTGACCTTTGCCGGGTCCATCTCCGAGGAGGACACCGCCCAATTCCTCGAGCAGGCCGCCGGCTTCCACCACACCACCGCGCTGCAGATCACCCGCTGGGCGCTCATCATCGGCGGCTCCATCCTGACGCTGGTGGCCCTGGCCGGCGTCTTCGGCGCCTTCTCCCGCCGCGGCGGCCGCCATCGCGGGAGCGCGGACGCCCCCGCCAGCTAGCGGCTGTACCGGATTAGCGGCTGCGCGGGGTTAGTGGCTGAGCCGGGCTAGCGGCCGCGCGCGGCATCAGCGGCCTCGCGCTGGGCCTGGTATTCCTCCACGTTGCGGAAGCCAATGCCCAGCGGCAGGCCCACGTTATCGATAAGGCGCACCCCGCCCACGCGGGCGGCGACCAGGAGGCGGGCATCGCCCTGCTCGGGCGCGGGGCTCAAGTCGCGGCCGCGCACGGCCAGGTATTCCGGCTCCACCCCCGCGGCGTCGAGCACCGCGCGCGCAACCTGGAGGACTGCTTCCTCGCCCTGCTCGGCGGCATAGGCCCCGGCGGTTAGCGCCGCCGATAGGGCCTCGGCGGCCTCCCGCGCGCCGGCGTCCACGTGCGCGTTGCGCAGGCTCATCGCCACCCCATCGGGCATGCGCACGGTGGGCACGCCCTGGACGCGCACCGGCAGGTGCAGATCGTGGACCGCCGCGTTAAGCGCGAGCAGCAGCTCGTAGTCCTTCTCCCCCACGAAGACCTGGGTTGGGGCCACCAGCCCGATAAGGGCGATGAGCGCCGTGAGATCCGCGGCCATCTCCGCGGACGGCTCCAACCCGAAGTCCGGCGGGCAGACCTGGGTGCGCGGGCTGGCGGGCCGGGCGTTGATAAAGAGCACGTCGACGCCCTCGGCGGCGAGCACCTCGCGGTCGGCGGCATCGTCAAGCGCTACCACCACCACCGCACCCCGGACTTGGCGCGCCGCGCGCACCAGGGCGATGTGCCCGGCGTGAACACCCGCGCCCAGCGGCACCAGAACCACCGGCTTGCCCGTCTTGCGAAACGCCGAGGAGATCATCCGCATGCGCTCAGCAGAATCGACCACCGTGGCCTGCCCGCGCTGGAAACCGCCGCCGCGCGCGCCGGAGTCGGCTGCGCTGGGGCTTTTGCCTGGGGTTGGGGTGTCCGTCACGGAATCTCCTTCTGCAGGGCCCATAGCTCTAATTCTTCGTCGTGTTCTACCTCGCCCAGGCGCCGCGCGCAGTCCACGTAGGTGCGCCGCAGGCCCGGGTCCTCAATCTCCTCGAAGGAGGCCATCACTTGGCGCGCCGCGGGGTGGCCCGGTTCCTGCAAAGGGACGCCGCCAAGGGACTGTTCTAGCTTAAACATTGCGTCCTCCGTCAGCGTCCACAGCATCTGCACGTGGGCGACGCGGGCGGACAACGCGCCGCGCTCAGACTCCGGGATGGGCAGGGCATTAGCGCCGACCTCGGCCAGCAGGAGGCTGGCGATGGTCTCCCCCAGCTCATCCGCGGTGGTCACCGCCCAGTACTCCGGGCTCAAGGGGGCGGCGGCAATGACCACGGCCCCGCGGGTCTCAAGCTCGTCGAGTGCCTGGACGCCGGCGCCCAGGCAGGTGTGGACGATGATCTGCCCGCGGTAGACGTCCGGGGTCAGTGCCGCCACCAGCCGCGGCAGGGCGGCCTCCTCGACGGATAAGATGAGCGCCTCGAAGTTGCCAGCCGTGTCCGGCGTGCCGTGGAGTTCAACGTTGTGGCCCACCGCGCTCATTCGCTGGGCCAGATCAATGCCTGCTGTCGAAGACCCAATGAGGCCTACCCGCATCCGTGGAGGTGTCATAGGCCCCTATTCTTCATGGCTTTGGCGCATTTGTCGTTTTTTAGCGCATTCGTGCAGCGCACCCCGGCACCTGCCCGACGCTGGCGCGGGCTGCCGGGGCGCGAGGTTTACTTGTCTTCGGAGCGGTTCTTCTTCATCGCCGCCATCAGCTCCGCCACGGAGACCGCGCCATCGCGGCCGGCATCGGAGCGCCTGCGCCCGTGGTGGGACGCGTGCTCGGCGGAGCGTTCTGCGTCGCGCTGCGGCTGAGAGTCCACACCGTCGTGGGCTGCGGCCGGGGCATCGCCGGTAGCGCTGCCTGCGGCGGAGGTGTCCGCTTCCTGCGGGCTGGCGGGGTCAAAGTCGACGCGCAGCGCCTTGCCGGCGCGGACGGCCTCGGCGGCGCGGGCGGTCTCATCCAGCCCGCCCTGATCCCAGCGAACCGCCTGGAAGCTGCCGGTGCTAAAGGTGGACTCCGGAGAGGTCTGCTGGCCGGCGCGGCGGGTATCGCGCGGCGCCTTGGCGGTGCCAGACTCCGGGGCGCTGGCCGGCCGGGTTGCCTTGGTGGCTCCGGTGGGCTCAGTAGGTTCGGTGGGCTTAGCGGACTCGGGGGGTTCGGCCTTCGCTGCGGGCTGGGAGGCCGTGGCGGCCGGGGCGGCATCGGCAGGCTCCGAGGTGGTGCCTGCTGCGGCGTAGTGGGCCGCAGGAGCCTCGGCGTCGCGAGCAGCCTCGCGCTCCTGGATGAGGGCGGCCAGCGGGTTGTCGTGTCGCAGCGGGGCGGTGGGCTCCGCACCCAGGCGGCCGGCGATGGCGTCCGCGCTGGGGGCGCCGGTGGAAGTCTGGGAGAAATTCACCTCGGGCTCGACGTCGTCCCCGCCCAAGCCGGCGGCGTGGCCGGTGGCGGCCTCGATCTCTGCGATGCGGCGGGCTTCAGCGCGCAGGGCGGCCGGCTCATAGGTAAACTCCCGGCCCGCCAGATCCTCCAGCTGGCGGCGGATGGCAGCCAGCTGCTCCTTGATTTCCGCCAGATCCAGATCCGCCGGGGCGGACTGCGCGGAGCCGGGCTGCGCGTCGCGCTCGGCCTGGACGCGGGCGAGCTCCGTGGAGAAGGCCTCCTCGCGCAGCTCCAGCTCTAGCGTGCGCTCCGCGACATCGCGGCGGTAGCGGGTAACCAGGAAAAAGCCCAACACCGCGGCCCAGAGCGCGGCGATGAGCGCCAGCTTCAGCGCAGCCTGCGAGCCGGAGATCAACATGATGATGCTGGCCACGACGGCCAGCACCACGAGGATGGCCACGCCCACCTGGCCGCGGTCCACCCCACTCGATGCGGGGGCCGCCTCCTGCCACCGGGTATCCGCGGCCGGGTAGTCGGTGCTCTCCCGGTCATCCGGGTTCTTATCGCCTTCCCAATCAGTCATGCCCTCTAACTTACCGCCCCCGCGGCATCCGGTGGCGGCGGCACCTCGGCTTGGCGTTCCAAGAACACGCCGGCGGCCGCCATGGCCAGCCCACCGAGCACACACGCGGCTACGCCCCAGGCGTCCTCGCTGGCCGCCACCAGGTCGCTGAAGTGGCGCACCACGTACGTGCCCACGCCCGCATAGGCAGCACCGACCAGGGTGCCCGTCCACGCCGAGGCCTTGCCCACCAGCATGAAATTGGCCACGGTGAGCGGGTTGAGCTGCGAGTTATCCAGGCCAATGCCGCGCGCGCCGTCGCGCTTGGCCGCGCGCACCTTCCACGCCAGCACCAGGCAGACCACCGTCATCAGCCACAGGGTCACCGACACCGACGCTGGGATCGAATACATCCGCCCGTAGAGCGTCGGCGTAACTATAGCGGCCGCCGCCAGCACGAAGGCACCGGCGGCCAAGAGGGACTTGATGGAGGTGCGCTTCACGCTCGGTCCTCTCCCAGGTCTTCCATGCGGGCCAGCTCGCGCACGCCGGCGACCTCGTCGGGTGGGAGGGCATCGACAAGCTGTGCCACCGGCGTCCCGTTGAGCTGGGCGCCCGGATCCGCGGCCAACCAGGGAACCAACACGAAGGCGCGCTGGTGGGCGTACGGGTGGGGCACGGTCAGCTCCGAGTCATCGGAGCTAAACCCGGCGATGTCCACGATGTCCACGTCCAGGGTGCGCGGCCCCCAGTGGCGCAGGCGCTTGCGGTGCGCGGCCTGCTCCAGGCTCTGGCCGCGGCGCAGCAGCTCCAGCGGGGACTCCTCGACATCAACGATGAGCACCGCGTTGAGGAAATCCCCCTGATCCACCACGCCCCAGGGCGGGGTGGCATAGACCGGGGAGGCCGCCACGATCTGGCCGGAAAACTCGTCGAAGACGCGGCGCAAAAGCGCCACCCTATCCTCCATATTGGAGCCGATGGATAATACCGCCCGCATGATCTAGGCGTGCTTCCGGGAGCGGCGGGCCACGACCGCGACATCGGCGAAGGCGTGCGGGATGGGCGCCTGCGGCTTGTGGACGGTGACCTCGATGGCATAGAGCGCCGGCTGGGCAGCCAACGCCCGCTCGGCCACCTCGGTGGCGACGGTCTCGATGAGGTCGCGGGCCGGGCCCTCGACGACCTCGACGGCAAGTTCGGCCAGCTCGGCGTAGTTGATGGTCTGGGTGAGATCATCGGCGGCGGCCGCGCCGGAGAAATCCAGCCAGCAGGTGATGTCCACTATGAACTTCTGGCCCTCGCGCTTTTCCTCCGGGAATACCCCGTGGTAGCCGAAGCACTCCACGCCCTTCAATTCGATGCGATCTGCCATGTGCTCTAGCCTTCCTGGTTCTGGTCAGATGGTGACGCTGGGCGGGCAGAGCCCAGGGCCGTGGACTTCATGGTGGCCTGGCCATCGGCGCCGTTGGAGTAGCTGCCGGAGGCATTCGCCCCGCCGGTGTAGTCGGCACCCAGGCGCCAGGCGGCGGCCACGTCCACGGCGTCGCGGGAGACCTCCACCTCGTGGACGCGCACGCCCCACGCGCCCAGGTGGGCGGAGATTGCGGTGACCGCGGCGGTGGCCGGGTCCGCCAGCAGCGGGGAGGTCTCCCGCCCGCGGTCCTCCCGCAGGGCGGCGAGGAAGCGCTTGCGCGAAGCGCCGACCAGCACCGGGAGCTCGCCGTCTAGGAACTCCGGCAGGGCCTGGAGCAGCGCCCAGTTATCCTGCGGGGTCTTGGCAAAGCCCAGGCCCGGATCCAGCACCACGTTGTCGGCGCGCACGCCGGCGGCCAAGGCTAGGTCGGTGAGGCGGCGCAGGGTATCGTGCACGTCGCGCACGACGTCGCCGCCGTGGTCGGCCACCCCCGCCGCGGAGCCAAACGCGCCCTCCTGGAGGGTCTTCCAGTGCATCAGACACACCGGCACGCCGGCGTCAGCCATCACGGCGAACATGTCTGGGTCCGCCAGCCCGCCGGAGACATCGTTGATCATGTCCACGCCGGCCTCCGCGGCGGCGCGGGCGGTCGACGCGCGCATGGTGTCCACCGAGGTACGAATGCCCTCGGCGTGCAGGGCGGCGATGACGGGGCTCACCCGGCGGATCTCTTCTTCCTCCGGCACGCGGACCGCCCCCGGGCGGGTGGACTCACCGCCCACGTCGATCATGTCGGCGCCGGCGGCGATGAGCTCGCGGGCGTGGACAACGGCCGCTTCGATGTCGAGCCACCGCCCGCCGTCGGAGAAAGAATCCTCCGTGACGTTGACGATGCCCATCACCAGGGTGCGGCCCGGGATGGTGAGGTCGGCAACGGAGGTAGCTTGCGCAAACGCCTGAGCGTGCGATGGTTGCATGGCTGTCCTAGCTTTCGGTTTCGTGGTATCTGGCCAGGGCCGTGGGGGCGTTGATTGCCCCGCGCGTCCTCCACGCAATTCTAGCGCCTGCCCGGCGCCGGGCAGGCGGTTCTAGGAACGAATGAGGCTAAGCACCTCGGCGCGGGAGGCCGGGTTGGTCTTGAAACCGCCGCGGACGGCGGAGGTGGTGGTCACCGCGCCCGGCTTGCGGATGCCGCGCATGGCCATGCACAGGTGCTCGCACTCGATGACCACGATGACGGCCTGAGCGCCGAGTTTTACCACCAGGGCATCGGCAATCTGGCGGGTCAGGCGCTCCTGGACCTGCGGGCGCTTGGCAAACATGTCCGCCAGGCGCGCCAGCTTGGACAGGCCCGTGACGTGCCCGTCCGCGCCCGGGATATAGCCGATGTGGGCCTTGCCGAAGAAGGGCACCAGGTGGTGCTCGCACGTGGAATAGATGGGGATGTCGCGGACTAGCACCAGCTCCTGGTGGTCCTCCGCGAAGGTCTTGTGGAGCACCTCCGTCGGATCAGTGTGCAGGCCCGCGAAGACTTCCCTATAGGCCCGGGCCACGCGGGCCGGGGTGTCGCGCAGACCCTCGCGGTCGGGGTCCTCGCCCACTGCGATGAGCAGCTCGCGCACGGCGGCCTCGGCCCGCGCGGCGTCGAAGGAGCGTCCGGTTTCCGGATTAGTCATGGGGTTAGTCGTCCTTGTTGTTTTCGCTGTTGTCTGCGTTGTCTGCGTTGTCGGCGTGCTCGCTGCCGGCGGCGTCGCCGGCCGCGTCGTCGCGGTGGTGGCGCCCGCGGCCCGGGGTCTCCTCCGCGCCGGTCACGCGCGGGATGACCGAGGTGGCGTCCGGATCCGCGGTGTTATGCGGATAGGCCGCGTCGGCCGGGTGCGGGACCCGGGTGGGCTCCGGAGCGGACGTGGCGGTGGGCGCGGGGCTGGCTTCCGGGGCATCGCCAGCGTCGTCGGCGCTGGCCGGGGGCTTAGGCGCGGCATCGATGGCCTCATTGACCGGCGCCGGGTGCGGCGGGGCGGCCGCGGAGGTGGCATCGGTGGCGGCGGAAGGATCGCCGGCGTGCTGGCCGAAGTTGAAGCCATACTCGCCCTCCTCCAGGGAGGGCACGCGGGCGCCGGCCTCGCGGGCGGCGCGCACCGCACGGGTGGCCTCCAGCAGGGTGCGGCGCGGGGGCAGCTCCTCGCCGCGCTCCTTCGCCAGCTCCGCCGGGGTCTTGATGGGCTCGCGGCCGGCCTGCGCGGGGAAGCGCACGTCCTCGCCTGGGAAGACCTCCTCGGCGGCCTCCGGCTCGATGCCGTCGAAGACACCCTCCAGGTCGGGACGGCGCAGGGTCTCCTTCTCCAGGAGGAGCTCGACCAACTTATCGAGAAAGTCGCGGTGGCGCTCCAGCAGCTCATAGGAGCGGCGGTGCGCGCGGTCCAGCAGGTAGGCAACCTCGGAGTCGATCTTGGCGGCGACCTCATCCGAGTACTGCAGCTGGCCGCCCCCGCCGCCGAAGCTGAACGGATCGCCCTGCTCCTGGCCGTACTTGACCGGGCCTAAGTCCGGGCTGAAGCCATACTCGGTGACCATCGCGCGGGCAATCTTGGTGGCCTGCTCGATATCGGCCGAGGCACCCGTGGTGGGCGCGCCGAAGACCAGCTCCTCGGCCGCGCGGCCGCCCATGGCGAAGACCAGGCGGGCAAAGAGCTCGTCGCGGGTGTACATGCCCTTGTCGTCTTCCTGGGCGGTCATGGCATGCCCGCCGGTGCGCCCGCGGGCCAGGATGGTGACCTTGTAGACGCGCTCGATGTCCTTGAGCGCCCACGCGGAGAGCGTGTGGCCGCCCTCGTGGTAGGCGGTGACCTTCTTCTCCTGCTCGGAGATGATCTTCGACTGCCGGCGCGGCCCACCGACCACGCGGTCGGTGGCCTCCTCCAGGGCGTCGGCGGTAATGACGTTGCCGCCCACACGCGCGGTGAGCAGCGCGGCCTCGTTGAGCACGTTGGCCAGATCCGCGCCCGACATGCCGGCGGTGCGCTTGGCCAGATCGCGCACATCGACGTGCGCGGCCAGCGGCTTGTCCTTGGAGTGGACCTGCAGGATCTTCTCGCGGCCGGCCAGATCCGGCGCGGTGACCGGGATCTGGCGGTCAAAACGGCCCGGGCGCAGCAGCGCCTGGTCCAGGATGTCCGGGCGGTTGGTGGCGGCGATGAGGATAACCCCCTCGCGGTCACCGAAGCCGTCCATCTCCACCAGCAGCTGGTTGAGCGTCTGCTCGCGCTCGTCGTGGCCGCCGCCCATGCCGGAGCCGCGCTGGCGGCCCACCGCGTCAATCTCGTCGATGAAGATGATGCACGGCGAATTCGCCTTGGCCTGCTTGAACAGATCGCGCACGCGGGAGGCGCCCACGCCCACGAACATCTCCACGAAGTCGGAGCCGGAGATGGAATAGAAGGGCACGCCGGCCTCACCAGCCACGGCGCGCGCCAGCAGCGTCTTGCCCGTGCCCGGAGGGCCATAGAGCAACACGCCGCGCGGGATCTTGGCGCCAAGCGCGTGGTAGCGCTCCGGGTCTTCCAAAAAGTCCTTGATTTCCTGCAGCTCTTCGACGGCCTCGTCGGCGCCCGCCACGTCCGCGAACGTGTTGGTGGGCATGTCCTTGTTGAGCTCCTTGGCCTTCGAGCCGCCAATCCCAAACAGGCCGCCCGCGCCCTGCTGCATCCGCGACATGAACCAGAACAGCAGGCCGAAGAGGATGAGCATCGGCAGCAGGAAGCTCAACATGGAGCCCAAGAAGGACTCCTGGGTCACATGCGTCTGGTACTTATCGGCGCCGGCGTCCTTGACAGCATTGAAGACCTGCTCGGTGGCGCGGGCCGGGTACTTGGCGATGACCTCCTCGACGCCCTCGCGCTCCTCCACCGTGACCGGCTCCCGCAGCTTCAGGCGGACCTGCTGCTCGCGGTCATCGATCTGGGCCTCGGCCACGTTTTTGTCCGTCAGCTGCTCCAGCGCGACGGAGGTGTCCACCCGCACGAAATTGCGGGTGTCATTGGTAAAGAAGGTGAACGCGTAGAGCGCGATGAGCACGAGTGCTGCGATCGAGCCATAGCGCACGATGTTGGAATTTTTCATTAATTTATGAAGCCTAGTCCAAATACACGGAAGGGTGGAGGGTGCCCACGAAGGGCAGGTCGCGGTAGTTCTCCGCGTAGTCGAGCCCATAGCCCACGACGAACTCGTTGGGGATATCAAAGCCCACGTCGAAGAGGTCGATGTCCGCCTTGACCACCTCGGGCTTACGCAGCAGGGTAATCACCGACAGGCTGGCCGGGTTGCGGCCCTGCAGGTTGCGGATGAGCCAGCTCAGCGTCAGTCCGGAGTCAATGATGTCCTCGACGATGAGCACGTCGCGGCCCTCAATGTCGCGGTCCAAGTCCTTGAGGATGCGCACCACGCCCGAGGACGACGCCGAGTTGCCGTAGGAGGACACGGCCATAAACTCCAGCTCCGAGGGCACCGTGAGCGCGCGGGCAAAGTCGGTGAGGAAGAATACCGCGCCCTTGAGCACGCACACCAGGATGAGTTTTTCTTCTGCTCCCTGGTACTTCTCCGAGATAGCTCGCGCCATCTCCTCCACGCGGGCCCGGATGTCTTCCTCCGAGACCAGCACGGCCTCGACGTCCGCGCCATAGGGGTGGGCCGGGACCTCGAAGTCCTTCTTGTCATGCATGATGAATGCGCTCCTTTGAGTTAGCCGGGCAACAGTGCCAGTTTGCCACCTACGCGGCGCACTTCCAACCTCGCCGCCCCCTTTTCACCCAGCCTGCCGATGCCCCCTTCTCCCCCAGCCCGCACCGCCACGCCGCCCTGGCCGCGCCAGTTCGTGCACAGCGCCTCGATCTGGGCCAGACCCGCCCGCGAACAATCCGCTCCGAGCCCGCGGAGCCAGGCCAAGATCGCGCGCCGGCGCACCGGCCCCGGCAGGGCCGCGAGCGTGGCGCAGTCGGTCTCGGCCGGGTGGTCAAGCGCTGCGGCATCGGCGGCCACGTCGGCGGCCGCCAGGGCCAGCGGGGCCACGGCATCGCCGCCGAGGATGTCATTGAGTAAGGGCAGGACCTCCCGGCGCAGGCGCACCCGCCGGAACTCCGACTGCTGGTTCTGCGGGTCGTGCCAGGGCCGCAACCCCAGCTCCGCGCACGCGCCCTCGGTATCGGCCCGGCGCAGCTGCAACAGGGGCCGCAGGACGCGGGCACCCTCCACCCAGGACTCCTCCGCCATACCGGTGGCCTGCCCGCGCAGGGCGCCCAGCAGCAGGGTCTCGGCCTGGTCCTCGGCGGTGTGCGCCACCAGCACCGGGCGGCCCACCGCGGCAAAGGCCCGGTAGCGCGCCACCCGGGCGGCGGCCTCCATGCCTTCGCCCGGCTGGGCCACGTCCACCGCGATGACGCGGGCATCAATCCCCCACGCGCGGGCCTGGGCGGCGGCGGCATCGGCAACCTCGCGAGATCCGGGCTGGAGGCCGTGGTCGACGCAGACAGCCAGCGGGCGAACAGAGTCAGGGTCAGGGCCAGGAGCCCGGCGCGCCTCAGCGGCCACCGCGGCGGCCAGGGCCAGGGAGTCCGGCCCGCCGGATAACCCCACCGCCGGCGGGGTGCCCTCCGCCGCGAGCCCATGGAGGACGGGGCGCACGGCGGCGCGCAGGCGCGCAAAATGCGGCGAGCGGCGCGGCCAGAAAGGTTCCACCCGCGCGCCCTAGAACTCGTGGAGCACGCTGGCTAGGCGGTCTTGGGCCGCGCGCGCGATGGTGACCTCGCCGTCGTTGACCAGGAAAGCGAAGGCGTAGATCCGCCCCGACTGGCCCTGCGCGGTACCCGCCAGCGCGGAGACCCCGGTAAGCGTGCCCGTCTTAGCGCGCACGAAGCCGCGCCCGTCCAGGTCCGCGTAGCGGGTATACAAGGTGCCCTCGCCGCCGGCCACCGGCAGGTAGGTCAGCACCGGGCGCAGCGGCTCCTCGGTCACCGCCCGGCTGACGATGCCCGCCAGCGTGGCCGGCGCAATGCGGTTTTCTTCCGAGAGCCCGGAGTTGTCCTTCAGCTGCGTATTACCCAGCTCCACGCCGTGCTCGCGCAGCACCTCGAGGGTGGCCGCGGTGGCCCCGGCGAAAGAGGCCTCCGTTCCCCGTGCCACGGCGACCTCGCGGGCAATGGCCTCGGCCATGACGTTGTCCGAGTGCTTCATCATGTCATCCATGCGCTCGGCCAGGGTGGGCGAGGCCAGCTCCGTTATCACCGCCGCGCCCTCGGGTGCCGGGCCCATGCCGACGGTGCCCGCGCCCAGGCGGGCGGCCAGTGCAGAGGCCACGTCCAGGGCCGGAGTATGGCTGCGCGGCAGGTCGCCTTCCATGCCACCGAGGCGCCCGCCCGCGATCATGGCCGGCTGCATGGGGGCCACAAAGCCCGCGTCGACGTTGGTGGGGTCCCACTTCGCCCCCTGCTCCGGGCCGGTCCACACGGAAGTGTCGATGATGACAGAACTCACGCCCTCCGGGCTGGCCGCGGCGATATCCTCGGCGGCCTGATCCAGCTGCTCGGCGGTGATCCAGACATCGCCGGCGGCGCGGATGACCACCTCGCCGGGGTTGGCCCCGCGCACAACCTGGGTGTGCAGGCGCTGGTTCTCGTCCAGGGCCAGGGTGGCCGCTGCCGCGGTGAGCACCTTCGTCGACGAAGCCGGGATGAGCTCCCGGCCGGCAACCCGCTCCCAGATGACCTCCCCGGAGGTGGTGTCGATGACCTGCGCACCGAAAGTGGCCAGCGCGTCGCGCACCGAGTCCTCGGCGGCGACGGCGTCGAGGGCAGCGGCGGTGGCAGCGGCATCGGCAGGCCCCGGCTCCGCGGGCTCCAGCGCGGGCTGCGGGGCGGGCAGCTCGAAGGGCGCGCCGTGGTCCAGGTGCCGGTAGGCGCGCTGGACGCTGACCCCGGTGGCGGCCGCGCCCCCGACCGCCACCGTGACGGCCAGAGCCGCCGTTGCCCACCACAGTTGCTTCTTGCTCATTGCCCCAAGGGTAGCGGGTATGCTGAGAGCGGAAACTATAGACACCGATTTGACGGAGGTACCGCGCCGATGAGCGTTGAAGTCACCATCGAGATCCCCAAGGGCTCCCGCAACAAGTACGAGATCGATCATGCAACCGGCAAGGTCCACCTGGACCGCTACCTGTTCACCCCGATGGCGTACCCGCAGGACTACGGCTACATCGACGGCACCCTGGGCGAGGACGGCGACCCGCTCGACGCCCTGGTCATCCTGCCCGAGCCCGTCTTCCCGGGCGTTATCGTCGAGGCCCGCATCCTCGGCGTGTTCAAGATGACGGACGAGGCCGGCGGCGACGACAAGCTGCTCGCGGTCATCGATGACCCGCGCTGGGAGCGCTACCAGGACATCTCCGACGTCGAGCAGCACGTCAAGGACGAAATCGAGCACTTCTTCGTCCACTACAAGGACCTGGAACCCAACAAGGAAGTCACCGGCTCCGGCTGGGGCGACAAGGCCGAGGCCGAGAAGATCCTCGAAGAGGCCATCGCGCGCCACAAGTAATTCGGCTTCTAGGTACGTATCGATCAAATAGGCTGCTAAATCCAGTCGGTTTTAGGCCGCTATCTGATCGATACGTACTTTTTTGTGCCGGTGCTCTGCCCGGCGCGACAGCCACCCGCGCCTGAAGTACGATTCGATCAAACAAGGGGCCGAAACCACCGGCTCCCGGGGGCTTAAATTGATCGATCCGTATGTTGTGGGGGCACATGGAAAGCTTTGAGGGCCGCGCGGGCTCGCGTCGCGCCGCCAAAGGTCAAGCAGTCAAGATCTGTCACGGGTGGTACCTGTCCGAAGAGCCCACCGCCGGGCAGCTGGCCCGGATGGTCACACAGCGCTGGCCTGATTGCGCACTAGACGGCTACTCCGCGGCCCAGGCATCCCTGGGCGAAAAGCTGAGTTTCCCCCTGTACTTCCTGCGGGCGGGCACCATGGCGAAAAGCCCCTACTTCCACAGCCGCCGGGCGCGGCCGAAGGAGACCTCCTACATCGACGGCGTGCGGGTATGCGGCCCGCTGCAGGCGGTGGAAGCCATGTCGCTTGCCGATGCCATCGCGTTCATCGAGGCCCACTTCGACGGCAAGCATGGCCGGGCCTACCTCGCGGCCCTGCAGTCCACCATCAAGCGCCTGCCGCGGCACACGCGCGCGGTGCTGGCCCAGGCCATCGTGGGCGCCGACAGCGTGCCCGAGCGCGCGCTCACCCGGGCGCTGGCCCCGCACGTTGCGGTGCGCAACAACGTGCCCATCGGCCCCTACCGCTGGGACCTCGTGCTGGACGAGCACAAGGTGGCCATCGAGGTCGACGGCTACGTCTACCACAACGGTGAGGGCCGGGAGCGCTTCGAGATTGACCGACAGAAGCTCAACGATGCCGTCCAGCGCGGCTGGCGCCCCCTCCACTTCACCGCCACCACGATTGAGCACCACCTCGACGCCGCCGTGGGTCAGGTCCTAGCCATAGTCCGGGGACGCGGCAGCCTGGTGCGCCCGCCCTGGGACTGGCACCACCTGTGGCGCTACCAGCAGGAGTTGGAGGACCGCGGCCGGTGGGCTGAATCAGGCTAGCGGTGGCAGCGGGCAGAAATCCAGGCGTCGAGCTCTGCTAGCGGGACGTCGGGCGCGATGGGTTCCTCGGAGAATTCCTCCCCTGTGCGGGCCTTGTCCTTGGCGATGGTCAGCATGAGCGAGCGCCCATCTGGGTAGTCGTAGACCATGTTGGCGGAGGCAAAACCTGCGGTAGGCTCCCCGAACGTGCGTACGTTGTCGAGGCCGCGGAATGCCAGGAGGGTGGCCTCGCCCGACGAGGCGGTGTCGCCGTCGATAAGCACTGCCACTGGCAGGTTCAGCTTGCCACCCGCGGTGGCAGTCGGCGTGCCTCCGCCAATGACGGAGTTGCCGTCGATGATGACATCCGTGGTGCCCATGCGGTTGACGAAGGAGAGCGCGGTGCCGTCGGGAAGCAGGGGGCTCAGTCCCGCGAACATCGGGCCCATGTCACCGCCACCGTTGCCGCGCAGATCCACCACGGCCGCACACGCGTCCGGCCGGCCGGTCAAGCCTTGGGCCAGGGTATCCGCGTAAGCCTGGCCGTCGTCGTGGCGGCCGATGGACGGGACGGTGGCGCGCAGCACGCCGTCCGCATACGTGACCTCGGGGGCGTGGCTTTCCACGGCGTCCTCGGCCTCGGCTGTGAAGACCTGGGAGTGCTTGCCGCCGGCGGCGTCAATGGCCGCGTCCAGCAGATGCGGATCCGTGGGGTCCTGCTCAAAGGCCTCGCGGGCCTGCGCAAATTCCGCACTGTCGCCGTAGATGCCCAGTCCCCCGGCGGTGTCTACCATCGCGGTGTTGATGCGCTTTTCGCTCGCGTTGAACAAGAACACGGGCCTTCCCAGGAACATCGCCCCATAAGCAGGGCCGAGGGCGTAGACCCCGAGAGCCACCGCGACCATGAGCACAGCGATGAGGCCGCCGATGATTTTCAGTACAGTCTTCATTCTTTCCTTCCTCCCGTTCGCAGTACGTAGCCGCGCAGGGGCTCGGCTAGGACAACCGCGATCAGCGTGACCAGCCAGCCCGCGCCCAAGATACTGAATGCCATGAGCAGGCGCCCGGCCACGTCAACGCTGCCTTCATCAATGTTGGAGAAGAAGATGAAGGTGGCGATGAACCCGCCGAAGCAGAAGCCGGAAAGGCTCAAAGAAAGCACCGGCCCCATCACCGTCCAGGCGCCCGCACGGAACTGGAAGCCGCGGGGCACGCCCATGAGATCCAGCGCCCAGATGCGCTCCTTGTCCTCGAAGATGCCGGAGACTTGTCCCAGAAAGACTGACATGCTGGTCAGCAGGAACCCAAAAACTAAGGTGAGCAGTACGCCGGTGTAGACGTCGCCAAACACCACGCCTAGCTCGGCTTCTTCCTGCATCGTGGCCGCCAGAGCATCCGAGCCCAGGGGCGTGGCGATGAGGAAGCCAGCCAGGAACCCGAAGAAACCGATGGTGGCGCTGCGCCACCACGCCTGGCGAGCATTCGACGCCACGGTCTGGCAGGCCACAAGGTGCGCGGTACCGGGCAGCACCCCCATCACCTTGGCACCGGCCTGCAAGAGCAGCGGAGCCACGAGATTAAAGCTCATGGCCATGATGAAGACGACTAGGACCACGACGGCGCTCGGGGTGCTCGACGAGTCCATGACGTAAACGATGCCGCAGGCAACCACAACAAGGAAGACGACCCCACGCCACCAGCGAAATGCCGCGGGCATCTGGCGCCTAGCCACCCCCAGCGGACTCACGCGCACCCGGCGCATGCCGGTAAAAGCCGCGCCGCACGCCAAGAGAAAAAGTACGGCGGCAACCGCGAGGTATCCCCACCACGGCAGGATGAGCTCGGCCAGCGCCACGGGGCGCGCCTGGAAGCTCAAGGTGGTAAACACCGGGGCTACGAGCACGCTGATCACCCCGCCCAGCACGATGCCGGCGATGGCCTGCACGCCGGTCTCCACCACGGCCATGCGCTCAACCTGGCCGGAGGTCAACCCCAGCAGGCGCAGCGTGGCCAGACGATGCTCTCGCCCCGAGGCGCCGAGTACGGCTGCCTGGGCGGTGAGGCTAAACAGCGCGGGGACGATAAACGCGCAGGCAAATAGCGCTAAGACGAACCAGGGGAAGAGGAAATTGTCCATGACCTCGCCGAAGGCCTCGCGCAGGACGGGAGCAGCCTCCTCGAGGTGCCGGGTTCGCTGCCAGAACATCCACGTGCCCCCGGCCACGAGGAAGGCGATGGTCGCTCCCAGGGTCAGCGTCAGAACGGCGAGCAGGGAAACGATGCCCGTGCCCGAGCGCGCCCGGATGGACTCGCGCTGCAGGTCGAAGACCAAGGTGGCGGTGTTCATCGGACCACCTCGATCCGGCGGTCATCGTGAATGATGCCGTCGCGGATTTCCACGCGGCGCTGCAACCAGTCTGCGACCTTGGGGTCGTGGGTGACCATGACCAGGCTGGCGCCGGACTGGCGCACGATGGTGGTGAGCATCTGCATCACCTCGTGGCCGGTGGACTGATCCAGGGCGCCGGTGGGCTCGTCGGCGAAGATGATGCCAGGGTCGGTGACCAGGGCACGCGCGATGGTTACCCGTTGTGCCTGCCCGCCGGAGACCTGCGCCGGGCGGCGGTCCGCCAGGTCGCCGAGGCCCAGCTGGTCGAGCAACTCCGCCGCCCGCTTGCGGGCCTTGCCCCGCGAGACCCCGCACAGCATCGCCGGCAACGCCACGTTGTCCAAGTTGGTTAGTTCGGGAAGCAGCTGGCCGTCCTGGAACACGAAGCCGAAGTGGCGCAGGCGCAGGCGGGAGCGGGCGGCATCGGAAAGCGCGGAGAGCTCCTCGTCGCCGTAGCGGACGGCGCCGTGGGTAGGCTGCAGGACGCCGGACATGCAGTGCAGCAGGGTGGACTTGCCGGAGCCGGACGGGCCCATGATCGCCACCAGCTCGCCCGGGGCGATGTCGAGTGAAATGCCCGCGAGCACCGGGCCGGCGCCGAAGTCCTTCGTGATGTCTGAAAGAGAAAGCAACTGTGTCATAGAATCCATCTCACCGTCTGCGAGCCAGTTAATCGAGGGCCCTAACGCTGATGTTTAAGGTAGTGCTAGCACTACCCCTGGCGCACCAGGGGCCTATTATGCTGGTCTCCGTGTTCCGGAAGTCCCAGCCCACCAGCCACGAACAGCAGCAGGCGGCCAAGATTGCCCAGCTGACGGCCTCGCGCCGCGCCATCGCCGACGCCTACGAGGTCGAGCGCGCCCGCATCGAACGCGACTTACACGACGGCGCGCAGCAGTACCTGGTGGCCGCCAGCATGAAGCTGGGCGAGGCCCTCCTCGACGCCCCCGAGCCCTTGGCCGGGCTGCTGGCCGCCGCCAAGCGCGACGTGGACCAGGGACTGCACTCCCTGCGCGCCACGGTGCACGGCATCCACCCGCAGGTGCTCCAGGACCACGGCTTGGTGGCAGCGCTTGCCGATGCCGCCGCGGCCTACGGCCCGCACGTCCAGGTCTTTTCGCCCCACCCGCTGCCCAAGCTCTCAGCCTCAGTGCTGGCCTGTGGCTACTTCTTCGGCGCGGAGGCGCTGACCAACGCCGCGAAGTATGCTCCCGGCGCGCGGGTTACGGTACTGGTCACAGCGGATGATTCGCTGCGCGTCACGGTGGTTGACGACGGCCCCGGTGACGCCCGCCTCACCCCGGGCCACGGGCTGGCAGGCATGGCCGAGCGGCTGGCCGCTTTCGGCGGAGAACTCACGTTGTCATCCCCGCCGGGCGGGCCCACGCGGGTGGCAGGTTCTATCCCTTTGCTTCTCAACCGGGGAGAGTCAGGAGTCTAAAAGATGGGTTTGAAGATCGTCGTGGCGGATGATTCCGCCATCCTGCGCGAGGGCCTGGCCGGCCTGCTGGAGCGCCGCGGGCACACCATCGTCGGCCAGGCGGCATCGGCGCCGGAGCTGGAGGACATCGTGGAGCAGATGCGCGATAGCCTGCCCGACGTTGTGATCACGGATGTGCGCATGCCGCCGGGCATGGGCGACGATGGGCTCAAGGCCGCCGTCGCCCTGCGCACCGCCTACCCCGGCCTGCCGGTGATGGTGCTGTCCCAGTACGTGGCCCCGGCTTATGCCGTTGAGCTTTTCGATGCCCCCGATGCCGGCACCGGCTACCTGCTCAAAGACCGCGTCTCCGAGGTTCGTGACTTCCTTGCCAGCCTGGACATCGTGGCCCAGGGCGGCACCGTCATCGACCCCACCGTCGCCCAGGCCTTGATGCGCTCGGGCCGCAGTGGTCTGGGCGAGCTCACCCCTCGCGAGCGCGAGGTCCTGGAACTGATGTCCCGGGGCCAGTCCAACAAGGACATCGCCACCGAACTGGTCCTGTCCGCGGCAGCGGTGGCCAAGCACGTGTCCAACATCTTCACCAAACTGCGCCTAGACCCCAGCGAGGACAACCGCCGCGTTAAGGCGATCCTGCAATACCTCGCGGCGCACCGCTGACGGCGACCTGCTAGTTTGTCTCTAATGAATAAGCTTATGACTGCACTCGTGTCCGTCATCGCCACGCTGCTGGTGGTGGCCGTCGCCGCGGTGGCGCTGCTGCCGGGCCTGCCGAAGTTTGGGCGCGAGGAGATCGTGACGAAGGACCTGGGGGCGGCGTTTGAGAGCATCGGCGAGCTGGCCGTGGAGGAGTACGTCTACTCCAACGTGGGCAGCTACGACAACAAGGGCCTGGAACTGCGCGGCATCGAGGTCCCGTTTACCGGCCGGAACTTCCTCATCACCTATGACGGCTCGGTCAAGGCCGGCATCCGCAACGTGGAGAAGATCGACGTTGACGTCGACGACGCCCTCAAGCAGGGCACCGCCATGGAGGACTACGCCACTACCATCGTCTGGAAGTAGCCCGCGGCCCGGCGCGCTATGCTTGTCCCCCATGAGAAGCATTGAGCCCAAGGACGTACCCGCCGGCGCACAGATCATCGATGTCCGCGAGGACTTCGAGTGGGAGGACGGCCACGCCGCCGGCGCCGTGCACATCCCCATGAACGACATCCCGGAGCGCTACCGCGAGATCGATCCGGACCGCGAGATCTACCTGATCTGCCGCTCCGGCGGGCGCTCCGCGCAGGTCGGGATGTACCTGCAAAGCTCCTTAGGCTGGGATGTCGCCAATATCGAGGGCGGCACCGAGGCCTGGGCCGAGGCCGACCTGCCCCTGGAGTAGCGGCGCCCAGCACTAGCGGAAATGGCCCGCTGCCAGCAGCAATGGATACCTTGATCCACAGATAGTGGGAAACATCCAATGATTTAGCCGCCCGAGGGTGGGCAGGATAGACTTGTTTGCATGACTTCCGCGAACATTCCCCCCATCCCCACCGCGCTGCTCGAGTCTCCGTCGTTCCAGCTGGAGCGCGTGCGCCGCCGCGTGCGCGACATGGTCGAGGCCGCCTTGGGCGCCAAGGGCACCAGCCAGCGCGAGTACTGGGTGCTCACCTGCCTGGTGGAGTCCACCGCCGCCAGCCAGTCCACGCTGTCGGAGACCCTGGCTATCGATGCCTCCGACATGGTGCGCCTCATCGACGCCCTGGAAAAGCACGGCTGGGCCAAGCGCGAGCGCGACCCGCGCGACCGCCGCCGCCAGATCGTGGCCTGCACCAAGAAGGGCACCAAGGCGCACAAGGAGCTGAGCCACCTGGTCACCGCCGCCGAGGACGAGGCCCTCGATGCCTCCACCAACAAGCAACTCAAGCACCTGCGCAAGCTCGCCCAGTCCATCATCGTGGCCGGGGAGGATGAGTCCTAGCGTGAGCCGCCATTCCCTAGACGACCCTGCAGACGCACATTATCCCGGCGGCCACCCCGCCATCCCCGCCCACTACCTGACCTCGCCGCAGGCGCCCGCGCCGCGCACCCTAGTGGACATCGTGCGCGCCAGCGCGGCGGCCTTCCCGGACGCCGCCGCCATCGACGACGGCGAGATCCTCACCTATGCGGAGGTGCTCGAGGCCGCCGAGGCCGGCGCGGCCCGGCTGCGTTCCTTAGGCATCGGCCGCGGGGACCGGGTGGGCGTGCGGATGGCCTCCGGCAGCCACGAGCTCTACCTGGCCATCCTGGCCACCCTCTTCGCGGGCGCGGCGTATGTGCCTGTCGATGCCGACGACCCCGACGAGCGCGCCGAGCTCGTCTTCGGCGAGGCCGGCATCGACGGGCTCTTTAGCGACGAAGGCTTCCGCAGCCTCAAGCCGACCCCCGCCGGCGCTGCCGGAAGCGGCGACCCGCACCTAGACGACGACGCCTGGATCATCTTTACCTCGGGGTCTACCGGAAAACCCAAGGGCGTAGCCGTGCGCCACCGCAGCGCGGCTGCCTTCGTCGACGCCGAGGCCGAGATCTTCCTCGCCCACCACCCCGGCGGCCCGCTGGGACCGGAGGACCGCGTGCTGGCGGGGCTGTCCGTGGCCTTCGATGCCTCCTGCGAGGAGATGTGGCTGGCCTGGGGCCACGGCGCCTGCCTGGTGCCGGCCCCGCGCTCCCTGGTGCGCTCCGGCATGGATCTCGGCCCCTGGCTCATCCGCCGCGACATCACGGTGGTCTCCACCGTGCCCACCCTGGCGGGGCTATGGCCGGCCGAGGCCCTGGACCACGTGCGCCTGCTCATCGTGGGCGGGGAGGCGTGCTCCCAGGAGCTGGTGGACCGCCTGGCCACCGAGGACCGGGAGATGTGGAATACCTATGGGCCCACCGAGGCCACCGTCGTGGCCTGCGCGGCACAGCTCCACCCGGGCCAGCCGGTGCCCATCGGGCTGCCGCTGCGCGGCTGGGATCTGGCCGTCGTGGACAAGGATGGCCAGCCGGTGGCACCGGGCGAGGTGGGCGAGCTCGTCATCGGCGGCGTGGGCCTGGCCCGCTACCTAGACCCGGACAAGGACGCCGAGAAATACGCCCCGGCGCCCGCGCTGGGCTGGGAGCGCGCATACCGCTCCGGCGACCACGTGCGCCTGGAGGAGGACGGGCTGTACTTCGTGGGCCGCGTCGACGACCAGGTGAAAATCGGCGGCCGGCGCATCGAGCTGGGCGAGGTCGACGCCAACGTCGCCGCCCTTCCCAACGTGCGCCAGTCCACGGTGGTGGTCCAGTCCACCGTCGGCGGCGAGAAGGTCTTAGTTGGCTACGTCGCCCTGGAAGACGAGGCGGCCGGCTTTGACGAGCACGCCGCCCGCGCCCGCCTGGCCGAGCTCATGCCCGCGGCCCTGGTCCCGCGCCTGGCGGTGCTGCCGGATTTGCCGGTGACCACCTCCGGCAAGGTGGACAAGCGCGCCCTGCCCTGGCCCCTGCCGGGCGTGGGCGTGGACGCCGTGGGGCTGAGCCCCACCGAGGACTGGCTGGCCCAGCTGTGGGTCGAGGTCTTAGGCGTCTCTGTCGAGGGCGCCGGCGCCGACTTCTTCGATCTGGGCGGCACGTCGCTGGCCGCGGCCACCCTGGTGGGCCGCATCCGCGAGCGCTACCCCACCTTGTCGGTGCGCGATCTCTACGATCACCCGCGCCTGGGCTCTCTGGCTGAGCTTCTCGATGCCGCCGCCCCCGCCACCGTCACCGCCCCGCCGCGCCACGTGGGCCGCGTGCGCGGCGGCGTGCGCGCCATCCAGACCCTGGCCCAGGTGCCCTTGATGACGCTTGCCGCCAGCCACCTGCTGGCCTGGGTGATGCTGGCCTGTAACCTCTTTGCCGCCACCGGCTGGTGGGGCGTTGACTGGGCCCCGCACACCCCGTGGTGGTTCGTCATTGTCTTCTTCCTCATCTTCGCCACGCCGCTGGGGCGCCTGCCGGTGGGCGCGCTCGGCGCCCGGGCGCTTACCGCGGGCATAAAACCCGGGGATTACCCGCGCGGCGGGACCGTGCACCTGCGCATCTGGGCCGCGGAGCGCTGGGCGGATGCCTCGGGCTCGCGCGGCATCGCCGGCTCCACCTGGGTCAACAACTACGCGCGCCTGCTGGGTGTGAAAATCGGGCGCGGGGTGGACCTGCACTCGCTGCCGCCGGTCACGGGCCTGCTTTCCATCGGGGATCACGCCGCCATCGAGCCGGAGGTGGACCTGGCCGGCTACTGGCTCGACGGCGACATCCTGCGCGTCGGCGCCATCGATATCGGCGCGGAGGCCCGCATTGGGGCGCGCTCCACGCTCCTGCCGGGCGCGACCATTGGCAAGGACGCCCACGTGGAGGCCGGCTCCACCGTCGGCGCCGGGCGCACCCACGTCAAGAAGGGCCAGCGCTGGGCGGGCTCTCCCGCGGCGAAGGTGGGCCGGTCCAAGCACCGCTTCCCCGCCGAGCATCCGCCGCGCCGGCCCTGGTGGGTGCCCGTCTACGGGCTGACCTCCTTTGCCCTGGCCCTGCTGCCGGTGGTCTCCGTCCTGGCCGGCGCGCTGGTGACGGTGGGGCTCATCCAGGCCACTGGCGGCAACGCGTTCGTCGGCGGACTGCTCTTTGCTCCCGCGGGCGCCCTGGTGGCCCTGGCCGCCTACCTGGCGCTGACCTGGCTGGGCGTGCGCGCCCTGCAGGTGGGGCTTAAGCCCGGGGTCAACCCGGTGCGCTCGGCGCAGGGCTGGCGGGTATGGGGCATCGGCAGGCTAATGGACGATGCCCGCACTAATGCCTTCCCCCTGTATGCGGGGCAGTTGACCCCGGCGTGGCTGCGCAGCCTGGGCGCCAAGATTGGCCGCGACGTGGAAATCTCCACGGCCGTGGTGATTCCACAGCTCACCGATGTCAAGGACGGCGCCTTCCTGGCCGACGACACCCTGGTGGGCGGCTATGAGCTAGGCGGTGGCTGGATGCTCACCGGGGATACCAAGGTGGGCAAGCGCTCGTTCGTGGGCAACTCCGGGATTACCGGCCCGGGCCGCAAGCTGCCTAAGAACTCGCTGGTGGCGGTGTTATCCTCCACGCCGAAGAAGTCCAAGGCCGGCTCCAACTGGTGGGGCGCCCCGCCGGAGCGCATGCGCCGCGTCCAGGCCCAGCTGGAGTCCCAATCTGCCGATGCCGCCGAGTCCCTGACCTATGCCCCCGGCCCGCGCCTGAAGGCCGCGCGCGGGCTGATTGAGACCCTCCGGCTGCTGGCCCCGATGACCTCGGCGATGCTGCTGGCCGCCGTGGTGGGCGCCCTGGTGTGGCTGCTGCGCGGCTTTGGCCCGGCGGCCGCCTGGGCCCTCGGGGGTATCATCCTCATGGCCGCCGGTGCGGTGGCTATGGCCGTGACCGTGGCTGCGAAGTGGATCTGCGTGGGCACCCACCGGGCAGGCGATCACCCGCTGTGGTCTTCTTTCGTGTGGCTCAATGAGCTCCAGGACACCTTCGTCGAGTCCGTCGCTGCCCCCTGGTTCTTCACCCACGCCGCCGGCACGGGTGAGATGAACCTGGCGCTGCGCGCCCTGGGCGTGCGCATCGGCCGCGGCGCCTGGATCGAGTCCTACTGGTTCCCGGAGACCGACCTATGCGTGGTGGGCGACGGCGCCACCGTGGGCCCTGGCACCGTGGTGCAGACCCACCTCTTCCAGGACCGCGTGATGAGCCTGGACACCGTCACCATCGGCGCGGGCGCCACCCTGGCCGCCCACTCCGTGGCGCTGCCCGCCTCCACCCTGGGCTCCGCCGCGACCGTCGGCCCCGGCTCCCTGGTCATGCGCGGCGACCGCGTGCCCGACAACTCCCGCTGGCAGGGCAACCCCATCGAGCCCTGGCAGTAGTCGAATACTCGGGCACCACGACGCCGCTTAAACGACGAGAACCCCACACCATTTCCCGCCGCACCGCGGGATTTGCGCGAGGTAGTCTTTTACCCACCCCTTCGAGTTCTTGCCGCTTGGGCTGCGGGTCTTAAGTATTCGTGTTAATTTTTTTAAGTGAGACGGGGTTTGATGTTGACCCTGTGGGACCACCGCTTCCACCTCCCTCTTCGCTATCTATTCACCCTCTATTCGAAGGAGTCACACCATGATCACCACCCTGCTGTCTTCTTTTGGCCTGTACAACGTTCTCACCCGCCGAGAGTGTCCGTTTGTTTGTGTGCGGGGCTTGGTTTACAAGTAATCCGCGAATCG
>CAVFKS010000017.1:0-23128 GCA_963623015.1 Clostridia bacterium
TCAAACGTGATGCTGTGGCCCTCTACGAAAACAATGAGGACCTCTCACTTCACGCCGCTTCAGCAGAGCTCGGAGTCAAACGTGCCCGCACGAAGACCATGCGTGACACGCTCGATCACACCGGGGTTTGATCTTCCCGCTCACTTTGTCATTCATACTGCGGGACCAATTTACGACGAGCATGAGGCATCAGAGGCAGCATCCAAGCGAATCGCAAAGAAACTGCTATAGTCGCTGCCAGTACTCAATTATTCTTTAAGACAAGGAAGTGAGTTCCGTTGAAGACTGCACCTCGCCGCTAATCACTTGATTCATCGACGATTCATAAGGTGCAGTATGCCTAATAACTCTCTTCATTTTTCTGACCTTACTTTCACGTTCCCCGGTGCCGACAGGCCGCTTTTTACTGGGTTGAGCGTACGTTTCACCGAACGGCTCACCGGCATTGTTGGCCGCAATGGTTCGGGCAAATCCACGCTTCTTTCGCTGATCGAGCAACAAACGCCGCATGCGGGGATACTGAAACAAAGTGCCTACTTCGATCGCACTCACACCGTGGCGGACGTTCTTGGTATCGCTGATATTCGCGCAGCGCTCGCACGCATTGAGCAGGGCAGCGTGGAACAAGTGGACTTTGATGTCGTCGGCGAGAACTGGGATATCGAAGCCCGTGCGCAGGCGCTGATTACTGAGCGAATGCCGTCGCTGAATACGGACGGGCTCATGGCACGCACTGTGGACACCTTGTCTGGTGGTGAGCTCGTGCGTCTTGCCATTGCGGGCCTTGAGCTTTCTGGTGCGCGGGTGCTGTTACTGGATGAGCCCACCAACAATTTGGATACGCAGGGGCGTGTGGCTCTGCTGGAGTCGATACGCGCTTTTAACGGACAAGTGATCGTGGTCAGCCACGATGTTGAGCTGCTGGAGCAGATGGATGCCATCGTGGAAATCCATCGTGGCACTGCGCACACTTACGGCGGAAGCTACTCGTTCTACGTTGAACAGCGCGAGGCCCACCACGCAGCCGCGCTTCGCGATGTCACTGACGCCCAAAAGGCCCTCCGCGCCGAACGACGCGACATGGCACACATGCAAAAGGTCACCTCCAATCAGGCTAAACTGGACAAAGCACGCTACTCAGGACCGCATTCCGATCCCACCGCGCGCCGGGCAGCTGAGGCCAGGCGTGCCGACAAGATGAAAGCTGCCGCTGCCGATGTTGCGAAGGCGAGGGAGAACCTCGGCGATGCTGAGGCAAATGTGCGTGAGGATGAGTCCATTCGCCTGCCACTCATCGATCCAAAGACTCCGCGCTCGCGCACGCTACTTGTGTTGGGCGATCTTCTTATTGGCGGCGGCGATCGTATCGCGTTACATGGTGCGAACGGTGTTGGAAAGACGACGCTCCTGCGCAGAGCCGTCGCGGGATCTGATGCGAGGGTCGGCTATCTTGATCAACGCCTTGAACTGCCGAAAGGGACCGTGTTCGACGTGGTCTCTAGTGGCACCTCACGCAAACCGCACGACACCTACGAACTGCTGAGTAAGTTTCTCATTGTGGGCAACATCGTGCACCGTGATGTGGAAACCCTCTCCGGTGGTGAACGCTTCCGCGTAGCCCTTGCCCGCGTCCTGCTGACTGATCCACCACCGGAAGTGCTGGTGCTGGATGAGCCCACCAACAACCTCGACATTGATTCCGTGGAACAACTCATCTCTGCACTCGAGTCCTACCGTGGTGCGCTTGTGGTGGTCAGCCACGACAAGTATTTCCTAGGCAGCGTTGGCATCGAGCGGAATGTGGAGATGAAAGCTGGCGGGCAGCTACTTTACTAGCAACGATATAGGCCTAAGCGCCCTAGGCTCTATTAGGGTTGCCCGCAATTCGTGGACACGTAATGGAGCTACCTAGTGGTTAGTCAGCTATTTCTTTTCTGCTGATGGTTAGGCTGGTGTGGTTCTCGAAATCGACGGGGCTGACCATCCCGAGCACGGAATGCCGGCGCCGACGAATGTAGACGACTTCAATCCAGTAAGCAACAGCCTTGCGCGCGGTATCACGGGTTGGCCAGCACTTACGGTCGTAGCGAAGCGTCCTGCAACCCGTAGAAACCATGCAGCAGGACTAGACAAAGGGGGCGGGGCAGGGGTGGGGGGATAACCCTAGAAGGGCCGCTGGCACAAGAAGGGCTGCGTTGCCGCGATACCTCCCCCGGTTCCAGGTCTGCTACGCGGACGAGCGTGTCTGGAAACTGTCCAGGTCCGAGTCGATTCATTTTTTGGACATTTTTAGGACGCATTGCCTCACCGATGCCAAAGCCCCTTACCCGTTTTTCCAGGTAGGGGGCTTTTTCAGAGCTGAAGACGAGACTTGAACTCGCAACCTACGCATTACAAGTGCGTTGCGCTACCAATTGCGCCACTCCAGCCTGCCGTGCTTGCACACAACACGGTTCATAGTAACCTACGCCGCCGCCTGAATACGATCTCGGGCCCGACAGCCAGGTTGCGGGGACGCGTGGGTGCGCCTGTGCCAGGCGGCGGCTAGAGTTGCGTAGCGTAAAACGTGTTTCCCGGGCAGAAGGTGGAAGTTTGTGGCTGCGTTGGATACCTTGACCCAGGGCTGGCAGAGCCTCAAAGAGCGCTGGCGGGGCCGGACCATCAACGTCGCTACCGTCGACGTCGCCAAGGCCGCGCCGCCGCCCTCGCCACTGGCGCCGATCGACCTGACCAACGAGTCCCAGGTCACCGGCGTCATGGAGATCGCCGCGCGAATCGGGGACCTGCTGATTGCGGCGGGCACCTCGAATGCGGACACGCAGGCACAGGTCTACCTCGTGGCTCGCTCCTATGGCCTCCACTACTGCCACGTATCCATCCTGACTAACACGATCACCATGCACGCGACCATCGGCGCCGGGGAGAAGCGGCGCTCCCTGCACGTGTTCCGCCTGGCACAGGGCATCGACTTGAACTTCTCCAAGCTGGCAGCGGTAGATAAGCTCATCCGCTCCATCCACTCCGGCGCCACCCCGCCGGCGATGGCCGAGCGCATCCTCGACGAGATCGAGAAGATGCCCCCGCCGCGCGGCGTCGCGCCGACCCTGGTGGGCTGGGGCGTGATGGGCGGCGCCTTCGCCGTCGTGCTCGGCGGAGGGGTGCTCGCAGCACTCATCACCTTCGTCGTGGCCGCCATCATCATGGGCTGCAACACCTGGCTGGGCCGACTGCGCGTGCCGGTGTTCTACCAGAACGTCATCGGCGGGTTCATCGCCGTCGTCCCGGCAGCCATTACCTATAACATCGCGGCATCCATCGGCGTGACCCTGCTGCCGGCCCAGATCATCGGCTCCGGCATCATCGTCCTCGTGGCCGGCCTCACCTTGGTCCAGTCCCTGGTGGACGGCATCACCCGCGCCCCGGTGACCTCCGCCGCCCGCTTCCTGGAGGCCATGCTCGCCACCTGCGCCATCGTCGCCGGCGTGGGCGCGGGCATTCAGGCCGCCGACTACCTGGGCTTCGACCTGCCGCCGCTGGAGACCGTGGCCCCGCCCGTCTATCACGAGGTGCCGCTTCTGATTGCGGCCAGTGGCATCGGCAGCGCGGCGTTTGCCTACGCCGTCTACGCCTCCTGGAAAGAGGTCACCGTGGCCGGGCTGACCGCCGTGGCCGGTATGACCTTCTTCTACGGCGTGCTAGTCCCCTTCGGCTTCGGCACGGTGTTTTCCTCCTTCATCGCCTCCGTGGCCGTGGGCCTGGCCGGCGGCCTGATGGCCCGCCGCTTCTACATCCCGCCGCTTATCACGATGACCATCGGGTACACCCCGATGCTGCCCGGCGGCATGTTCTACCGCGCCATGTACGCGACCACCAACGAGCAGATGATCACCGGCTTTACCAATCTGGCGATGGCCCTGGCCATTGCCGGCGCCCTGGCCGCCGGCGTGGTCTTGGGCGAGCGTGGCGCCCGCCGCCTGCGTCGGCCGCAGAAATTCCGCCCGTACACGGCGCTGCGCCGGGTTGGCCGCTTTTCCTACCAGCAGGCCAGCAAGCTGGCCGCCGGGGCGCGCCGCATCCCGCGCGTGCCGATGTCGCCCACCGCGCCGCGTGTCAACCGCCCGCTGCCGCCGCCGGTCCAGGGCCCCAAGCCGCCGGCGCCTGCCGCCGATGTGCGCTCGAAGCAGTACGAGGCCATCACGGAGCAGCTCGATGCCCTCCGCGAGACCGAGGACCTAGACGTCATGGACGTCCTGCAGGCCCTGGACCCGGCCACCGAGACGTGGGAGGCCATCACCGACCCCGACAACCCACCGGAGCCCACCAAGTAAGCCAGGTTCGGCGTAGATAGCGTAGACTTGACGAGTTGATAGCCACTTTCGAGCAGGAGGACATTCGTGCCACCAAAGGTCACAGACATTCAGCCGGCCGCAGATAACTCGCACACCGTCGAGGAAAATACCGCCCTGGCGGCGCGCCGCGTCGTGTCTACGTACGCGGAGGATTTCCTCGACGGCGTGACCCTGATGTCCATGCTGGGCGTCGAGCCCAAGGGCCTGGTCCACAAGAAGGTGCTGGCCGAGCAGGCCGAGGAGGCCCCGCAGAAGGCCACCAAGAAGTCGACCAAGAAGGCCACGAAGGGCACCAAGAAGTCGACGAAGAAGGCCACCAAGAAGGCCTCTAAGAAGGCAACGAAGAAAGCCACCAAGAAGGCCTCTAAGAAGGCAACGAAGAAGTCGACCACCAAGGCCGCGAAGAAGACCACCAAGAAGGCTTAGCCGCGCATGGGCGCTGAGAATTCCTTCGTGGTGGTGGCCAACCGGCTGCCGGTGGACATGCACACCCACCCCGACGGCACCTGCACGTGGACGCCCTCCCCGGGCGGGCTGGTCACGGCCTTAACCCCGGTGCTCGAGCACCACCAGGGCTGCTGGGTGGGCTGGCCTGGGGTGGCCGGGGTGGCCCCGGAGCCTTTCCGCACCGACAACGGGGTGCTGCTGCATCCGGTCAAGCTTTCCGATGCCGACTTCGAGGGCTTCTACGAGGGCTTTTCCAATGCCACCCTGTGGCCGCTGTACCACGATCTCATCGTCACGCCCGTCTTCAACCGCCAGTGGTGGGAGCGCTACCGCGAGGTCAACCTGCGCTTCGCCGACGAGGTCGCCGCCGTCGCCGCCCCGGGCGCGACGGTGTGGGTGCAGGATTATCAGCTACAGCTAGTCCCCGGCATCCTCCGGCAAAAGCGGCCGGACTTGCGGGTGGGCTTCTTCCTGCACATCCCCTTCCCCGGGCCCGATCTGTTCCAGCAGCTGCCCTGGCGCGAGGAGCTCGTGCGCGGGCTGCTCGGCGCGGATCTGGTGGGCTTTCACCTGGAGGCCAACGCCCGCAACTTCCTGGAGCTTGCAACCCGGCACGGGCTCGACGTCCAGGGCAAGGCGTCGACGCGGGAGGTCACCGCGCACATCCAGCTTGCCGATGGCCGCCGGGTGGGCGTGGGCGCCTTCCCCATCTCCATCGACGCGGCCCCCATGGCGGACTTCTCGCCCGCCGATATTGGCGGCGCGGCCCGCCTGCACGCCGAGCTGGGGGCAGAGCGCACCGTCATCCTGGGTGTGGACCGCCTGGACTACACCAAGGGCATCCTGCAGCGACTCATCGCGTTCGAGGAGTTGCTGGAGACCGGCGCGCTCGACCCGGCCGAGGTCTGCCTGGTGCAGCTGGCCACGCCCTCGCGCGAGCGCATCGATCACTACCGGGTCACCCGCTCCCAGGTGGAGGAGGCCGTCGGCCGCATCAATGGCCGCTTTGGCGACCTGGGCCACCCGGTGGTCCACTACATGCACCAGTCCCTGGATAAGACCACGCTGCGCCGCTACTACCGCATGGCGGACGTGATGCTGGTGACCCCGTTCAAGGACGGCATGAACCTGGTGGCCAAGGAATACGTGGCCTGCCACGACGACAATTCGGGCGCGCTGGTGCTCTCCGAGTTCGCGGGAGCTGCCGTGGAGCTCAAGCAGGCCTACCTGTGCAACCCCTTCGACATCGAGTCCATCAAGCGGGCTCTGCGCAGCGCCGTCCAGGGCCTGCGCACCCAGCCCGAGGAGCTGGCCCGCCGCATGGCCGCCATGCACCACCAGGTCCAGACCCACGACGTGAATCTATGGGCCACGTCCTTCCTGTCCAGCCTGGAGGAGAAATGCTAGCCGGCGCCCGCAGCATTGTGGCCGCGCTGCTGTGCGGCACCGCCGCGCTGAGCGCGTGTTCTTCTGGGCCGGAGCGTCCCGCCCCGGGCGACGACGTCGTGATGGATAAATCCTGGCAGGTCATCGGCATCTACACCGCGCCCCAGGCCCCGAATGCCATCACCGATGCCCTCCCCCAGGCCCCGAGCCTGACCTTTGGCACCCGCGGGTTTGTCGGCACCACCGGCTGCGCGCCCTTCCGCGCCACGGCCTCCTACCAGCGCGCAGGCGAGCCCGCCGCGGTCAACGACGCCGACGCCGTGCGCATCGACTCCATCGCCTTCGATACCCCGCGCGCCGACTGCACGGGCGCTGCCCTGTGGGCGCACAACCAGTTGAGCCGCCTGCTGCACGATGACGCCCAATTCGATCTGAACATCGACCCAGCTAACCAGCTCATCCTCACCTTGCAAGACGGCCAGGTGGACTCGCCCGCCATCCGCTTTGCCTCGCTCAACTCCGTCGACTAGCGCCGCCGGTGGCCTAGAATTGGGGGCCATGTTGAATAAACTCGCCCGCGCCCCGCGGCTGGCAGTGGTATCGGACTTCGACGGCACGCTGGCAGGCTTTGCCGCCGACCGCTGGGCCGTTAGCGCCGAGCCGCGCTCGCTGGCCGCCCTGGAAAAGCTCGCCCGGCTGCCTCAGACCTGGGCGGGCGTGCTCTCCGGCCGAGATCTGGCCGGGCTACAACGCGTGTGCCCGACCTCCGATGCCGTCATTCGCGGCGGCTCCCACGGCGCGGAGACCACCGGCCAGGCCCCGGAGCTCGACCCGGCCGCCCGCGCCGAGCTGGCCAGGGTGGAAGGCCAGCTACGCCAGCTGGCGGCCCGCTTCCCTGGCGCCGACGTCGAGACCAAAGCCTTCCAAGTGGTCTTGCACGTGCGCGCCCTAGAAGAATCCGACCCAGCCGCCGCCCTAGCCGCCGTGGAGGCGGCCCAAGATCTTGCAACTAACCTGCACCGCACGCTCGGCAAGTCCGTGGTGGAGTACTCCGCCAGCGCCTCCACCAAGGGCACCTGGCTGCAGCAGCTGCGCGCCCACACGCAGGCCACCTTGGTCTTCCTCGGCGACGACGTCACTGACGAGGACGGCTTTAGCGTGCTGGACCCGGCCCGCGGGGACTTAGGCGTCAAGGTCGGCCCCGGCGATACCCAGGCAGCCCACCGGGTCGCCGACGTCCAGGCCGTGGCGGATTTTCTCGAAGAGCTCGCCGCCGCCCGCCAGGTAGCCTGCTCCGCCGGGCTCTAGGCGCGGCGGCTGGCCGGGGCCGCGATGGTGTCTCCCGGGTCGAAGGCCGTGACCACAATCTGGCGCGGGGCCGCGGCAGCCGGGTCGGCGGGAGCAGACTGGGCATCGATAAGCTCGGCGAGCATCCGCCCGGCAGCCACCCCCTTGGCCTTATTGGGCTGCACCACGGTGCTCAAGCCCCGCAGCAGGGCCGACTGGATGCCGTCGAAGCCGGTCACTGAGAGATCCTCTGGCACCCGCCAGCCGCGCTGGCTGGCCACATGCAGCGCGCCCAGCGCCATCGAGTCCGTGGTGCACAGCACGGCGGTAAGGTCCGGGTGGGCATCGAAAAGCTCTGTGGCCGCGGCGGCCGTGGTCTCCGGGTTGTTGATGTGCCGGGTGACGATAGGAACTTCCCCCACCCCGGCGGCGTTAAAGACCTCCAGGGCGCCTTCGACTCGGGCGCGTTGGACGTGCATGTCGGCCCGCCGCAGCTGGTCGCGGCTGACCAGGCCGTCAAAGCGACGCTGGAAGAGCCGAATGCTCAAGATCCCGATGCGCCGGTGGCCGGCGTCAATTAAAGCCTGGGCCGCCGGAGCAATCGCCGCGCGGTTGTCGATGCCCACGAAGGGCAGCCCCGTGTCCGTGGGCTGGTCGCAGACCACCACCGGCAGCCCGCGCGCCCGGGCGGCCTCCAGGTAAGGGTCCCCGGCCGCCACCGAATAGACCACAAAGCCGTCGACCGCCGCGCCCGAGACGAGGGCCGCGGCATCGCCAGCCGTGGACGTGGGCGCGCCCGCCGGGATGAGGGTGAGCGTGGTCTGCGCCCCGGCTGAGGCCAGAGCCATGCCGGCCAGAAAGTCCACGGAGGCGGCGTCCTCGAAGGCGTAGGTGAGGTCCTCGGTCAAAAGCACGCCCACCGAGCCCATGCGGCCGGTGCGCAGGGAACGCGCCGAGGGGTCCGGGCCGGTATAGCCCAAGGCCGCGGCCGTGGCCAGGATCCGCTCCCTGGTTGCCGGTGCGAGCTGGTCCGGGCGGTTATAGGCATTGGACACGGTGGTGGGCGAGACCCCCAGCTCCGCGGCCACGGAGGCCAGCGTCATCCGTCCCGGGTTCTGTTTGACCATGCGGCCAACTTTACCCGCCCTGCAGTCCCGCCATTTTCAACACCTTTTCACTTGACAATTATTTGCAGTAAAAGAAAACTGAAGGCCATGCCTGCCTATCCGCGTATCCTCGCCCTGCCCCTGGCCCTCGTGGCCTTTGCCGCCGCCGCGTGCAGCTCGCCCGCCTCCGAGGGGCCCGAGAGCGACGACGGCATCTCGATCGTCGCCTCCACCCCGATCTGGGCCGACGTGGCCCAGACCGTGGCCGACTCCGCCGCGCCTGACGCCGACGTCACGGTCAGCTCCGTGGTCCGCAGCGTCGACGTCGACCCGCACCACTTCGAGCCCACCGCCGCGGACGTGGCCCGTGCCAACGATGCCGACATCGTCGTCGTGGGTGGCGGCGGCTACGACTCCTGGCTCTATGAGGCCTTGAGCGACCAGGACAAGATCGTCTCAGCCCTGCCGCTCATCCCGCACGGCTCGTTGGGCGAGCACGCGGAGCAGGCGGACATCACCGTCATCGACGGCAACGAGCACGTCTGGTACGACCCGGAGGCGATCGATCTCGTGGCCGAGGACATCGCGGAGGCGCTCACCGAGGCCGGCGTCGAGGCCGACGCCGAGACCGTCAAGGAGCACACCGCCGCCATCGATGCCCGCCTGCACACCCTGCCCGCGCTCGACTACGCGCAGACCGAGCCCATCGCGGACTACCTCCTGGCCCACTCGGAGATGAAAGACGTGACCCCGGCCGACTACCGCCAGGCCACGTTGAGCCACCGCGAGCCCGCCGCCGCGGATCTGGCCCGCTTCCTGCAGGCCATCGGCGACGGCGACGTCGAGCTGCTCATCTACAACCCGCAGACCAAGACGGATCTCACCGGCCGCATCCGCGCCGCCGCCGAGTCCGCCGGCATCCCCGTCGTCGAGATCGGTGAGACCCCGACCGACGGCTCCAACTTCTTCGACTACTACGACTCGGTCCTCGACGAGCTCGAGGCCCAGGCAGGCGCCGTGGATGCTGCTTAAGCTTGACGATGCCGCCGTCGACCCCCTGTGGTCCGGCCTCAACCTGGGCGTCGAACCTGGCGAGTTCATCGCCGTGCTCGGCCCCAACGGCGTGGGCAAGTCCACCCTGCTGGGCACCATCCTGGGCACCCGCACGCTCACTGCGGGCAGCCTGGAGCTATCAGCGCGGGTGGGCTATATCCCGCAGCAGCGCATGTTCCCGCAGGAGCTGCCGATGCGCGCCCGGGACTTGGTCTCCCTAGCCTGCGCGCATGGCATCGTGCGCGGGCGCCGCGCCAACCGGGAACGCGTGGACGAACTGTTAGCGGAGGTGGGCGCGGGCGGCATCGCCGATCGCCGCGTGGGGCAGCTCTCCGGCGGGCAGCAACAGCTCGTGCGCCAGGCGCAGGCGCTGGCCAACGACCCGCAGCTGCTGCTGGCCGATGAGCCGCTGCTCTCCCTCGACCCGGCGCGCCAGCACGACACCGTGCGCAAGCTCGAGGACTGGCGGCGCGACCGGGAGATGTCCATCATCTTTGTCACCCACGGCATCAACCCGGTGCTCGACGTCGTCACCCGCGTGCTCTACCTGGCCCCGCACGGGCACATCCTGGGCACGGTGGGCGAGGTCATGCGCTCGGAGGTGCTCAGCGAGCTCTACGGCTCCAAGGTCACCGTGCTCAACGTCGACGGAAGGCTCATCGTTGTCTGATTTCTTCTCCCGCTTCGGCGCAGATACCGCCTACCTTTTGGGCCAGGACTTCGTCCGCGATGCCCTGATCGCCTGCGCGCTGTTGGGCGTGCTCTCCGGCGTGATGACCTCGCTCATCGTGCTGCGGCAGATGTCTTTTTCGGTGCACGCGACCTCCGAACTGGCCCTCATGGGCGCGGCCGCCGCCCTGCTCTTTGGGCTCAACATCGGCGCCGGCGCCATCGTGGGCTCGATCGTGGCCGCCATCGTGCTGGCCGTGCTGGGCCTGCGCGGCCAGCAGGACTCGGCCATCGGCGTGGTCATGTCCTTCGGCCTGGGCCTGTCGGTGCTCTTCTTGCACCTGTATCCGGGCAACTCTAATACGGCGATGACGCTGCTGACCGGCCAGATTGTGGGCGTCTCCGGCGCCTCGCTGTGGCTTTTGGCGCTGACACTGGCCATCGTGGTCGGCGCGGTCGTGCTGTTCTGGCCGCCGCTGCTCTATGCCTCCGCGGACCCGATAATGGCGCAGGCCGCCGGCGTGCCGGTGCGGTTTATCTCGGTGCTCTTTGCCGTCCTGGTGGGCCTGGCCGCCGCGCAGTCGGTGCAGATCGTCGGCTCGCTGCTGGTAATGGCGCTGCTGATTACCCCGGGCGCCGCCGCAGTCCAGGTGACTTCCTCGCCGCTGCGCGCGGTGGTCTGGGCCACCGTCTTCGCGGAAGCTGCCGCCGTGGGCGGGCTCATCCTGTCGCTGGCGCCGGGGCTGCCGGTCTCGGTGTTCGTGACCACGCTGTCCTTTGTTATTTACCTGGTGTGCCGGGGCATCGGCTGGCAGCGCGGCCGCCGCGCCGTCCGCGACGACGTGGCCGCCCGGCGCGCCCGCGAGCGCTTCGCCGACCAGGCCTGCGAGCACCCCGCCGAGCCCGGCGTAGACTAAGGGCCGTGAAACTCGAGCGACATCGACTGCACCTGCAAGGCCACGACCGCACCTATCTGACGCTGCGCCCCGAGGGGCCGGCGGGCGATTTATTGTTATTCTTCCACGGCTCGCTGCAGTCCGGCAGCGTGCTGCGGCGGTTTACCAACGGCACCTTCGACAAGCTGGCCCGGCGCAACCAGATGATGATTACCTACCCCAACGGCATCGACCGGCACTTTAACGACGCCCGCGCCACGCTGCCGGTCAAGGCGCGCGAGCTAGGCATCGACGATGTCGCCTTCACCCGTGAGATTGTCTCCGCCTTGCAGCCGGAGCGCGTGTTTGCCTGTGGGTTTTCCAATGGCGGGCAGTTTGTCCTGCGTCTGCTTTTCGATGCCCCCGGGCTCCTCGATGGCGCCTGCGTGTTCTCCTCCACGTTGGGGGCCGGGGACAACCACGCCCCCACCAACCCCGATTCCGCGTACCAGCCCACCCCGGTGATGTTCATACACGGCACCGCTGACCGCCTGGCGCCCTATGAGGGCGGCACCGCCGGAATTGACGCCCAGCGCACCCGCGGGGCGGTCACCAGCGCCCCTGCCACCGCGGCACGCTTTGCTGAGCTCAACGGGGCCAGCGGGCCGACGCGCCGGCGGGCGTTTGCCGACACCGTGGTTGACCACTGGTCCGGCGCCCACCCGGTGGAGCTGTGGACGGTAGAAGGCATGGGCCACGTGGTGCCTTCTGGCAACGAGCTCGACCCCCGGCTGGGACAGAATACCGACAGCTTTATAGCCGCCGAGGTAGCCGGGGACTTCTTCGGCTTAAACGACTAGGCCCGGTGATTTACTTTTCGGCGGCCCGGCGCTGACGCGCGAACTCCGAGAGCACCGCGCCGGCCGCGACGGAGGCGTTGAGCGACTCCACCCACGAGGTCATGGGGATGGACATGATGACATCACAGTTCTCGCGCACCAGGCGCGAGATCCCCTTGCCCTCCGAGCCGATGACGATGACCACCGGGTCCGTGCCGCCCTGGTAGGTGTCCAGGGTGTGCTCGCCGCCGGCGTCTAACCCCACGACCTGGTAGCCGCCCCGCTGGAACTCCTGCACCGTGCGAGTGATGTTGGTGGCGCGGGCCACCGGCAGGCGGGCGGCCGTGCCCGCCGAGGTGCGCCAGGCCACCGCGGTGACCGAGGCCGAGCGGCGCTCCGGGATGATGACGCCGTGGCCGCCGAACGCCGCCACGGAACGGATAACCGCGCCCAGGTTGCGCGGGTCGGTGATGTTGTCGAGGATGACGAATAGGCCATTGTCGCCGTTGGACTTCACGTCCGCGATGAGGTCCTCTACCACCGCGTACTTATAGGGCGGGATCTGCAGGCCGATGCCCTGGTGCATGCCGTTTCCGGTCATCAGATCCATCTCGTGCTTGGGCACCTCGTGGATCGGGATGGAGCGCGAGTTACACATTGCCACGGCTTCTGCCAGGCGCTCGTCGGCGCGGGTGCCCTGCGCCAGGTACAGCGCGGTGGCCGGAACCTTGGCGTGCAGGCACTCGATGACGGGGTTGCGGCCCACGACCATCTCCGCCGTCTCCTTCTGGTGGCGGCCGGAGTTGCGGCGCTCGCGCGCGATCTTGGCCTTGTGCTTGGCGTGGTAGACGCGGTCTTCTGCCTTCGGCGTGGGGCCCTTGCCCTCCAGGCCCTTGCGGCGCTGGCCACCGGTGCCCTTGAGCGCGCCCTTCTTATTGGTCTTGCGGGGGCCTGCGCCGCCGCCGTGTACTCGTCCCATGGTCTATTTTCCTTCCTTAGCGCCCGGGCGGTTGGCGCCCAGGCGGTGGCACTTTAGTCCAGCGACCACGTGGGGCCGGCCGGGGTATCCGTGATGGTGATGCCGGCGGCGGCCAAACGGTCGCGGACCTCGTCGGCGGTAGCCCAGTCCTTATCGGCCCGGGCCTGCGTGCGTCGGTCAAGCTCAGCCCGCACCAACACATCGAGCGCCGCGTCGGCCGCGCTGTCAGAGCCATCATCTTTCCACTGCTCATCCACCGGGTCAAAGCCCAGCACCGCCGCCATGGCGCGCACCGCGCCCGCCAGGCGCCGGGCCTCCGCGGCATCGTCAGCAGACCCGCTGGCCAGCAGCTTATTGCCGGCGCGGACCGTGGTGTGGATCTCCGCCAGGGCGCGCGGAACCGCCAGGTCGTCGTTCATGGCGTCTGCAAACCCCTCGGTCCACTCGCCGGGCTCCTCTGCCTCGATGCCGTCGAACTTGGTGACGAAGTCCTCGATGCGACGATAACCCGCGGCGGCCTCCACCAGCGCACCTTCGGAGTACTCCAGCACCGAGCGGTAGTGCGCCGAACCCAGGTAATAGCGCAGCTCCACCGGGCGGACCAGCTCAAGCATGTTGTCGATGGACAACACGTTGCCCAAAGACTTCGACATCTTCTCCCCGGCCATGGTGACCCAGTGGTTGTGCATCCAGTAGTTGGCAAAGCCATCCCCGGCCGCATGCGACTGCGCGATCTCGTTCTCGTGGTGCGGGAACTGCAGGTCCAGCCCGCCGCAGTGGATGTCGAACTCGGAGCCTAAGTAGTAGGTGGACATCGCCGAGCACTCCAGGTGCCAGCCGGGGCGGCCCTCACCCCACGGGGTGGGCCAGGCGGGCTCGCCCGGCTTGGCGGCCTTCCACAGCGCGAAGTCCAAGGCATTGCGCTTGCCGGCGTTGTCGGTCTCGCCCTGCTCCATCTCCTCGACCTTATTGCCCGACAGGGAACCATAGTCCGAGCCCTCCGCGGCATTCCAGGCCGCGACGTCGAAGTAGACAGAGCCTGCGGCCGGGTAGGCAAACCCGGCATCGATAAGCCGCTGCATGTACTCAACCATTTGCGTGACAAAGCCGGTGGCGCGCGGCTCCACCGAAGGCGGCATGACCCCCAAGGTGTTATATGCGCGGGTGAACTCGCGCTCATAGGTAGAAACCCACTCCCACCAGGGGCGGCCGGCATCGGCAGCCTTGCGCAAGATCTTGTCGTCGATGTCCGTGACGTTGCGGACGAAGGCCACGTCCAGCCCCTGGGCGAGCAGCCAGCGGCGCAGGATGTCGAAGGCCACGCCTGAGCGCAGGTGGCCAATGTGCGGCTGGGCCTGCGGCGTGGCGCCACACAGGTAAATGGAGGCGTGCCCCGGCCTCACGGGTTCGAAGGGACGCTGCGTGCGGGTGGCGGTATCAAAGATGCGTAGGGTACTCACCCCACCCATCTTAGGGCACTAGGACTGCCAGACGACCGCGGTGGCCACGGCGGCGCGCCCCTCGGACCGGCCCGTAAAACCCAGGTGATCGGTCGTGGTGGCCGACACCGACACTGGCGCGCCCAGGATTTCCGTGAGTGTGGCCTCGGCCTCGGCGCGGCGCGGGCCCATCTTCGGCGTCTGGCCCACCAGCTGGGCCGCGGCGTTGCCGATGACAAACCCGTGGGACTCCAGCAGCTGCCGGCACTCGGCCAGCAGCCGCGCGCCGGACACGCCGTCGTACTCTGGGCGGCCCACGCCCACGAAAGAACCCAGATCCCCCAGGTTGGAGGCCGAGAGCAGGGCATCGACGATGGCGTGTGCCACGACGTCGCCATCCGAGTGGCCCTCGCAGCCGTCCTGGCCGGGAAACTCTAAGCCCGCGATCCAGCAGGGCTTGCCCGCCTCGATCTGGTGGGCATCGGTGGCGATCCCGACGCGGGGAATAATCGGCGAATTAGGCGTGCTCATCGTTTCTCCTCCTGAGTCAGGGCGCGGGCTAGGGCCAAGTCCAGCGGGGTGGTGATTTTAAAGGCCAGGGGATCGCCCGGCACGGTGGTGACCGGCTGGCCGTGCCATTCCATGAGGCTGGCGTCATCGGTGGCCACGAAGTCGGGGCGGCGGGCGAAGTAATCGCGGTTGGCCGCGCACAGGGCCTGCAGGTTGAAGGCCTGCGGGGTCTGGACCGCGCGCAGCTGGGCGCGGTTGAGCGTGGCCTCGACGAACTGCGCGCCGGAGTTATCGCGCACGGTCTTAATCGTGTCGGCCACCGGGAGCACCGGGATGGCGGCCGGGGCGCCGTCGATGACCGCCTGGGCCACGCGCGCGACCATCTCCGGCGGAGTCAGGGCGCGGGCGGCGTCATGAATGAGGACGACGGCATCGGCAGCTGAGGAGGCCTCGATGGCTTTTAGGCCCGCCCACACGGAATCGGCGCGCTCGCCCCCGCCGTGGACGAAGGTGACGGGCCAGCCGGCCAGGATGTCCCGGGCGGTGTCCTCCATGACCGGATCAACGAGGACCACGAGGTGATCGACCACCCCGGAATCAGCCAGGAGCTTTACGGAGCGCTCCAGCAGGGTGCGCCCGGCCAGCTCGACGTAGGCCTTCGGGACCTGCGCGCCGAGGCGGGTGCCCTGGCCGGCGGCGGCGATGAGGCCGAAGACGGCGGGGCGCGGCAAGCTGGCCTGCGTCACGGCTTAATCCTCGTCGTCGAAGGAGAGATCCGTGGGCTCGTCATCGACGTCGGAGACCAGCTCCGGGTCCGTGCCGACCAGGCCGGCGGCCTGGTGGCGCTCGATGGTGGCCTGCATCTGGGCCTCGAGCTCGTCGGCCTTCTTGTCATCGACAGGCTGGGCCAGCGCGAGCTCGCCCACCAGGATCTGGCGGGCCTTGGCCAGCATGCGCTTCTCGCCCGCAGACAGTCCGCGATCCTGGTCCCGGCGCCACAGATCGCGCACGACCTCGGCCACCTTGTTGATATCGCCCGAGGCCAGGCGCTCCTGATTGGCCTTGTAGCGGCGCGACCAGTTGCCGGCCTCTTCGACGTCGGTCTCGCGCAGGACGGAGAAGACCTTCTCCAGACCCTCCTTGCCCACGACGTCGCGCACGCCGACGGTCTCCGCGTTCTTGATGGGAACGCGCACCACAAGATCGGATTGATTGATGCCTAGCACCAGGTACTCGAGCGTCTCACCGCCAATTTCGCGGGTTTCGATGTCCTGGATGAGCGCAGCGCCGTGGTGCGGGTAGACCACAACCTCGCCGACCTTGAATTCCATTAAGCACTCCTGACTCGTCGCACGCCCGGTGGCGGGCGCATACTCGACCGGCCATTCTACCACGCCCAAAACCTGCCGCAGCGACAGCCGAGGATACCCCCGGTCACCCCCGCACCACACGCGCGGGCCCGCCCCCAACCGGCTGAAAACTGTGTACTCGGGTCAGGTTGCGACTAGGCTAAGACGTTAATAAACGCCTGATATCTCAATTGGAGGACGCTCGAAGTGAAGTCCCTGAAGTCTGCCGCCCGTCGCGGCGTAGTCATCTCTGTCGCTGCCTTTTCCGCTCTCGCGCTCGCGGCCTGCTCTGCGGGCCAGGACACGCAGACCTCCGACAAGGTCATCGCGGTGGATGGCTCCCACGCTGAGACCGAGGACGGCGCCGTCACCGTGCAGGACGTCACCATCTTGCTGGAGCCGGAGACCGGTGAGGCCGCACTGAAGTTCAACGCCGTCAACAAGGGCTACGCCGACGGCAAGGTCCGCCTCGAGGCCATCGACGTCGACGGCCAGCCCGTTGCCGTGACCGGCCTGCAGGGCATCGGCCGCGACGAGTCCATCGTGGCCAACTCCCAGGCCAACCTGGACTCCCACCCGCAGGACGCGGCTGCCACCGTGCAGTACCTGCCCACCACCCTGCGCAACGACGACTTCGGCTACGCCGGCACCCGCCCGGTGACCTTCACCTTCTCCAACGGCACCGTCGAGGTCGACGCCCCGATTGCCGCCTCCCCGTTCCAGTCCGGTGAGCAGAACCGTGACGCCTCCTCCGTGGAGGGCTACACCACCGAGACCGCCTCGGCCGACCACCACTAGGCCGCTGCCGGTTTTCGCCCCGCCGTTTCCCCGTGGAGCGGCGGGGCTTTTCCATGCTTTCGATGCCGCCTGCGGCAGGCGGGCAGCGGGGCGGACGGGTTAAGGTATAGCGCATGGCAAAGAAGGTTCGCCCCATCCACACCTGCTCGGAATGCGGGTACGTCTCCCCCAAATGGCTGGGCCGCTGCCCCGAGTGCGGCTCCTGGGGCACGCTGCAGGAATCCATGCCCGCGGCCGGAACCAGCAGCGCCGGCGGGGGCAGCGCGGCCGCAGCCGCGCAGACCGGACAGCTCAGCCCCGGGCTGACCCCGCGCACCCCAGCGCAGAAGATCACCTCCATCGCTGCGGCAGCAACGGCCAGCCTGCCCACCGGCATCGGGGAGCTGGACCGGGTGCTCGGGCGCGGCATCGTCCCCGGCTCCGTGGTGCTCATGGCCGGCGAGCCCGGCGTGGGCAAATCCACCCTGCTCCTCGAGGTCGCCTCCCAGTGGGCCCAACTCGAGCGCACCGCGCTGTATGTCACCGCCGAGGAATCCGCCGGGCAGGTCCGCGCCCGCGCCGAGCGCACCGGCGCCCTGCACGACACCTTGTACCTGGCCGCCGAGTCCAACCTGGACATCGTCTTCGGACACGTGGAGCAGCTCAAGCCTTCCCTGATCATCGTCGACTCCGTGCAAACGATGCACGCCGCCGGCGTCGAGGGAGTAGCCGGCGGCGTGGCCCAGTCGCGGGCCGTCACGGCCGCGCTGACCACCCTGGCCAAGACCACCGGTATCCCCACCCTGCTGGTGGGGCACGTGACCAAGGACGGCAACGTCGCCGGCCCACGCGTGCTCGAGCACCTGGTAGACGTGGTCTTAAACTTCGAGGGCGACAGGCAGTCGAGTCTGCGCATGCTGCGCGGGATCAAAAATCGCTTCGGCGCCACCGACGAGGTGGGCTGCTTCGAGCAGACTGCCGGCGGTATCCGGGAGGTCACCGACCCCTCCGGGCTCTTCCTCTCCCACCGCGGCGCCACCCCCGACGGGTCCGCCGTCACCGTCGCCCTCGACGGCGTGCGCCCCCTAGTAGCCGAGGTCCAGGCCCTGACCGTGGACCCGGTCAACAAGAACCCCCGCCGGGTGGTCACCGGCCTCGACAAGGATCGCGTGCCCATGGTGCTGGCCGTCCTGCAGGCGCGCGCGGGCCAGAAGAGCAACGAAAAGGACGCCTACGTCGCCACCGTGGGCGGGGTGAAAATCCGAGAGACCGCCACCGACCTGGCCGTGGCCCTGGCCACGTGGTCCTCACTGCACGAGACCCCGCTGCCGCCGCGGTCCATCGTCATCGGCGAGGTGGGCCTGGCCGGCGAACTGCGGCGCGTGCCCGGCGTGGAGCGGCGCCTGGCCGAGGCCGCCCGCCTGGGATATGAGCGCGCCCTCGTCCCCGCCGGATCCGGCGTCAAGATCGAGGGCATGCGCGTGCACGAGGCCGCCACCCTGGCCGAGGCCATCGCCTGGGCCGGCGGGCGCAGCTAGCGCAGGTTAAACGTGTAGGCCGGTGAGTTATTGTCGCCGATGACCGCGTGCAAGCGGTAGCTGCCCGGGTCCGCGGCGGGGCGGACCTCGCACTGGCCCGGCGCGGAGAGCGTGCGCGCCCAGACGGCATCGATAAGCGTCTCCTCGCCCGCCGGGAAGGTCTCGCGCCCGGAGCTCACCGGCGCATTGCAGTCGATGTCCGACCAGATCCGCTCATAGCTGGCCAGCCCGTAGACCTCAAAACGCAGGGGGTTGTCGCCCAGATCAATGACGCAGTCCGCCGCGGTGGGGTTGCGCACGCTGACGATGAAGCGGGGCTGCTCCCCCGGCTCGTACGTAGGCTTGTCGGAGCTCGCGGTGACCTCCAGGTCCGCTAGCTCGCAGGTGTCCTTCACCGGTGCGGCCGTTTCGGATTCGGCCACAGACTCGGGGGCCGGGGCAGCAGAAGACTCTGCGGCCGGCTCAGAGGCGACCGTTTCGGAAGTGGGCGCCGAGGTGGGGGCGGCATCGGCAGACGTGCTCATGGCGGCGGGGGCGGCCTCCTGCTCGGAGGTGCCGCGCCCAATGAATGCCCAGGCTGCGATCAACACGATGACGAGGACCAAGACCGCCACCAGGGCCGCCACTCGGCGGCGCAGGTAAATCTCGGGCGGCAGCTGCTTACGAGGAGTGGACATGCCCCTATATTAAAGGGCCAGACCAGGCAGGTTAATGAACGCCATGCATGACAACGGGCTCAATCGAGCCGTCATCGAGCAGGTAGCGGGTGCCCACCACGCCCAGGGTGCCCGCGGCAATCGGCTCGGCCAGGGGCAGGCGCGCGAGCAGCTGATTAACGGTTTCGAGCGTGTGCTGGCGCTCGTACTCATCGGTGTCGGCATGCCCTGCGTGCTGAGAGGCCAGGACCGACAGGGATACCTTCTCAATGATGGAGCGCTGGAAGCCAGCCGGGATTTCCGCAGACTCCATGAACTCCGCGGTGGCGGCCACGGCGCCGCAGGACTGGTGGCCCATGACCACCAGGAGGTTGCAGCCGACGTTTTCAATCGCGTACTGCACCGACGCCAACACCGAGTGATCGACGATGTGGCCGGCGGTGCGCACCACGAAGGCATCGCCAAGCCCTAAGTCATAGACCAGCTCGACGGGCACGCGGGAGTCCGAACAGGCCAGCACCACCACGCGGGGGTTCTGGCCGGCGCGCAGGGACATGCGGCGGGTGGGGTCGGTGTGGGGGCGCTGCGCGCGGTCTTCGACGAACCGGCGGTTGCCGGCGAGAACCTGTTCCCACACTTGCTGCGGCGTTAAATATTTTCCAGTATCCACAACCTTTGAGTTTAAGCTACTGGGGATGGACGCACACAAGGTTTTGGCATGGTTTGAGGTCAACGAGCGGGATCTGCCCTGGCGGCGGCCCGGCACCACCGCCTGGGGCGTGCTGCTTAGCGAGGTGATGAGCCAGCAGACGCCGGTCGCGCGCGTGGCCCCCATCTGGGAGGAATGGATGGCGCGCTGGCCCACGCACCAGGACTTCGCGGCCGCCTCCCGCGCCGAGGTCCTGCGCGCCTGGGGCAAGCTGGGCTACCCGCGCCGCGCCCTGCGCCTGCACGAGTGTGCACGTGAGCTTGGCGATGCCCCCGTCCCCGACCAGGTGCCTAAGCTGCTGGCCCTGCCGGGGATTGGGGATTACACGGCCCGGGCGGTGGCCTGTTTTCATTATGGGCACAACGTGCCGGTGGTTGATACCAACGTCCGGCGGGTCTATGCCCGGGCGGTGGACGGGAAGCTTTTGGCGCCGACGCCGTCGAAGCGGGAGTTGGACTTGGTGGCGGCGCTGCTGCCGGAGGTAGACGGACCGCGGTTTTCGGCCGGGCTGATGGAGCTGGGCGCGCTGGTCTGCGTGGCGCGCACGCCGCGCTGCGAAGAATGTCCGTTGGCCGGCGAGTGCGCCTGGGTTAAGGCCGGGCGGCCGGAGCCCAGCGCGGCGGAAGCCACGCGGGCGAGCCGGCGGGTGCAGAAATTTGCCGGCACCGACCGGCAGGTGCGTGGGCTCATCATGGACGTGCTGCGCGGGGCGGATGCGCCGGTGCCGCAGTCGGCCATCGACGTGGTGTGGCCGAATGGCGCGCAGCGCTCCCGGGCGCTGGCCTCCCTGCTCGACGACGGGCTGGCCGAGCAGGACGAGGAGGGGCTATTCCACCTGCCGGCTTAAGTTCCGCGCATCTGGATGAGGTGGCCCAGCGTCCAGTCCTTGTCGGTGAGCAGGCGGGCTAGGACTAGGCCGGCGCCAATGGAGACCACCGAGAGCATCGCGCTGGCCGAGTAGTTGATGGTCTGGGCCATGTCGCCGGCGTTGAGCTGGTAGACCGCGCGGAACATCGACGTGCCCGGGATCATGATGACGGCGGCGGGCACCGTGGTGGTAATCCGCGGCAGCCCCGCCCGGCGCGAAGCCACCGCGCCGAAAAGCCCCACGATGAGCCCGCCGATTAAGGCCGCCAGGTAAGCCGTGGCGCCGAGCTCGACTAACCCCAGGCGCACCAGGTTGGCCAGCGCGCCGACGGTGGCGGCGACCAACGCCATGCGCCGCGAGGAGTTAAACAGCAGGGCAAAGCCCGCCACGCCCACGAAGCTAGCCACCCCGGCCGCGGCGAACCAGGCGGGCGTGGCCGCCTGCGCGACCGGCACAGGGTCTAAAGCCGCAACCCAGCTGACCATGGAAACGGTGAGCGTGGCCGCCACGATGACGGTCAACGCATAGGCCAAGCGGGTCAGGCCGGCCTCGAAGTCGAAGCGCGCCAGGTCGATGAGCGCCGAGAACAGCGGGAAGCCGGGGATGAGGAAGAGCACCGCCGCCACGTACCCGGATGCGAATTCGGAGGGGTTTCCCAGGCCTAGCGCCGCGAGCCCATATGTGGCCCCGGCATAAACCAGCGATGCCATAAGGCCCGCCGCGACCACCCCGCCCACCTGTTGCACGTGCTGGTGTCCCAGCAGGTGGCGGACGAACTGGCCCGAAAACGCGGCCACCGCCACGAGTGCCACGGTCACCGGGGAAAAAGAGTTGAGCACGGCAAAGGCCGCGCACGCCACCGCCGCCGCCAGGGCCAACATCCAGCCGCTCCAGCGCTTCTTCACGCCGGCCTCGATGGAGTCGAGCGCCGAGTTGAGCCCCTCGGCCGTCAGCGTGGACGGCAGGTGGTGCGTGAGATCCTCGAGGGCCTCGATCCGGGAGGCATCGACCGCCGGCGAGTGCTGGCGGGCCACCACGGTGCGGAAAGCCCCTCCCCGGTGGAAGGTGCAGGTAATCTGCGTGACGCCCACGACGATATCGAGGCTGTCGAAGCCGAGCACCCGCGCCGCCCGCTTCATCCCCCGCATGACCCGGTAGCCCGAGGTGCCCGCGCCCATGAGCAGCATGCCTAGGCGCAGCACGGCATCGGCCTCCACGCCCATCCGGCGGTAGGCCTTGAGTTCATCCATGGTGTTATCCGCCGCCTTAAGGCCCTAGCGCCAGCGGCCGCGGAAGTTAAACCCGCCCGGCAGCTTGACCCACAGCCCACCGCGGGAGTTGATGGTCACCGGCCCAATCTTGCGCGAAACGGAAGCCCCGGAGCCGGAGATATTGATCCAGCTATTCTTGCCGGTCTTCTTGCGCTTGCGAAACTGAATTCCCATGTCAGCGAGTCTAGCAACAAGCGCCAAAAGCCACCCGCCAGCTCTGGAATAAGCGGCAGGTGGCTGTGGGGTCTTCCAGCCCTAGTGCTATAGCTACAGCGTGGCTACTACAGGGGCTGGCCGGCGCCAGCCGGCGGCGGGTTGTGCCCGTCGTCATCGCCAGCGCTCTCGGCCGGGTCGATTACCTGCGGGGCCTCGGCATCGCCAAGCTGGGGCTCGTCGGTCTCGCGGACCTCGACGTCGGCGGCATCGTCAGCAAACGTGCCCTCCGGCAGCGGCTTCGGGGTCGGGGTGAACACGAAGCTGGCGCCAGTGTTGTCCTTGGACTCGCCGTCCCAGCCCTCGACGTCGACCTTGATGAGGTCGCCGGCGCCAATCTCGCCGAAGAGGATCTTCTCCGAGAGCTGATCCTCAATCTCGCGCTGGATGGTGCGGCGCAGCGGACGCGCGCCCAGGACCGGATCGAAGCCGCGCTGAGCCAGCAGGTCCTTGGCCTTCTGGGTCAGCTCGATGTCCATGTCGCGCTCGCTCAGCTGCTTGCGCACGCGGCCGATGAGCAGCTCGACCATCTGGACAATCTGCTCCTGGGTGAGCTGGTGGAAGACCACAATCTCGTCGATACGGTTGAGGAACTCCGGGCGGAACGACATTTTCAGCTCCTGCATCACCGCGCTCTGCGCCTCGTCGCTGATGCTGCCGTCGGCGTTTATGCCGTCGAGCAGGTGCTGACTGCCGAGGTTGGAGGTGAGGATAATGATGGTGTTTTTGAAGTCCACCGTGCGTCCCTGCGAGTCGGTAATGCGCCCGTCGTCGAGAATTTGCAGCAGGATGTTGAACACATCTGGGT
>CAVFKS010000017.1:23138-26459 GCA_963623015.1 Clostridia bacterium
TGCTTCTTGAGCTCGTCGTTGACCTTGTTCTTCATGCGGTCGTACTGGGCATCGGAATCCGTCTCGTGCGAGCCGGTAAAGCCCAGGCCAACGGCCTTGGAGATGTCCTGCGTACCCAGGTTCGAGGTGAAGATGAGCACCGTGTTCTTGAAGTCGACCACGCGACCCTGGCCGTCGGTGAGGCGGCCGTCCTCGAGCACCTGCAGCAAGGTGTTGTAAATCTCCTTGTGCGCCTTCTCGATCTCGTCGAAAAGCACCACGGAGAAAGGCTTACGGCGCACCTTCTCGGTGAGCTGGCCGCCCTCCTCGTAGCCGACGTATCCCGGAGGAGCACCGAAGAGGCGGGAGGCGGTGAAGCGGTCGTGGAACTCGCCCATATCGATCTGGATGAGATCATCATCCGAGCCAAACAGGAAGTTCGCCAGGGACTTCGACAGCTCCGTCTTACCCACGCCGGACGGGCCGGCGAAGATGAACGAGCCGGACGGGCGGCGCGGATCCTTCAGGCCCGCGCGGGTGCGGCGGATGGCGCGGGAAACGGCGCGGACGGCCTCGTCCTGGCCGATGATGCGCTTGTGCAGCTCCTCTTCCATGTTCAGCAGGCGGGAAGATTCCTTCTCCGTCAGCTTGAGCACCGGGATGCCGGTCCAGTTGGCCAGGACTTCTGCGATCTGCTCCTCGCCGACCTCGGCGATGTCCTGCAGGTCGCCGGCGCGCCACTGCTTCTCCTTCTCCGCGCGCTCCTCGGAGAGCTTGCGCTCCTTGTCGCGCAGGCCGGCGGCCTTCTCGAAGTCCTGGGCATCGATAGCGGCTTCCTTCTCGCGGCGAACCTCGGCGATGCGGTCGTCGACCTCGCGCAGGCCCTCCGGGGCGGTCATGCGCTTGATGCGCATGCGGGCGCCGGCCTCGTCGAGCAGGTCGACGGCCTTATCCGGCAAGAAGCGGTCATTGATGTAGCGATCCGACAGGGACGCTGCGGCCTGGAGGGCATCGTCAGTGTAGGAGACGCGGTGGTGAGCCTCGTACTTATCGCGCAGGCCCTTGAGGATGAGCACTGTGTCCTCCAGCGAGGGCTCGTCGACCTTCACCGGCTGGAAGCGGCGCTCCAGGGCGGCGTCCTTCTCGATGTGCTTGCGGTACTCATCCAGGGTGGTAGCGCCGATGGTCTGCAGCTCGCCGCGGGCCAGCTTCGGCTTGAGCAGCGAGGCAGCGTCGATGGCGCCCTCGGCGGCGCCGGCGCCGACCAGGGTGTGAATCTCGTCGATGAAGAGGATGATGTCGCCGCGCTGGTTAATCTCCTTGAGCACCTTCTTCAGGCGCTCCTCGAAGTCACCGCGGTAGCGCGAGCCCGCCACCAGGGAACCCAAGTCCAGGGAGTACAGCTGCTTGTCGCGCAGGGTCTCCGGCACCTTGCCGTTGACAATGTCCAGGGCCAGGCCCTCGACCACGGCGGTCTTACCCACGCCGGGCTCGCCGATGAGCACCGGGTTGTTCTTGGTGCGGCGCGAGAGCACCTGCATGATGCGCTCGATTTCCTTGTCGCGGCCCACGACCGGGTCCAGCTTGCCTTCCTTGGCCGCCTGGGTCAGGTTGCGGCCGAACTGGTCCAGAACCAGGGAGTTGGAACGCTCGCCGCCGCCCTGCGGGGCGGTGCGACCACCGCCGGCCCCGGCGCCAGCGCCGACCGGGCCGGCGCCGCCGCGGCCGTCATCGCCGTCATTCTGGTTGCCCTCATAGCCCGAGAGCAGCTGGATAACCTGCTGGCGCACGCGCGGCAGGTCGGCGCCCAGCTTGGTGAGCACCTGGGCGGCCACGCCCTCACCCTCGCGGATAAGCCCCAGCAGCAAGAACTCGGTGCCAATGTACTTGTGGCCCATCTGCAGGCCCTCGCGCAGCGAGAGCTCCAGGACCTTCTTGGCGCGCGGAGTAAAGGGGATGTGCCCGGTGGTGGGCTGGGTGCCCTGGCCGATGATCTCCTCGACCTCGCGGCGGACGTCCTCGAGCGAAATCCCCATGGACTCCAGGGCCTTGGCGGCCACGCCCTCGCCCTCATGGATAAGTCCCAGCAGGATGTGCTCGGTGCCGATGTAATTGTGGTTGAGCATCCGCGCTTCTTCCTGCGCCAAAACGATGACGCGACGAGCGCGGTCCGTAAACCTCTCAAACATGTGCTATCTACCCCTTGCGGTTTGTCCTAAAATCTCAATCCACTCTAACGCGCTTTGAGGCCCCTCCATTCGCGGTTATCGAACCCCCTTGCAAAAATCAGTCGTTTTCGCAGCTCAACGCACTGTACGCCGGTAGCGAACAGGGCCGTTTTGGCGACTGCTAAGCTCCCAATGAAAAATGCCGCCGGGCGAAGGCCACGACGGCAAGAATTCGGCCATGCCCATCCTGGGCGCTCAGGGTTTACATGAAGGAATCAACGCACTCCGAGTAAGAGGAGTAGTCCGTGAAAACATCGGCAGGTCTAGTTTCTGCTAGCTTCCAGTCCCCGTCTTCGCGGAAGAAATAGTAGCTGCCTTCGTCGTCGAAGGATCTCGCCCACCTTGAGCTCGTTGGAGTCAAAGCAGTCCTGCGGGCGGGTCATATCCGAACCGTCAATGTAGAAGTTCGCAACGATACCATCGCAGCGGTCACTGGAGACATTGTCACGCAGCCAGTCGGAGGATTTCTCGGCATCGTCAAGCTTGAAGAACTCCTTGGACAGCATCTCCACTTGGCCGCCGCTCGGCAGTTCGCTGCTGCTACCGCCGCCGGCAAAGAGCCCGCGGAGAGACGTTGGCGGAAGCACTCTTCCGGGCCTTCCGCAGCACCAGTGCCGGCGGCCCGGGGCCGCCGCGGGGCATCGAAAGTGATGTCCGGTGCGTCCGTTACGCGGATCGGTGAGAATGGCAGAAGCGAGGTTGAAGGCGTCGGCGTTCTCCGCGTGCTGGTCGGAGGCAATCATGTCGGCGAGCTGATTGTGACTATGCGCTGAGTGGGGACTGCTCCCCACCTCCCTTCCCCGGCCCAGGGCCCGCCTTTACGTAGACCTCAATAAGTTCCTGCCTATGTTTTCCCCAGCCACTAGGCTGGAATAGTCCCCGCGGGCCAGTTGCTCACATGACAAGGAAGTCTCCTCCGCCATCGTGGCCGTGCTCACGCTCGTCGGCGCCATCATCGGTGGTGTGAGCGGCGGCCCAGGCGGCGGTGCCGGAGGTTTCCAGAGCACCATGCAGCAGCAGATCCTCGATGCCACGAACAGCTTCCGCGCCCGCCAGGGTCTGGATTTGGAGCGCTGCACTGCGTATTCGGACTCGGCCAATGACCTGCCCATGC
>CAVFKS010000018.1:0-25547 GCA_963623015.1 Clostridia bacterium
TATTTTTTCAGGGCCCACCATCAGCAAGCGTTACACCACACTAAGGGACACAACCGAGCAAGGGCCGGGAGCTTACCCAACAGCCCCCTGCCGACCCGGAGCCCGGCGTGAAAGTCACCCGCCGGGACGGGCGCAACTGGTCCATGAACATCACCGCGCCGTCGGATGTGATTTCCAAACTCGAGCAAGTCGGCAAGACCCCGGAAGCCCTGCACGAGGCCCTGACCAAGGGCGGGCTGCGGGAGACGATCGTCACCAATGTGATCGTCACCCCCACGGACCTGGCCACCATTGAAGCCGGCCGAGGCGATGAGGTGCGCGTCCACTCCACCGACGGGGCGTGGCGCACGGGCGCCCAGCTAGCCCAGGAACTCTCGGCTGACGCCTTGGATAGCCTGCGGGTCATCCTGCAGACCCCAGCCGGCATTGGCGTAAACACCTACAAGCTCGTGCCGGAAGAAGGTGCCGTCGACGGCGGTAACGCCCGCCATGCCAATAGGAAACAACGGCTGATGGCCTCGGTGGAGTCGCCCACCTGCGCGATGAAAGGCTGCAACCGGCCCGCCGACCACTCCCAGGCCCACCACCTGGCCGCCTGGAAGAACGGCGGCAGGACAATAGCCCCGAACCTGTGCATGTTGTGTCCCTTCCACAACGGAAGAAACGACGATGACCCCACCACCTTCCTCTACGGCCGGATGGTCAGGGTGAAAGGCAGGCTGGCATGGCAGTCGCCGTTTGGCCGACTCGTGTTCTGCCGCGAGGCCCCGCCACCCGGTACGCGAGAACCAGAATGGAGAATTGCCGCCTCCGCAACCGCCTAAACACCCCGGCGGCCACTTCGGCATGCACAGAACAACGCCCCAGGCAGTACCTGGGGCGTTGTGGCTCGTTCCCTAGCGGTTTCTCAGGCCGGCTACCCCACGAGCGTGGGGGTCTCTCTATCTCTCTCATGCGCTTCTCACACGCACAAGATAAGTATGACGCAGCCACCTGCGACCGCCATGAAACTAACCTGTGTGTTTCATGGCAGTCCCTCAGTGAGACTAGGCGCGCGAGCTAGCGAAAGCGACGATGTGGTTGATCACCATGATCACGCCGTTGATGATGTCACCGGACAGATCCAGAACGCTGCTGAGCATTGGGCACTCCCTCAAATTACTAAACTGACTAAAACTGGTTACGGAAGATTAATCGCGCACACGCGCCCAAGGGTTACATCGGGGAAATAGTGTGCTTCTTGGGCAGGTCGCGGGCCTGCTTGCCCTCCAGCTGGCGCAGCGCCTGCCGCAGAGCCAGGCGCGACTGCGAAGGCTTAACCAACCCGTCCAGGAAGCCACGATCGGCGGCCTCGTACGGCGCCGTCATGGTCTCATCGTAGAAATCCATGAACATCTTCTTCGTGGCCGCACGCTGCTCCGGGGTCTCCGCGGCATCCAGCTGCTTGCCCGCGATCATAACCACGGCCGCAGCCGACCCCATGACAGCAATCTGCGCGGTAGGCCACGCGAGGTTGATATCACCGGACAGATTCTTCGACCCCATGACGGCATAGGCGCCGCCATAGGCCTTGCGCACGATGAGCGCGACCTTCGGCACGGTGGCCTCCACCAGCGCAAAAGCGAACTTCGCCCCACGGTGGATAAGCCCGACCTTCTCCTGCTCCACGCCGGGCAGGTAACCCGGAGTGTCGACCACGTAGATAATCGGGACATTGTAGGCATCGCAGATGCGGATGAAACGCGCGCCCTTATCGGCGGCATCGGCATCAATGCACCCGGCGCTATACATCGGGTTATTGGCCACAAAACCCACGGTCTTGCCATCGATGCGCCCGAACGCCGTAATCATATTCGGCGCGAAATTCTCCTGCAGCTCGATGAGCTCGTCGTCATCGCCCAGCTGGGCCAGCAGATCATGCATGTCATAGCCGGCATTGGTGTCATCCGGCATGAAGGAATCAAGTCCCAGATCCTCGGCCACCTCGGAATCGTCGGGGGCCGGGAACACCGGGGACTCATCAAAACACGTCGAGGGCAGGTGATCCAGCAACTCGCGGACTACCTCGAAGGCCTCGTCCTCATCGGCGGCCACATAAGAGATGTTGCCGTTTTGCTCCTGCTGCCGGGCCGAACCCAGCTCCGCGGAGGTGACATCCTCACCCGTGACCTCCCGGATGACGTTGGGGCCGGTGACATACATCTCGGCCTCGCCGTCGACGGCGATCACAAAGTCCGTGGTCACCGGCGCATAGACCGCGCCACCGGCGGACTTGCCCATCATGATGGAAATCTGCGGGCTCCGCCCCGACAGCGGCAGCTGGCGGCGAGCAATCTCGGAGTACATGGCCAGCGACGTCACGGCGTCCTGGATGCGAGCACCGCCAGAGTCCTGAATGCCCACCACGGGGCAGCCAATCTTGATGGCCATGTCCATGATCTCAGTGACCTTCTTGCCAAAGGTCACGCCCACGGAGCCGCCGTAGACGGTCTTGTCATGGGCGTAGATACACACCGGCCGGCCCGAAATGCGCCCATAGCCGGTGACCACGCCGTCCGAATAGATGGCGTCCGGGTCCCCCGGCGTGCGCGCCAAGGCTCCGGACTCCACGAAGGAGCCCTCATCCAGCAGGGCGTTAATGCGCTGGCGCGGGGTGGTGCGCCCGGCATCGTCGCGCTTCTTGCGGGAACGCTCAGACCCCGGATCCTGGGCGCGCTCCAGGCGGGAGCGCAGGTCCGCGAGCCGCGATGCCGTGCCGGGTGCGTTAACGGAGCTAGACATTAATCAATCTTCTCCTCTATCCATTGCGTAATGTGCTTGCCCACGATGCCAATCGCCGGCTCGTCCGGGACGGCCAGGTGGTCGCCCTGGAGCTGCACGATGTCCAGATCCTCCACGATAACCCCCCAGCCACCGTCCGGGGCAATCTCCGCATAGGCCGGCTCCAGCTCGATGGCGCCGTCGTGCATGCGCTCCGAGCGGAACAGCAGCACCGGTACGTTCACGGCGGCCCAGCGGCGGAAGTCGATCTTGGCCAGGATCTGGTTGTCCACGAAGGAGGCGCGCTGGTGCTCCAGCACGCCGGCGGCCAGCCCGTGCTCGGAGGCATCGGTGGTGGCCAGGAACTCCGCCAGCATGGTCATCAGCGCGTCTTCGCCCATGGTCTCGAGCATCTCGTAGGGAGGCTCGAAGTCCAGGCCGTAGGTCTTCTTGGCGAAGTCCGCGTAGCGCTTCCAGCGCTTCTTGGTCTCCTCCATCGTGTCCGGGGCGGGGTGCGCGGGCTGGGTGGTATCCAGCAGCGCGATGAATGCCACCTCGGGCACGTCCTCGCCGGCGTCGCGGCGGCAGGTGAGCTGGTAGGCCACCTCGTAGGCCAGGGCGCCGCCGAAGGACCAGCCGCCCAGCACGACCTTGCGGCCGCGCGCGTACTTGGCGATGTCGTCTAGGTAGGCCACCGCACGCTCCTCCAGCGTGCCCTCGCGGCGCTCGACGCCATAGACGGCGACCTCCTCGGGCAGGCGGCGGGTCAGCGGCTGGTAGACCACGGTGGTTCCGCCGGCCGGGTGGAACATGAACACGGCGGCACCGTCGGCCTCGCGCAAGACGCGAATGTTGCCCTCGACCTCGGTCTCGAGGCCCTCGCGCACGAGGTCGGCCAGGGGCTCGAGGGTCTCAGCGGCGCGGACCTGGTCTGCGGTGACCTCGATGCCGGCGCGCTCGACCAGGCGCTTGGCGATCTGCTCGGCTACGTCCTCGCTGATGTCGGGCAGCGGGGAGGTCACGCCGGCGGCGGCCTGGCCGGTGAACTGGGCCCAGGTGCCAAAGACCATGCGCTCGGAGGCATCGCGCGGGGCCACGCCCACGCCGGTGCTTTCGGCTCCGTTGCTCTCGGCGGCGCCGCTGACTGCGGGTTCGGCGGCATCGGCAGGCTGGGGCTCCAACTCGGCGGCGGGCGCGGGCTGGCCGTCGGCCTTCTGGGACACGGCGGCCTCGACCATGGCGATGACATCAGCCAGGGAGGCATCGCGCAGGGCCTGGACGTTGATGGCCGGGATCTGGAAGTCGTTTTCCACGCGGTTCTTAATCCGCATGCCCATCAGGGAGTCCAGGCCGAGGTCGATAAGCGGCAGCTCGCGCGGGAGGTCGGAGATGTCGTAGCCCATCGACTCCGAGACGATGAGCGCCAGGTGCTCCTCCACGGTCTCGCGGGTGGGGTCCCAGCGGATGGCCTCGACGTCCTCCTCGGCGGCCGGCTGCGCGGCGGCAGGGATCTCCGGCGCCGGGGCGGCATCGACAGCGGTGGGCTCGAGCGTGGAGGCGAAGGCCTCCGCCAGCTTCTGCGAACCCGCGTACACGGCAATCGACAGCCCGCCCAGCGAGCGATCCACCAGCGTGGTCAGCTCGCCTGCGGCCGGCAAGGTGGCGTGCTCGGCCACGGCGGACAGGTGCGCGCCCGGGTGCAGCGCCGCGGCGGCGGCCTCGAGGACGGCGACGGCAGACGGGGCGGCATCGGCAGTGCAGGCAAAAGCCACCTGGCCGCCGGGCAGGTTCACGCGCGCGCCCGGCAGGCCGCTGGACCCGGAAGCCGGCCGCGCGGCGGTCCACAGGTGCTGGCGCTTGAAGCGGGTGTGCGGGGCCTCGACCCGGCGCGCGGAGGCCCGCTGGCTGCCGAATACGGCCCGGTAGTCCACCGGGGCGCCGGCGGCGTAGAGCTTGGCCAGAAGGTCCAGCAGGGAGTCGGACTCGTCGACCTTGCGCTTGAAGGTGTACAGCAGCTGGGCGTCGGCCTTGCCCACGCTAAAGGCGGTGTTCATCATGCCCATCAGCGCGACCGGGTTGGGCGAGATCTCCACCAGCTGGGTGTGCCCGTGGGCCAGGGCCTGCTCGGTGGCGTCCTGGAAGTAGACGGCCTGGCGGGTCATGCGCAGCCAGTACTCGCTGTCGTGGACGCGCTGGCCCGGGCGGTAGACCACGGCGCGGTCCACGGAGCTAAACAAGGTGGTGTGCAGCTCACGGGCTTCGATGCCGGCGATCTCGGCGGCCAGCTCACCCAAAAGCGGCTCCACGGCGGAGGTGTGGCCGGCGCCCTTGACGTTGAGCGCGCGGGCGAACTTGCCCTCCTGCTCCAGGCGCTCGACCAGGTCGAGGACCTGCTGGCGGGGCCCGCCGACGGTGTTCATGCCGGGTCCGGCGTAGACGGCCGGCTCGATGTCGTTGCCCAGGGCCAGGATCTCTTCGGCGCTGAGCTCCACCACGGCCATCGCGCCTTGGGTTTCCTCGGTCAGGGAGGCCTCGCCCTCGCCCATCAGGCGGGCGCGGTGGCAGGCAATCAGCATGGCGTCGTCCGCCGTGATGCCGCCGGCGGCGTAGGCGGCGGCGATTTCACCCATGGACATGCCCATCACGGCGGCGGGCCGCGCGCCCAGGTGAGCGAGTAGGTCCGTCAGCGCGATCTGGATGGCGGTGACGGCCACCTGGCCGGTCTCCGTGTTGTAGGTCTGGGCGTCGTCGCGGACGATGTCCAGGATGGACCAGCCGGACTCGAAGTCCACGATGGCATCCAGCTCGGCCAGGCGGGCCGCGAAGAACGGGGAGACTTCCAGGAAGTCCTTGACCATCTTGCGATGCTGGGAGCCGAACCCCGAGTAGACAAACACGGGGCCGGCGGTAGACGGCGAATCCGCGGCGGCGATGCCCACGGACACCTTGCCGTCGGCCACCTGGCGCAGGCGGCGCACGGCTTCCTCAGCGTTGGTGGCGGTGACCACGGCGCGCGAGCGCCCATGGTTGTGGCCGGCCAGCGAGCGGGCCAAGTCAAAAAGACCGGCGGTATCGAGCTGTTCCTCCTCGATGTAGTCGGCCACGTCCGCGGCGGCCGCCGCCCGGCGCGAGGGCAGCAGGCCGGAGACGGCCAGGCTAAACGACGGCGCCTTCTCCTCGCCGCCTTCTCGCGCGTTAAGGCGCACCTGGGGTGCAAGCTGCGCGGTCTCGCCGTCCAGATCCGGGCGGTAGTCCGTGAGCACCAGGTGGGCGTTGGTGCCGCCGAAGCCGAAGCCGGAAACGCCCGCCACCTTGCGGCCGGAGTATTCCGGCCACTCGCGGGCGTCGGCGACGACCTCGAGGTGCTCGGCATCGAAGTCGATGTAGCGGTTGGGCCCCGCAAAGTGCAAGGTGGCCGGGATGTAGCCCAGGTTCATGGCCAGCACGGTCTTGATTAGCCCCACCACGCCGGCGGCGGCCTCCGAGTGACCGATATTGGTCTTGGCCGAGCCCAAAAGCAGCGGGCGATCCGCCGGGCGGGCAGCGCCCACCACGCGGCCGAGGGCAGTGGCCTCGATCGGGTCGCCCAGGATGGTGCCGGTACCATGCGCCTCCACGTAATCCACGCTAGCGGGCGCCAGCCCGGCATCGGCGTACGCGCGGCGCAGCACGTCGACCTGCGCCTCCGGGTTGGGGGCGGTGAGCCCATTGGACTTGCCGTCGGAATTGACGGCGGTGCCGCGCAGCACGGCCAGGATGCGGTCACCGTCGGCCTCGGCCTGCTCGAGGCGCTTGAGGACCACCACACCCGCGGCATCGGAGCGCACGATGCCGTCGGCATCGTCAGAGAACGCATGAATATTGCCCGTGGGCGAGATAACGCCCAGCTCCGCAAACCCAATGGAGGCGTGCGGGGCGGCCAGCAGGTTCACGCCGCCGGCCAGCGCCACATCGGCGGCCCCGGTGCGCAGATCCCGGATGGCATGGTCGATGGCCACCAGCGAGGAAGAACACGCCGTGTCCACCGAAATCGACGGCCCGCGCAGGTCCAGCGAATAGGACACCCGGTTCGGGATGACCGCCGAGGACACGCCGGTGAGCGCATAAGGGTGCATCTCCGCCGGGTCGGCGGCCATGAGCATCCCGTAGTCGTTATTGGTCGAGCCCAGGTACACGCCCGTGGCGGTTCCGCGCAGCTGGTTGGCGGGCAGGCCGGCATGCTCGAGCGCCTCCCAGGCCAGCTCCAGGACCAGGCGCTGCTGCGGGTCCATGTTGGTGGCCTCGAGCGGGGAGAGCCCGAAGAATTCCGGGTCGAAAGACGCGATGTCCTCGATGTAGCCACCGGCGAGGTTGAGCTCCTCCAGCTTGGCAGATAGCACTGGGTCCGCGGCGTATTCCGCCCAGCGTTCCTCGGGCGGCTGGCCGGTGCCCGTGCGATTTTCTAGCAGCATGGACCAGAACTCCGCCAGGGTATTCGCGCCCGGGAAGCGCCCGGCCATGCCCACCACGGCGATGTCGTGCCCCTGCTTGCCGATGCCCCCTGCCGGCTCCGGCACAGCGGAAGTGGGGGCGGCATCGGCAGGCTGGTTGATGAGGTGCTGCGCCAGCTGGGCGATGGTGGGGTACTCGTAGGCCACGGTGGCATCGATGCGCTTGCCGAGAAGATTCTCCAGCTCGCCGGACAGGACCACGGCGTCGCGGGACGACAGCCCGAAGTTCTCCAGGGCAACGGTGTCAGTGACTTCTTCCACGTCTAACCCGGCGGTGCGTGCCACCCAGTTGCGTAGCCATCCGCGTAGTTCTTCTACGGTCATTTAGCTGATCAGTCTTTCTAACATGAGGAGTATTCCGGGCAGCCCGACGGCGCCCAGGAGACGGATATCCGTCCCATTGTTTCACTTTTGTTCACGGCATTCACAATGCGACATGCCTACTAGGGACTATCCCACTTGAGCTTGTGGCCGTTAGCAGGGCACGCAAAAGCCCCAGCGAGACGATTGCCCGCTGGGGCAGGCGCGAGCTTAGGCGCGCGCGGCGAGGTAGGCCGCCTTGGAGGGGCGGCGGGCGATCTTGCCGGAGGAGGTGCGCTTGATCTCCAGCGGGGCCAGGAACACGATGTCGGCCGGGGTCAGGCCGTGGTGCGTGGAGACGGCGGCGCGGATGTCGGCGGCGGCCTGCTCGTCGCCGGCTGGGTCGGCGTCGTCGGCGCGCTCGATGAGCAGCACCAGCTGCTCGGTGTCGGCGCCGTCCACGGAGAACGCGGCCACGGAGTCGGGGCGGACCTGGGCGGAGGCCTCCTGCACGGTGGCCTCGATGTCCTGCGGGTAGTGGTTGCGGCCGGCGATGACGATGAGGTCCTTCAGGCGGCCGGTGATAAAGAGGTTGTCCTCCAAGATGGCGCCCAGATCCCCGGTGGCCAGCCAGTAGTCGTCCTCCAGGGCGCCTGCCACGCGGGTGCCCTCGGCCAGGCGCTCGCCCAGCGTATTGCGGAAGGTGGCGGCGGTCTCCTCCGGGCGGCCGAGGTAGCCGGCGGCGCGGTTTTCGCCATGCAGCCAGATCTCGCCCACCTGGCCGTCCGGCAGCTCGGCGCGGGTTTCCGGATCCACGATGGTCAGGTACTGGGCGGTCACAGTGCGGCCATTGGAGGTATAGGCCACGGTGGCATCGCTAGCCTCGGCCGGAACGGCGCGGCCGGCGGCCAGCTCGGCGCGGTCGAAGTGGCGGACCACCAGCTCCGAGCCGTAGACCGGGGTGGTCACCAGCAGCGAGGCCTCGGCCATGCCATAGGACGGGCGGATGGCGGTGCGCTCCAGGCCGTACTTCTCGAAGACGCCGAGGAAGGCCTCGACGGCTGCCTGGGTGACCGGCTCGGAGCCGATGAGCAGGCCGTCGATGTTGGACAGGTCCAGCTCCTCGCCCTCCTCCGGGGCGCCGTAGCGGGCCGCGAGCTCCAGGGCGAAGTTCGGCACGGCGGTATAGGTGGCCAGATCCTCGCCCTCGCGGCGGCCCAGCTGGTCTACCCAGCGCTTGGGCTGCTGCACGAAATCGCGCGGCTGCATAATCTCCAGCGGCAGGCCCATGGCCACCACGAACAGGGCCAGGATGATGCCCATGTCGTGGTGCAGCGGCAGCCAGGACACGATGCGCATCGGCGGCTGCAGGTTGAGCGCTTTAAAGATCTGGAGCACGTTGGTCATGATCGACCGGTTGGTCAGCAGTACGCCGGCCGGGGTGCGGGTGGACCCGGAGGTGTACTGCAGGAAGGCGGGCATGTCCACCGGGGCGACGGTGGTGTTGGCGGCCAGCGCCTTGCCCTCCGGGGTCTCCAGCGGGTTGACGTAGGCGTCCGCCAGGGTGTCCGGCAGGGCGTCGACCACCAGCACGCGCGGGCGCTCGGCGGCCGGCAGCGCGGAGAAATGGCGGCGCACGGCGGCGGCGGAGCGGGAGTTGGTCAGCACCAGCGGGGGCTGGGCGTCGGCGAAGACGGCCTTGAGGTGGTCTGCGTGGCCCGGCTCGTTGGGGTCATACAAAGGCAGCGGGGTCATGCCCGCATACAGGGCGCCGATGAAGCCGAAGATGTACTCCGGGGAGTTGCCGGCGAGCACCGCCACGCGGTCGCCGACCTTGCCCACCTGCTGCAGGCGGGCGGCCACGGCCTTGATGCGCTGGTTGATCTGCGCGCGGGTGAAATCCACGGCCACGCCGTCGCGGGAGTCCTGGAAGTCCCAGTAGCGCAAGCAGTTGCGGTCCCGGTCCTCCCCCGCCTGGCCCTCGAGCTGGTACATCATCTCTGCCAGCCCGGCGATGGTCAGCTGCGGCGGCAGGGTGATGTCCCCACGCGCGTTAAAGAACTGCTTGATCGCGACGGTCAAGTCCATGGAATTCCTCCTGAATTTACGTTTGTTTCCAAAAATGTATCAGATCGCACCGCCGCGGCGTTACGGGCATCGGCAGGCTAAGCCGCCGGGGTATCCGCGATGATCTGGTTGGCCCAGTCCACAATCCAGGCATTGGCCGTGGTGCCGGGGATGACGTTGGGGTTCGTCGCATACTGGGCGTGCACGCCGTTGGCCTCGATGAGGCCCAGGGCGCGCTCGAGCCCGTTGCTGACGTTAACCGGGGCGTCGCAGATGGAGTCATCGGGCGCGCAGATCTGGTACGTGCGGTCGGCCAGGGCGCCGAAACCGTTCGCGCGCTGCCCGCGCATGGTCGCGCCCGGCACCACCGCCTGGATGAGGGTGTTGACCGGCTCCAGGGCAATCTCGGCGCCGATGCCGGCCACCTCATTGCCCGGGTTGATACCCACGCCGGTGACGCGGCGGCCGTCGGCCACCATGGCCACGCCCGCGACGGCCTCGGCCGGGATGGGGCCATTGCCCGCGCCGATGCGGTCTGCGACATCGCCCACGATGACCGCGCCCTGCGAGAACCCGGTGAGCACGTACTTGGTGGCCGGGCAGGTCTCGTGCATGTAGGTCAGCTCGCCCTCGAGGCGGGACGTGCCCTCGTCGCGGGACTCGTCGTAGCTCATCTCGTGCTGGGCGTTGATGTTTTTGAACTGCGCCGTGTACGGCAGCGTCCACACCTTGACGTCCTCGACCGGGTAGGCCTGCTGCAGCGGCTGCGTGATAGACAGCATGAAGGAGTTCGGGTTGGCGGTCGGGTTAAACGGATCATCGTCCGCGCGGGACTCCCAGGTGCCGGGGGCGGCGATGACCTCGACGCGCGGGCACCAGTCCGGCTGGGCCGGGGCGCCCTCGGGCTCGGGCTCACCGGTGGGGGCGGCCTGCTCCTGGGTGGCGTTGCGCGAGTTGAAGTACTGGATCGCTCCCCCGCCGATGAGGGCGAGGACCACGACGACTGCCAGGACAGTAAGAACCTTCTTCATGGCTGCGGTTTTACACTTTCAGGCTGGGTTATTGGTGGCAATAAGCTGTGGATGCCTGCTCCTGGATGAGCGCGACCAGCTGATCCTGCGGCAGCTGGGAGCGGCCCTGCTCGATGAGCTGGCCGGCCAGCGCCGGGACCGTGACCTGGTCGCCGCTGCAGGCCGCTCCCGCCGCGCCCACGAGAGTGTCTTCTACGCCCTCGATGTTGACGCCGCCGGCCACCAGGGCGTCCAGGTACTTCGCCTCGGTGGCGTCGCGGCCGCCCGGGGTGGGCGTCTCCGTGACGGTGCGGGCACCGCGGTCCTGGGCGGCAGGCGCCGCGGGCTCTGCTGCCGCACGGCCCGAGGTCGCACTGCTTGACGATGCCGCCGCGCTCGAAGGTTGTGCGCTCGCGGACGCCGAGGAAGTAGCAGAGGCTGTCTCCGAGGCATCGGCGCCGCGGTCGAGCGGGGCGATGGATTCCTCGAGATTGACGGGGCCGTCATTGTCCACGGTGGCCGAGCCGCAGGCGGTGAGCGTGGCCAGCGCCACCAGGGCGCCGGCGAGCTGGAGGCGCCGCATTACTTCTTCGTCTCCTGGATAGCGCCGAAGACCTCGGAGATCTCGCCGTGCTGGAACTCCTGGATGAGGCCGCCGGCCGGGATGGTCGCAAAGTCCGCGGTGGGCCAGCCGAACTCGCCGCGCTCGAAGCCGCGCTCGCCCCAGCGGTCGAAGATCTTGCCCTTCAGGATGAAGTGCGCGCCGGTCTGCGGGGACCAGTACATGTTGCCGTGCTCGAACTCCTGGAAGGCACCGCCCTCGATGAGGCGCTCATTGCCCACCGGGAAGCCCAGCGGGGAGTTGGCGCCGCCCAGCTCCTTGTACTTGGCGCCGATGGCGCCGTATACGACGGAGTTGGACTCGTCCGGGTTGCGGGTCAGCACGCCGTTCTGGAAGACCTGCTGGTAGCCCTCGCCGACCTTGATGACGGCGCCGGCCGGGTACTTCAGGTTGCCGCGCTCGAAGCCGTCCTTGCCCCAGGCCTGGAACATGTCGCCCGGGATAGCCCAAGCGCCGGTCTCCGGGGTCCAGTAGATGGAGCCGTTTTCGAAGTGGACAAAGCGGCCGGTCTTGTCCGGGGTGACCTGCTCGGTGGTCTTGGGGAAGCCCAGCCAGGAGCCCGGGCCGCCCATCTCAGCGTAGCGGGCGTTGATGGCGCCGTAGAGCGCGAAGGCGTCGGTCTCCGGGGACCAGTAGGCGGTGCCGGAGTGGAAGTCCTGGGCCTTGCCGCGGCCGTCGGCCACGTCGTACTCGTTGTTCAGGCAGGCCCCGACGTTGCCGGCGGCGGTGGCCGCGGCAATGGCGCCCTGCGTGGTGCACTCGGCGCCGGAGTCTTCCTTGCGCAGGCCCAGGGCATCGGAGATGTACGGCCAGGCCTGCTCCATCTCGAACTGCCAGTACTCCCAGGAGTGGACGCCGGACGGGCGGAACTTCACCACCGGCTCGACGCCGGCGCGCTTGGCGTAGTCCACGAAGGTCTGGGTGGACATGCGCGAGATAACCTCCAGGCCCATGCCGGCCATGTTGGCTGGGCCCTTAGCCACGGAGTTAGCCAGGCCGAAGTCGTCCTTGCCGGAGCCAGAGGAGACGTAGACCTTCATGTTGCGCAGGTTCTCGATGCCCAGCTTCGGGTCGTGGTCTACCCAGTTCTGCGAGTAGTGGGGGCCCCACATGTTGGTGGAGGTAAATCCGCCGGCATCCAGCTGCGCGGCGGCGATGGCCTCGGGCATGCCGGTGGTGGTGGTGTCCAGGTAGCCGGAGAAGGAGCCGACGAACTTGAATAGGTCCGGGCGGCGCTCGGCCAGGTTCATGGCGGCGGTGCCGCCCATGGAGATGCCCACGACGGCGCGGTTGCCGTTAGAGCGGAACTTGTTGTGCAGGATCGGCACCAGCTCGTTGGTCAGGAAGGACTCCCACATGTAGTGCTTGCCCTGGTCCGGCTTCTCCCAGTCGGAGTAGAAGGAGGACTCGCCGCCGATCGGCATGACCACGTTGACGTTCTTGTCGGCGTAGAACTGCTCGATGTTGGTCTCGATGGTCCAGCCGTTCTCGTCGTCGCGGGCACGCAGGCCGTCGAGCGCCCAGACCTCGCCGAAGGTGGCCTCCGGGTTGGAGTACCAGTCGCGCGCGAGCAGGATCTGCACGCCGATCTCCTGGCCGGGCATGGCGGCGGACTGGACCCACACCTTCACGTGGCGCGGGGTGAGGTACTCGATGCGGTTGACGCTCACGCCCTCCGGCAGCCCCTCGATGACGGGGTGGTTCTCCGTCTGGATCGGGGTGCGCTGCGGCGGGTTAGCCGGGGCGAAGGCGTCGGAGAGGCTGGAGCCTTCCGGCGCCAGGCCGCCCAGGGAGGACTGGGCCTGGGCCCCGGGCAGCAGTGCTAGGCCCACGGCCACAGCGGTCGGGATGGCGGCCGCAACGATGCCGCGACGCGTTTTAGCGGTGTGGGAGGGGGAAGCGGTTGGCATGGAGTGTTCCTTCACGGTCGAAAAGTGGCTGGCTGGAAGCGGGGCCCAGGCAAAAGGCGCGCCTCGGCCAGCCCCGGGCGGTAGCGGTACTCTCCGAAGGTTCCCCTCCTCCGGAGCGCCGCCGCTTGGGGCACACGTTTTAACTATCTCTATTGTGCGCTCTACCTTAAGTAAAACTTTAGACTTTGTGGGAAAAGACACGCCCACGCCGCGATTTCTGCGCTAAAACGCCCAACGCCCACCCCACGGGCCAGTTCAGGCTGCGGGATGGGCGAGGGGGCATCGGCAAGCTAGTGCCTGCCGGCCGGAAAATTACCAGGCGTTCATGACGTCCAGGACGCGGTTCTTGGACACGGCGAGCTGGTTGCCGAAGTTGATCCAGTTGTGCTGGCCCAGCGCCGGGTAGTCGACCGTGACCGGCACGCCGGCGGCGCGGGCACGGGCCTCCCACGCGCGGGTGGTCAGGCGCGAGAACACCTCAAGGAAGGCACCGGAGGTCTGAATATTGGCCGGCAGGGCGCGGTCCGGGGCGCCCGGGACGCCGGTGGCGGCAGCGATGTAGACGTCGGTGTTGCGCAGGTTGTTGACCTGGTACATCGGGTCGGACTCGAAGCGGGTCGGGCTCACCAGGGAGCCGTACATGGCGTTGATGTTGAACCCGCCGGCGTCCAGCAGGGCCAGGCGCATGAAGGTGTGCGCGCCCGGGAAGGAGTAGAACAGGTAGCCCGAGTAGGACAGGGCCTGGCGGAACATGTCCGGGTGCTTGCCGGCCAGGGTGATGGCCGCGGAGCCGCCCATGGACAGGCCGGCGATGGAGTTGTTGTTGCGGGCGACGCCGAAGTTGCTCTCCAGGTAAGCCGGCAGCTCCTGGGTCAGGAAGGTCTCCCACTTGTAGTTGACCGGCTTGGTCAGGTCATAGGTGGCCGGGCCCTGCCAGTCCATGTAGAAGGAAGCGGTGCCGCCGACCGGCATGACCAGGGTGATGTTGTGCGGGGCGTAGAGGCTCGCGGCGTTGACATCGTGAAGCCAGGCGTTGGTGTAATCGGTAGCGCGCAGGCCGTCGAGCAGGTACAGGCCCGCGTTGCCGCCGTTCTTGGCGGGCTGGATCTGCACCGGGATGTTGCGGCCCATGGCCGGGGACCAGACGTCGCAGCGCTGCACCCAGTAACCCACCGCGTCCCAGTCGCACGTGCCGGTGGCATCGGCGCGCAGGAAGTCACGGTTGGCGGCATGCGCCTGCGGGGCGGCCATGACGGCCAGGCCGCAAGCCATGACGGCGGCGACCAGAACGGCGAGAAGGCGGCGCGACCCTGCGCTGAGAGTAGAAGACAAAGACATGTACTGCCTCTCCTTATTTAAGGTCGAGTATGGAGATGACGAGAATCCGTCGAAATCACGAAAGGATAACGTTTAACTCCGGATAGCTTAGCGGATGCCGTAGAAAAAGTCGCCTCCGCTAGCGCGCGGCCGCGGCGCCGTCGAGGTAGTCGCGGGGATTGGCCGATAGCTGCAGGGTGCGCCCCTCCCCCAGCGACCAGGCGATATTGTCGAAGAATCGCTCCCGCGTCAGGGGCGCGGTGTAGGTTGCGGCCAGGCGCTGGAAGGTCGGTGTGGCCAGGGCCCGGCGGGCCAGCTTGGCCTCGTCGGCATCGATCCAGCTGGGCAGCTCGTCCAGGTCCGCGGGAGACTGGGCGGCCTGCCACTCGCGCGATAAGTACTTGTCATGGCCGATTCGGCCGTCTTCTAGGCGCGGCTGGCGCGCGGCCAGCGGGGTGGCCAGGCCGATGGTGTCGAGCACGCGCACGTCCAGCGGCGCGATCATCGAGGTCATGCCCATGTTGATGAAGTACAAGGTCGCGGGCCCCTCCCCCGCGCGGGGGACGGTGGTCCAATCGAAGGCCTCGTCTTCCTCCGAGTAGTAGCGGTAGGCAATCGCGTCGCCGTCTTCCAGCTCGCCGATGGCCTCCGGGTAGCCGCGCAGCACCCGCGCATTGTAGAAGTCCGCGGTGTCCTTCGGGGGATCGCCGGGTGAGCGTTGGGTGGAATAGGTCCAGAACTCGCGCTCGTCGACGATGTTGATGTCATTGCCCCTGAAATAGTCCCAGTCCACCGGGTGCCCGCGCAGCACCACGACGAGCGCCCACACGGCGATGCCGGCCGATACCGCCAGACCGATAAGGCCCCCGCGCGCGGCGGAGACCGGCAGCAGCATGACCGGCAGCAGCAGGGCAAACAGCGGCAGCAGGAGCATGCGCCCGTGCATGAAGTCCCCGCCCACGCGCAGCACGTAAATAAAGTGCACCAGGGCGCAGCCGACCATGATGGCCACGGCCGCGGTGCGCCGGCCACCCAGGCGCCCGCGCAGGGCAAAGTAGCCTGCCCCCGCCACGGCCAGCAGAGGCAGCCACAGCCAGTATGGGCCGACGAAGTCGCGCAGGTAGGCAAACCCGGAGCCCCAGGCGGCATCGGCAGCGGACTTGGCCACGGCGGTGTGCGGGGTCAGCAGCCCGTAATAGCCCATGCGGAAGATCTGGTAGCCGGCCGGCAGGGGCAGCGCGACGGCGAGGATGCCCGCGCGCCCGCGCCAGGTCGGGTGCGCCCAGAGCACGGCGATGCCGACTACCCCGCCGTAGAGCGCGAACTCTGGGCGGACCAGCCAGCTCAGCCCCGCCCAGAAGGCCAAGACGTAGGGCGCGGCCGCCGCGTAGTCGCCGCGGCCGGCGTAGTGGCGGCCGGCATTACGCGGCGTGGCCCACCACAGCAGCAGGGCCCACAGGCCGGCGAGATAGAACAGGGCCAGGCCCCACTCGAGGCCCGAGGTGAAGAAGTCGCGGGCCGGCGGCAGGGCGATGTAGATGAGCGCCCCGGCGGGCACCACGAGGCCGCCATAGAGGCGGGCGGTGGCCAGGCTGGCCCAGACCAGCGCGGCCACGGAGAGCGCCAGCGCCAGCCACATCGCCACCGACTCGAGCGGGGCGCCGGTTACCCAACGGGCGGCGAAGATGAGGTACTGCCACAGGGTGGAGGTATTGGCCTCGACGCGCTCGCCCGCGTTGAAGACCGGGCCGTTGCCGGCCTCGAGGTTGCGCACCGTGCGCAGCACAATGAGGCCGTCGTCCGACATCCAGCGGCGCGCCCAGGCGCCCCACAACGTAAAAACACCGATGACAGCCACCGAAAGGTACGTGAAGTACGCTGTTGATGTTCTGTTATCGGTGTTTCGCATGGGGTGAAATCTACCAGCAGTCTAGAAGAAAGCTGGAATCACATAGGCCGCGCAGGCGATGCAGGCCAACCACGCCAGCGCCAGAATCTGGAGGACGCGATCTTCGAGGGCAATCTCGTCCGGCGCGCCGCCGTTGCCGCGGTCGATGTCCGCGGCGTAGCGCAGGATGGCGATGGTAAACGGCACCATCGAGACCTGGTACATGATGGAGGCCGCGCCCTCGACGGCATTGGCCAGGGTAAAGCCCCACAGCGAGTAGGACATGACCACCGCGGTGGCGGCCAGGGTCCACACGAACCGCAGGTAGGTGGGCGTGTAGCCGGCCAGGGACTTGCGGATCTTGGCGCCGGTGCGCTCGACCAGCAGGATCTCTGCGTAGCGCTTGCCGGAGGCCATAAACAGCGAGCCGAAGGCCGCGACCAACAGGAACCACTGGGATAGCTCGATGCCCGCGGCCACGCCGCCGGCCATGCAGCGCAGCATGAAGCCGGAGGAGACCAGCGCGATGTCGATCACCGGCAGGTGCTTCCAGCCGAAGCAGTAGCCCAGCTGCAGCGCAATGTAGACGGCCATGACCACGGCCAGCTCCACGCCGGCGGTGGCCAGCAGCGACAGCCCCACGGAAGCGACGATGAGGACCACCGCCATGACGTAGGCCAGCTGGATTGGCAGCTTGCCAGAGGCGATCGGGCGGAAGCGCTTAGTCGGGTGCTGCTGGTCCTCGGCCACGTCCTTGGCGTCGTTGATCAGGTAGATCGACGAGGCCGCGCAGCAGAAGACCACGAACGCCAGCAGGACGTCGAGGAGGACGCGCTGGTGGAAGAGGGCCTCGGCGCCGGCGGCCGCGGGGGCCGCGAAGACCAGGACGTTTTTGACCCACTGCTTCGGGCGCAGGGCCTTGACCATGGCGTCGGGCAGGTTCTTCGGCGCGGTGCGCTTGCGCCCGGTGTCCACCCCGGCCGTGTGCGGCTCGGAGTGGAAGACACTCTGGGTGCCATCGTTATGGGGGCTCATGCAGTCTTCCTCTCGCAGCGGTACATCGCTTCGGCGGTCGCCGCTCCTAGGGCGGCGCCCAGCGCGGTGTCGGTGGGATAGTGCACTCCCAGCACCATGCGCGACAACATCATAATCGGGATCCCCGCCAGTGGCAGTGGGCTGCCGGTGACCCGGGCGGCCCCGGTCAAAAACGCCGCGGTGGACGTGGAGTGGGAGGAGGGAAAGGACAGCTTGGAGGGGGTTTTCACGCCCACGCGCACGTAGTCGAAGTCGGGGCGGCGGCGCCGCACCACACGCTTGATGACCACGGAGGCCGCGTGCGCGCTAAAGGCGCCGGCGCCCACGAAGGCCCACTGGCGCGCGCGAGGGCGGCGGCCGCCGGCATAGGCCAGGCCGGCCAGGCCGGCAGACAGGCCCATCCAGCCCAGGGCGTGCTCGCCGAAGTGGGACAGCCCGCGGGCGGCGGGCACGACACCCGGCACGTCGAAGGCGGCGGACTGGATGGCGCGCAGGACGTGGGACTCAGCAACCGAGAGTTTATTGGGCATCGAAGATCTCCTTCCAGGACTCGCGCGAGGAAAGCTCCGGCAAGGCGGCGCGGTACTGGCGGCGCAGGTCGTCGAAGTTGTCCTCGATGTCGCCCAGCAGGCGGCGGGTCTCCTTGACCAGCTCGGCGGCCAGGTCGCGGTCGCGCTTGCGGAAGGCCACGCCGGTGCCGCCGGCGGTGGTCACCGTCGCAGAGTCCACGCGCGAGAGCGTGAACCAGCGCGCCTCCTCCGGGGTGAGGTTGAGCTGCGGGGCATCGTGGTGCTGCGGGTCTTCCCGGCGCGCCAGGTGGGCGACGGACTTAAACAGCCACGGCAGCTTCTTGATCTTGCCCAGGCGGCCGCCGATGTTGCGGGTGGGCACGCCCGGCGCGCCGGTGGCGGCCGGAAGTTCTTCGGCGGACTCGAGGATCACGGCATCGCTATAGCCTTGGCGGATCTTGGCAATCCGCGGCAGGGAGGACTCGAGGATATCGAAGAGGCGGTCCGGTCCGGCCAGGAAGTCGCGCATGGCCTCCAGCTGGATGGCCATGGTGGAGTACTCCATGCACATCGTGTGCTTGAGCGTGGACTTGAAGATGGACTTGGTGATCCCGCGGGCCGGGCCCTCGTGGTAGAGCGCGGCGACGATGAGCCGGTTGCGCAGGTGGAAGTAGGCCTGCCAGTCGATGGCGTCGTCCTTGTCGGCCCACGCCATGTGCCAGATGGCCGCGCCCGGCCAGGTCACCGTGGGGAAGCCGTGTGCGGCCGCGCGCAGGGAGTACTCGGTGTCATCCCACTTGATAAACAGCGGCAGGGGCTGGCCGATGGTCTCGGCCACCACGCGCGGGAACAGGCACATCCACCAGCCGTTGTACTCGACATCGACGCGGCGGTGCAGGGCGCGCGAGTCGTAGGCGGAAGGATTCTTATGCGACTGAGCATCGCCGATGGCGCGCAGCGGGTACTTCGCAAAGTCATGGTCGTAGACGGCGTGCGGGGCCGGGCCCCACATGAAGTCGGACTTGTTGACCTGCTCGCCGGTGGTGCGCAGCTGGCTGCGCTCCTGGAGGTTGAGCATCTGCCCGCCCACGATGAACGGGGAGGCCGCGTAGCGGGCCACCTGCACGGCGCGGTAGACAGAATCCGGCTCGATGGCAATGTCGTCGTCCATGTAGAGGATGTAGGGGGCCTCCTCCGGGGCGGTGTGCTCGATGGCCTCGAACATGATGCGTGAATACCCGCCGGAGCCGCCCAGGTTGCCCTGGCGGAACTCGCGGAAGCGCTCGCCGAAGTGGGCGACGGCATCGTCGTAACCGGGCTCGTCGGCCGGGTGCTGGTTGCCCTGGTCGGGCATCAAGACATAAGAGATGATGTCGTCGACGAAGGGGTCGGAGCGCAGGGCATCGAGGGCCGCGACTGCATCGGCAGGCCGGTTGAAGGTGGGGATGCCGACGGCAACCTTAAGCGGCTGCACCGGGTATTCGCCGCCGTCGGGCAGGCGCTGCGGGGCCGGGGCCTGCGGGGAGCACCACGCGGCGTTGGTGAGGGTGGTCTCCTCGTCGGCGGTGATGTCGAACCACATAAGGCCGCCGTCTTCGAAGTTCTTTAAGGGCAGCTCGAACTCGTGCACGCCGTCGCCAACCTGGTGGTGGGCGATGGAGATGCGCTGGCCGTTTTCCTTGGAACGGTAGAAGGAAATCGTCGCCTGGCCGTGGACCTCGGCGTAGAGGATCACAGAGCGCAGCTGGGACCAGCGGCGCCAGTAGGCGGCGGGGAAGGCGTTGAAGTAGGTCTCGAAGGAGACCTCTGCCCCCGCGGGGATGGTCACCGACGTACGGTCGGTCCAGCGCAGGCGCGACTGGTTATGTTCGGACTCGATGAGGTAGAGCATGCGCACGTCAAAAGGCTCGCCCTGGGCGGGCAGCAGGATGCGCGCGAGCGGCTCATGGGCGCGCTCGAAAGCCGGGGATTTCGTCACGATTCTCCTTGAAAATTGCACAATTCTGGGCTCCACACTAATTGTTTCACCCCGGTTTCCTGGGTTGCCACGGCCGAAAATGTCTACGCGCTATGCTCTCTGTCATGTCCTCCCCCGCCTTCGATGCCGCCGCGCTGCGCGGCTACCTCCACGATGACGACCTCTATGCCCTGTGGGATCAGGGCGGCGACTGGACCGTGCGCCGGCTCCGGGCGGCCGAGCTGCCCCTGCTTTTCCAGGTGGGCGTGGGGGACGTGCAGTCCGACCGCCAGTGCGCCGACCGCTTCGGCCGCGTCATCCTGGAGCTGGGCGCGCAGGCCACCGGCCACGGCGGCGAGCTAGGCTACCGCGCCGGCGTGATTTCCGCGGAGCTGGGCTCCCAGTTCGGCACCGGCTCTGGGCTCAATCTGCGCCGGGCGCGGACGTGGGCCATCGTGTGGCCGGAGTCCGAGGGCCCGGCCGTGCAGGCCCCCGCCCACCCGCTGGCCGCCCGATTCGACGACGCGACCTTGCAGTCCTACCTGGCCAGCCCCGGCATTCCGGAGGCATGGACCGAGCTTGCCGATGCCGCTTCCACCCCCGGCGCCAGCGCCCTCGACGTGGTCCCGCGCCTGTGGCTGCGGGATTTCTTGCAGGTTGATGGCATCGAGGAGCTGCGCGTGGCGCTGCCGCCGGTGGCCTGCGAACGCGTGGGCGAGCTGGCGCGCGGGGACTCCCCGAACGCGGCGCGCGCCGCCACCGTCGCCCGCGCGCTGGGCGCCCTCGACGCCGCGGTCCCCGGCGGCTTGGCCAGCCGCGGGCTGTGGGAGGGCCTTTTTAAAGCCAGCGGGCTCTAGCGCGGCTCAAAGGACGCAAGGACAGACGCCAAAAGCGGAATATTCTGCCACTTTCTTGGCTTCCAGCGCCTGTTAGGGGCGCTAAAAGTGGCAAAATATTCCGCTCGGTGAGCCTGGAGGGCTAGGCGCTGAGTGCGGCGCCCTCGCGCACGGGTTCGATGCCCAGCTTGCCCAGCATGTAGAGGACGCGCGCCTCGAGGTCATCGGCCAGCTCGCGGGTTTCCTCGACGGTCGCGGCGGGGGCGATGTCCCAGATCTTGATGTCCTTGCCGGCTTCCTCGCGCGCGATGTCGCGGCCTAGGTAGACGATGAAATCCGGCATGGCGATGGTGCGGGCCTCGTCGAAGTAGCGCTCCGGGCCCTCGCCCAGGCCGCGCTCGGAGAGCACGTGGGCCATGTGTCCCTCGGCGTCGTTTTCCGGGTGGGCGACGGCGGCGTCGACCACGAGGGCATCGCCAGCGTAGCGGCGGGTCAGCGCCACGGCGGCGGCGGCCAGGTGGTGGTTGGCGCCGGCGGAGAAGCGCACGTGGATGCGGTGGCTGCCGAAGAACTCGCTCACCTCGCGCTCCACTAGCACCGGGATGAAGTCCTCCACGGTGGAGGTGGCCAGGTGGCGCTCGATGACTTCGTCGACCTTGGCGTCGATCTGGGTGGTGCTAAAGGCGTGGCCGTACGCGACGTGCATGTCCTGGCGCACGGTATCAAGTCGGGTCTGGAGGTTAATCATGATTTGTCACCTTTCATTTCACTTCGGTCCACCAGTTGGGGCGGTCCGGTCTGCGTAGTCGGAGTTTGTGTTCTCCCGGCCGGGAGCGCGGGCGTCGCGCTACACCAGCTGCAGTTAACCTAGTGTTAACCTAACCGAGTTCATGGGCACTGTCAAATGTTAGGCCTAAACCAACCATTTAGCCCCAGGTGACGGCAAACCCCCAGGCAGTGCCGATAGTCGCGCGACCGGAGCGAACATAACTGCCATCCACCAGGTGTTTCCCTGAAGGTTAACCGAAGGTTACTTGGAGCGGGTGAGCGCCGCCGGCAGGCGCGCCGATACTGAATCATTCAATTGAATGTCTGTTAGTCTGTATCGGTGAACGTACGCACCGCCTTCCGCCGCAGCCGCCGGCGCACCGGCGCCTGGCTGGCCGGGCTCATAGTCCTGCTCGCCGCCGCCATCGTGGGCGGCGTGATGGCCGGATCGGTGCCCATCCCGCCCGGCGACATCGCCGCCGTGCTGCACCACCACCTCTTCGCGGGCGCGGCCGCCAGCCCCACCACCGACGCCATCATCTGGCAGGTGCGCCTGCCCCGCGTGGTGCTCGGCGCCTTCGCCGGGGCCGGATTGGCGGTGGCCGGCATCGCGCTGCAGGCCATGGTGCGCAACGCCCTGGCGGACCCTTATGTCCTGGGCATCAACTCCGGCGCCAGCGTGGGCGCCGCACTCGCCCTCCTCTTCGGCGTCGGAGCCGGGTTCAGCAGCTATGGGCTGCAGGCCAGCGCCTTCCTCGGCGCCGCCGGGGCCATGGCCCTGGTCCTGCTCGTGGCCCGCGGCCGCGCCTCGGCCCTGCGCCTGCTGCTGGCCGGCGTGGCCGTGGGCTATGCCCTGGCTGCGGCCACCAGCTTCCTCGTCTTCGCGGCCGACTCCGCCGAGGGCTCGCGCTCCGTGATGTTCTGGCTGCTCGGCTCCCTCGGGCTGGCTGCCTGGGATTTGCCGCTGGCCATCACCTGCGCCGCCGTTACGCTGGGCACCGCCGTGGCGTGGAGCCTTTCCCGGCAGCTCGATGCCCTGGCCATCGGCGATGACACTGCGCTATCCCTGGGCATGTCGCCTAGCCGCCTGCGCCTGGGACTGCTGCTGCTGACCTCACTCATCGTGGGCTGCGTGGTGGCCGCCGCCGGCTCCATCGGGTTTGTCGGGCTAGTGGTCCCCCACCTGGCCCGCCGCCTGGTCGGCGCCAGTCACCGCCACGCCATCCCCGTCGCCGCGCTGCTGGGGGCCTGCCTGATGACCGGCGCCGACATCCTGGCACGGACCATCCTGGCCCCGCAGGAGATCCCCATCGGGGTCATCACCGCCCTGGTGGGCACCCCGCTGCTGCTCGCCCACGTCCGTTCCCTGCGCGCCTGAGCCCCACCCCGCTTCCCCACCTCAAAGGAGTCTTTCCCATGAACCGCCACCGCGCCGGCGTACTCGCCGCCATCTGCGCCACCGCCCTTGCAACCGGCTGCGCCACCGATGCCACCCGCACCGCTGCCCCTGCCGCTGAATCCGGCAGCGCCGGGGCCATCGACATCGCCAACTGCGGCAATGAGTGGAGCATGCAGCAGCGCCCGCAGCGCGTGGTGGTCATGAAGAACACCACGCCCGCCACACTCGACGCACTCGGGGTGCTCGACCGCGTGGTGGCCAAGGCCGGGGCCTTCCCGGAGGGCTACTATGACGCCGAGCTCAACGCGAAACTGACCACGCTGCCGTCCCTGTCGGACCAGCTCGACGCCGGCGGGCACCTGCAGATCTCCCGCGAGGACGTCCTGGCCCAGGCCCCCGATCTGGTGGTGGGATTCAACGACACCGTCAACCCGCAGACCATGCGCTCGACCGGCACCGTCGTGGTGGACGAGCCCGCCCTATGCGGCGAGACCGCCCGCGCGGTGGACTTCGACGACGTCTACCGGCACGTGGACTTCTACGGCGAGATCTTCGGCCAGCCAGACCGCGCCCGGGCCCTCAACGCCCAGCTGCGCGAGCGCCTGGAGCTAGTCGAGCCCCGGGGTGGCGGGCGCCGGGCCGTCATCCTCTACCCCTCCATCGGCGGCGGGCCCATGTACGCCTATGGCCAGTACTCGATGGCCACCACCGTTGCCAGCGCCGCGGGCCTGGATACGGCCTTCGCCGACACCCCGGAGCGCGTCTTCGAGGTCTCCTCCGAGCAGATCCTCGCCGCGGACCCGGAGGTCATCATCGTCGTGCACTCGGCTGACGATGCCGACGCCGCCCTCCAGGCCGTCCGCCAGCTACCCGGCCTGGAGGCCACGCCTGCCGCCCGGGATGGAAAGCTTATCCCGATGCTGCTCAACCAGCTCGACCCGCCCACCCCGCTGGCCGTCGACGGCCTGGAAGCGCTCAACGGCCAGCTATGATCACCGCCCGCGACATCCACGTGTCCTTTTCCGGCACGCCCGTGTTGGCCGGGGTCTCCCTCGACGTGCCCGAGCAGGGCATGCTGGGCATCCTCGGCCCCAATGGTTCGGGCAAGACCACCTTCCTGCGCACCCTCTACCGGGCGTTGCGCCCGGACTCCGGCCAAGTGCTCGTCGATGGGAAGGATCTGCACGCGCTGAGCGCCCGCGAGCGGGCCGCGAAGCTGGCGGTGGTGGTCCAGGAGTCACGCTCCGACATCGACCTGACCGCCGCGGAGATGGTGGCCCTCTCCCGCCCCGGGCGCGGGCCGGCGGATCTCGCCATCGTCGAAGACTCCCTGGCCGCCTGCGGGCTCGCGGACTGCGGGGAGGTGCCGCTGAGCCGGCTTTCCGGCGGGCAGCGCCAGCGCGCCTTCCTCGCCCGGGGACTCGCCCAGCGCGCGCCCTACATGCTGCTCGATGAGCCCACCAACCACCTGGACCTGCGCTACCAGCACGCCATTTTGCAGACCCTGCGGGCCACGGGCGCCGGCATCGCCGTGGTGCTCCACGATCTCAACCTGGCCAATAGCTACTGCGACCGGGTGGCCATTTTGAACGAGGGCGCCCTGATAGCGCAGGGCACGCCCGCAGACGTGCTCACCCCGCAGATCCTGGAGCCCATCTACGGCCTGCCCATCGCCCGGGTGGCCTACCGGGGCCGCGAGCACCTGGTGATCGGCGCATGAGCGGGCAGGCGAACCCGCGGGCAGATGCTGCCCAGCACGCCCTCAACGGCTACTGGAACGGCCGCGCCGGCGCCTACCACCGCACCCACGTGGCCTCTGCCCGGGGCCGGGCGGAGGCCCAACTGTGGCGCGAGATTTTCGCGCGGGCCCTGCAGGACGTAGAGCCCGGCGCGACGGTCTACGACATGGGCTGCGGCAGCGGCTTCCTCACCCACATCCTCGCCGACCTGGGCTTTGCGGCGGTGGGCATCGACGCCGCCGGGGCCATGGTGGGCAGGGCCCGTAAAACCTCGGCGCGCCGCGCGGGGGCGGGCCTGCCAGCCGCGCGCTTTGTGTGCGCCGATGCCACGATCGCCCATCGGCTGCCGCTGGCACCGGGTGCGGCGGTGGTGAGCAAGTGGGTCTTATGGACGCTGCCCGATCCGGTGGGCGCGCTGGGCGCGTGGGCGCGGCTGGCACCCCGGGTCATCGCTGCCGATGCCCTGTGGTACCCGGACGGGATCACCCCGGCCATGCGGGTCGACTCCACGCTGGGGGAAGATGCTTTTGCGCGCACCTATGGCACGCTCCGCCTGCCGCTGGCCGAAGGCGCCAGCCTCGAGGACTACGCCCGCGCCTTCCAGGCGGCAGGGCTTGACCCCCAGGTCACTGCCCTGGACGGCCCGGCGCGCCTAGAGCGGCAGTTTGGGCTAGCCCCCGGGCACGCGGAGGTGGAGCACTTCCTCATCGCGGCGGCAGCAGCCGGCTAGAACTGCTGGATCCCTGCGCCGGGGCCATGATCGGCGCCGATTCTATGCAGGAGGCTGTGGACCCGGTCGTCGGCCACGGCATAGTAGATGCTGCGGCCTTCGCGCCGCGAGGTGACCGTGCCGTTGTTTTCCATGGTGCGCAGGGCGGCGGAGGCGGTGGCGACGCGGACGGCGGTGGCATCGGCAAGCTGCGTGACCGTAGCGCCGAAG
>CAVFKS010000019.1:0-24675 GCA_963623015.1 Clostridia bacterium
ATGCCGGAGACCATGTCCAACGAGCGCAAGGTCATCCTGCGCGCTTATGGCGCCCAGCTGGTGCTGACCCCGGGTGCCGCCGGCATGCAGGGCGCGGTCGACAAGGCCAACGAGATCGTGGCCGAGACCGAGAACGCCATCTTGGCATCCCAGTTCGAGAATGAGGCCAACCCGAAGATCCACGAGGAGACCACCGGCCCGGAGATCTGGAACGACGCCGACGGCCAGGTTGATGTCTTCGTAGCCGGCTTCGGCACCGGCGGCACCATCACCGGCGCCGGCCGCTACCTGCGTTCCCAGAACCCGGACGTGGTCCTCGTCGGCGTGGAGCCGGCCACTTCCCCGCTTCTGAGCGAGGGCAAGGCGGGCGCCCACAAGATCCAGGGCATCGGCGCTAACTTCGTGCCGGGCGTGCTCGACCGCAGCCTGCTCAATGATGTCGTGACCGCCACCAACGAGGAGTCCATCGCCACCTCCCGCAAGCTGGCCACCGAAGAGGGCCTGCTGGTCGGCATCTCCGCCGGCGCCAACGTCGCCATCGCCCTGAAGCTGGCTGAGCTGCCGGAGTACGAGGGCAAGACCATCGTCACTGTGCTGCCGGACTTCGGCGAGCGCTACATCTCCACCGTCTTGTTCGAGGACATCCGCGAGGCTTAAAGCCTCCCCGCCCCTAAATAGGGGCCGATGAATTAAAGCGTCCGCCAAAGTTGGCGGGCGCTTTTTTCGTCACTGTAATATGGCACACATGAGCATCCAAAATGTAATCTCGATGGTCCGTGAGGATCTGGCCAATGCCCGTGATCATGACCCCGCCGCCCGCGGGAACGTAGAGAACGCAATCGTCTACTCGGGCCTGCACGCAATCTGGTCCTACCGCGTTGCGCACTGGATGTGGGTCCGCAACTGGAAGGGCCCCGCGCGTATCCTGGCGCAGTTGGCCCGGTTCCTCACCGGCGTGGAGATTCACCCGGGCGCCACCATTGGCCGGCGCTTCTTTATTGACCACGGCATGGGCATCGTCATCGGCGAGACCGCCGAGATTGGCGATGGCGTGATGCTCTACCACGGCGTGACCCTGGGTGGTCAGTCCCTGGCTCAGACCAAGCGCCACCCCACCTTGGAGGACAACGTCGTCATCGGCTCCGGCGCGAAGGTCCTGGGCGCTATCACCATCGGCCACGACTCCGCCGTCGGCGCCAACGCGGTAGTCACCAAGGACGTCCCGGCCGACCACATTGCCATTGGCATCCCGGCCCGCAACCTGGCCCGCGATCTCAACCAGCGCATCAAGCTCGTCGACCCGGACTACTACATCTAGCAGCCCCCATAGACCAAGGCGCCTTCCCACCACAGGGGAAGGCGCCTTCTGCGTGCCTAGGAGGCCTTCTGAGCCCGACGATGCCGCCTGTGCCCATCTAGGCCTGCGAGAGCAGGTCCGCGTACTCGGGGTTGCGCTCGATGAAGGCGGCGACTGCCGAGCAGCTGGCGATGACCGGGCGGCCATCCGCCCGCGAGTCATCGAGGGCGTGCGCGATGAGCTTGCCTGATAGCCCCTTGCCCCGGTACTCCGGGTAGATCTCGGTGTGGTTGAAGTCGCGCTCCGCGCCGTCCACATAGGCGCAGAAGCCGGCCTCGGTGCCATCGACCACGATGACGTAGCGGGCCAAATCCGTCTGCTGAGCGATGCTGATATCCATTCCCCCATTATGCCCGGCACTGCTTCTGCGTGCCGGGAAAATATTCTGGCCCACGGGGACGCCAGACCCTCAGACGCAAAAAGTCCCTCTCGTAAGAGAGGGACTGATTGTGGCCAGAGCCAGGATCGAACTGGCGACCCCACACTTTTCAGGCGTGTGCTCTACCGACTGAGCTATCTGGCCAATGGCTTGCACAGGCAAACCTGGCGACCCTGACGGGACTTGAACCCGCGACCTCCGCCGTGACAGGGCGGCGCGCTAACCAACTGCGCCACAGGGCCATTGTTAATTTGTTGTACTCACTGGCACGGGTAGTTACTCTACACAGACTCTTACGAAGTGCACAAATCCCCACTACAGGCCATATATATGCGACGTTTTAGGGGACTGTAATCATTGCCCCTAGCGGCATCGCCAAGCTGGAGATGCTCCAGGCACTTTTACGCACAAGCAGCCCGCCCGGCCATGAGAAAACACAAAAGCGCCGGCCCCACAAAGGGGACCGGCGCCGGCAATGGCGACCCTGACGGGACTTGAACCCGCGACCTCCGCCGTGACAGGGCGGCGCGCTAACCAACTGCGCCACAGGGCCATTGTTAATTTGTTGTACTCACTGGCACGGGTAGTTACTCTACACAGACTCTTACGAAGTGCACAAATCCCCACTACAGGCCATATATATGCGACGTTTTAGGGGACTGTAATCATTGCCCCTAGCGGCATCGCCAAGCTGGAGATGCTCCAGGCACTTTTACGCACAAGCAGCCCGCCCGGCCATGAGAAAACACAAAAGCGCCGGCCCCACAAAGGGGACCGGCGCCGGCAATGGCGACCCTGACGGGACTTGAACCCGCGACCTCCGCCGTGACAGGGCGGCGCGCTAACCAACTGCGCCACAGGGCCATTATTTTGTTATGTTGCCCCATCTTCGATGGGGCAGTGAAACACCGTGCAGTGTTTCGTACCCCCAACGGGATTCGAACCCGTGCCGCCGCCGTGAAAGGGCGGTGTCCTAGGCCGCTAGACGATGGGGGCCCGTCGCTTTTTGGCAACGATAAACAAATATACTGGAGCCTAGCGCCATCAACCAAATCGGCCCGCAAAGGATGTGAAAAAGCATGGATAACCAGCCGGAAACCTGCGGGTGCCACGCCCCCGCCACCCATGGCTACAACGCTTCCGAGGAGTCAAAGCGCAGGTATCTCGCGCGCCTTAAGCGCATCGAAGGCCAGGCTCGCGGCATCCACCGCATGATCAATGAAGACAAGTACTGCATCGACATCATCACGCAGATTTCTGCGGTCACCTCGGCCCTGGAGAACGTCTCGCTGGCCATCCTCGAAGACCACATCTCGCACTGCGTTGCGGGCGCGGCGGGCGATCCTGAGCAGGCTACCGCCAAGATTGAAGAGGCCATGGTGGCCATCCGGAAGATGGTCAAGAACTAACCCCCGTTTCCCACCCCCATCGGGCCAGGGTGCCCGTTCGGGCGGGGTGGTGGGCGAGGTGTGAGGCACGGGGGCATCGCCTGCCACCCCTTTCAGGTAAAGCCTGCGCGATTTCTTATATCGCATAACGCCCATACGCTTTATGCCACCCCCACACCAGACAAGGACAGCCATCACTATCGAAAATGACCCCCGATTATGCGCCTGAGCTGGGCTTCTAGGGGCGAAAAGTTTTCCCTTCGCATTGCCGGTCATGACCACTGAGTTTAAAATTAAGGCGACCGTTCCACTTGACTTTCAAGGAGTGCCACCATGACCGAGACCATGCTCGCCGCCACCTACTACGGCGAAGGCGACGTCCGCTTCGAACAGCGCCCCAAGCCCACCATCATCGACCCCACGGATGCCATCATCCGCATCGAAAAGACCACCATCTGCGGCACCGACCTGGGCATCTTCCACGGCAAGAACCCCGAAATCGAGCAGGTCGCGCGCGAGAAGACGGGCGAGTGGAACGGCCGCATCCTGGGCCACGAGGGCATCGGCATCGTGGAAGAAGTCGGCGCCAACGTCACCAACTTCAAGGTCGGCGACCGCGTCATCGTCTCGTGCGTGTCGCACTGCGGGTCGTGTGAGAACTGCCAGAAGCAGCTCTACGCCCACTGCACTGGCGGCGGCTCTTGGATCATGGGCTACATGATCGATGGCACCCTGGCGGAGTACGTGCGCACCCCGTTTGCCGATAACTCCCTCTACCTGCTCCCGGAGACCCTGGATACCGACATCGCCGTATTCCTCTCCGACGCCCTGCCCACCGGCCACGAGATTGGCGTGCAGTCCGCAGACGTCAAGCCTGGCGATGACGTGGCTATCGTCGGCGCCGGCCCCGTCGGCATGGGCGCGCTCATTACCGCGCAGCTCTACTCCCCCGCGACCCTCACTGTCATCGATATGAACGAGACCCGGCTGGAGCTGGCCCGCGAGATGGGCGCAACCCACGTCATCAACCCGGCCACCGAGGATGTGGCGGCCCGCATGGCGGAGATCACCGAGGGCCGTGGCGTCGACGCCGCCATCGAGGCCGTCGGCCTGCCGGCTACCTGGGATACCTGCCAGACGCTAGTCAAGCCCGGCGGGCACGTGGCCGTGGTGGGCGTGCACGGCCAGCCCGTGTCCTTTGCCCTGCAGGACCTGTGGATCAAGAACCTGACCATCACGACCGGCCTGGTCAAGGCGGACTCCACCGGCATGCTGCTCAAGGCGGTGTCCAACACGGACATCCCGATGGAGAAGCTGGCCACCCACCACTTCACCTTCGCCGAGATTGAGAAGGCCTGGGATACCTTCCTCAATGCCGACGATCACAAGGCCATGAAGGTGATGATCTCCGCCGAGTAGCGCCTCAAGGCACGAGAAAAGGGGCCTTCCGCAACGCCGTGGTTGTGGAAGGCCCCTCTCATTTGCCGGTGGGCCCTGCGGGGCTCGAACCCGCGACCTGCGGATTAAAAGTCCGTAGCTCTACCAACTGAGCTAAAGGCCCAACGCGAACCATTCTAGCGATGCCCCGTCACATTCCGGTAATCGGCCCCGAGGACACGCTAGAAGGCCGCCTGCGGCGCCCGCAGGCGCCGCGTCAGGCCGCTTTTAGGCCTGGTTGTCGCCGCGCATGTCACCGAACTCGGCGAAGTTGCGCTGGAACTCGAAGGCGGTGGCCAGGTCGTGCGGGGTGTGCTGGAACTTGCCGGCCTTAGCGCGCTCGAAGTAGGTGCTCAGCTGCTCGCGGTAGTCCGGGTGGGCCACGGCGATGATCTTCTCCACGCGCTCCTGGGGAGCCAGGCCGCGCAGGTCAGCCACACCGTACTCGGTGATGATGACCATGGTGTCGTGCTCGGTGTGGTCAATGTGGGAGGCAAAAGGCACGATGGCCGAGATCTTGCCATCCTTGGCCACGGACGGGGACACGAAGGTGGAGATGTAGGCGTTGCGGGTGAAGTCACCCGAGCCGCCGGTGCCGTTCATGATGCGAGAGCCGGAGACGTTGGTGGAGTTGATGTTGCCGTAGATGTCGCCCTCGATCATGCCGTTGGAGGAGATGAGGCCCACGCGGCGGATGACCTCCGGGTGGTTGGAGACCTGCTGCGGACGCAGCACGATATGCTTGGCGTACTCCTCGGCCTGCTCGTTCATCTTGTCCGCGTACTCCGGGGACAGGGCGAAGGAGGTGGCAGAAGCCACGGTCATCTTGCCGGCATCGATTAGATCGAGCATGCCGTCCTGGATGACCTCGGTGTAGGCCTGGATGTTTTCGAACTTGGAGTCCAGCAGGCCCGCCATGACGGCGTTGGGCACGTTGCCCACGCCGGACTGCATGATGAACTGGTCGTACTGGAGGCGGCCGGCGGCAACCTCACCCTCGAGGAACTCGATGAAGTTTGCGGCGATCTTCTCAGAGACCTCGTCCGGTGCCTTGAACGGGGCGTTGCGGTCCGGGGCATGGGTCTCCACCACAGCCACGACCTTCTCCTGCGGGATCTCGATGTAGGTGGTGCCAACGCGGTCGCCCGGCTTGACGATCGGGATCGGCTGGCGGTTCGGCAGCTTCTCGATGCGGTAGATGTCGTGCATGCCCTCGAGGTGCTCGGACTGCCAGGAGTTGACCTCGATGATGATCTTATCCGCGGCCTCGATGTACTCCAGGTTGTTGCCCACGGCCGAGGACGGGATGATGTTGCCATCCTCGGTAATGCGCACGGCCTCGATAATGGCTACGTGGAAGTCCCCGTAGAAGCCCTCCTCGACCTGCTGGCCGGAGTGAGACAGGTGCACGTCCTGGTAGAGGGCGGTGCCGGCGTTGAACTGGTTGCGCAGCGTCGGATCGGAATTATACGGGGTACGGAAGCGGATAGCCTCGGCTTCTGCCAGCACGCCGTCGCAGTCCGGGGCGGTAGAGGCGCCGGAGAAGACGTCAATCTTGAATTCCTCACCCGCGGCATGGGCGGCCTTGGCCTTCTCCGCGATGGCGGTGGGCAGGGCCTTCGGGTAACCGGCGCCCGTGAAGCCGGAGATGCCTACCCGGTCACCGTTATTGACGTATTTTGCCGCTTCCTCAGCGGAGACGACGAGGTCTTTATAAAAACCGATGCGATCGGACACAGCACTTCCTCCTGTTTCAAACTTCAATGAGTTACTCAGACCACAATAGCGAATCTTTGTTAATCGAGCTAGCAATTGAAAAACTTGCCTATGAACAGCTGGTACGGGAACAATATGAGCCGTGAATCTACGCATCGGCAGCTTCGAGCTCTCCTCCCCCGTCATCCTGGCCCCCATGGCCGGGGTGACCAACGTGGCGTTTCGCACGCTATGCCGGGAACAGGAGCTGGCCCGCACCGGCACGGTCTCGGGTCTCTACGTCTGCGAGATGGTCACGGCGCGCGCCTTGGTGGAGCGCAACGAGAAGACGCTCCACATGACCACCTTCGCGCCGAAGGAAAACCCGCGCTCGCTGCAGCTCTACACCGTCGATCCGGAATACACCTATCGCGCGGCCAAGATGATCGCCGAGGAAGACCTGGCCGATCACATTGATATGAACTTCGGCTGCCCGGTCCCGAAGGTCACTCGCCGGGGCGGCGGCTCGGCGCTGCCGTTTAAGCGCAAGCTTTTCGGCAATATTGTCGCCGCGGCAGTCAAAGCTACGGAGGGCACCGACATTCCGGTCACGGTGAAGATGCGGGTGGGCATCGACGATGAGCACCACACGCACCTCGATGCCGGCCGGATCGCCGTCGACAACGGTGCGGCGGCGGTGACCCTGCACGCGCGCACCGCGGAGCAGCGCTACTCGGGCGATGCCCGCTGGGATGAGATCGCCCGCCTCAAGGAGCACCTGGGCGATACCGGCGTTCCGGTGCTGGGCAACGGGGATATCTTCGCTGCTGACGATGCCCAGCGCATGATGGATGCTACAGGTTGCGACGGCGTGCAGGTGGGCCGCGGTTGCCTGGGCCGCCCCTGGCTATTTGCGGAGATTTCCGCTCAGCTGCGCGGCGCCGAGATGCCCGCCCCGCCGACGCTCGGCGAGGTCACCCAGATCATCGTGCGCCATGCGGAGCTGCTGGCACACTACGACGGCGAGGCCCACGCCTCCCGCGACATCCGCAAGCATATTGCCTGGTACATGCGCGGCTTCCCCGTGGGCGGGGCGGTGCGCTCCCAGCTGGCGCAGGTGACCTCACTGGACTCGCTGCGCGAGATCCTTGCCCCGTGGGCGGACTCGGAGGAGCTCGCTCGCGATGCCGATGGTGCCCGCGGCCGTCAGGGCTCGCCTGCCAAGGTTGCCCTGCCCGATGGCTGGCTCGAAGACCCGGAGGACGACACCGTCCCCACCGCCGCCGACATCATGAATTCGGGCGGATAATTCCGGGCTTTCACCAGGACTTTTCTCGCGCCCTGGCGCGGGCGCCGGGAAGGCGCCCATAAGCTCGGATTTATTGTGCGCGCCGACATGCGAGGTATACCTAAATCGTAATAGAATACGGTCTATGCGTACGGCCTATCGTGAACACCTTGACAACTTCTCCCATGATCTCATCGTCATGTGCGACAAGGTGGAAGAGATGATGGAACATGCCTCGCGCGGCCTGCTCGAGACCGACCTGCAGGCGGCGGAGGACACCCTCTCGCTCAACGATGCACTGGAGGAAACCCGCGCCCGCTGCGAGGAGCGCGCCGTGAGCCTTTTGGCGCTGGAGAATCCCATGGCCAAAGATCTACGCCAGGTGGTCTCCTCTATCTATATCGTCGAGGATCTGCACCGCATGGGGCAGCTTTCCAAGCACATTGCCAAGGCCGCCCGCCGCCGCCACCCGCACCCGGCCGTTCCCGAGACATATGCCGGCTACTTCGCGGAAATGTCCCGCCTGTGCATCGAGATGATCCAGCGCACCCGCGAGGTACTCATCGACCCAGACGCCGACGTGGCCCTGCAGCTGTCCACGGATGACGATGCCGTCGATGACATCAACAACCACATCCTCGCCGTGCTGACCATGCGTGAGTGGGACGGCACCGCCGCCGAGGCCGTCGACATGGCCTTGCTCAGCCGCTTCTTCGAGCGCTTTGCCGACCACACTGTAAACGTCGCCGCCCGGATCGTCTTCCTCATCACCGGTATGCAGCCCGACCAGTACCTGGCCAAGAAGGACGAGGACGCCCGCTTGGAGGACATCGAGTCCCGCTTCGCCGCCTTAGAGCGCCAGTTCCGCCGCTAGGGACGCTTGAGCATCGCCGGCAGCGAAGGCCCCATGCCAAACCCCGGCCCACTCCCCTAAATCATGTAAGGGGAATGGGCCGGGGTTACTTCTTTACGGGCATGGTTGCCGCCCGCGCCGCGGGCTTAGCCGAAGCGGCCGGAGATGTAGTCCTCGGTCTCCTTCTGGGACGGGTTCTCGAAGATGTTCTTGGTCTCGTCGAACTCGACCAGATGGCCCGGCTTGCCGGTGGCCTCCAGGGAGAAGAAGCCAGTCTTGTCGGACACACGCGCAGCCTGCTGCATGTTGTGGGTCACGATGACGATGGTGAAGTTCTCCTTCAGCTCGTGGATGAGATCCTCAACCGCGAGAGTGGAGATCGGGTCCAGGGCCGAGCAGGGCTCGTCCATGAGCAGAACCTCGGGCTCCACGGCGATGGCGCGGGCGATGCAGAGGCGCTGCTGCTGGCCACCGGAGAGGCCGCCGCCCGGCTTGTCCAGGCGGTCCTTAACCTCGTCCCACAGGTTGGCGCCGCGCAGGGACTTCTCTGCGACCTCGCGCAGCTTCTTCTTGTTCTTCTCGCCAGACAGGCGCAGGCCGGCCACCACGTTTTCCTCGATGGACATGGTGGGGAACGGGTTCGGCTTCTGGAAGACCATGCCGATGGTGTTGCGGACGGAGACCGGGTCGATCTTCGGGCCGTAGATGTTGGTGCCGTCGAGCAGGATTTCGCCCTTGACGGTGGCGCCGGGGATTACCTCGTGCATGCGGTTGAGCGTGCGCAGCACGGTGGACTTGCCGCAGCCAGACGGGCCGATGAAGGCCGTGACAGCCTGCGCCGGGATCTGCATATTGACGTTCTGCACGGCATGGAAGTTTCCGTAGTAAATATTCACGTCATTGAGCGCGAGCTTGGACATCTTGGTTACTCCTCAAAGGAAAGGTAGCGGGGCTTAAAAAAGGGTTTACTTCTTGACTGAGAATTTCGCGGAAATGATGCGCGCGCCAATGTTGAGTACGGCGATGAGCAAGACCAGCGTGAGAGCTGCGCCCCAGAGCTTGTCCAAGACGGCCGGGGCGGCACCGGACTTGTACATATCCAGCATCATCAGCGGCAGCGAAGACTGCGAGCCGTCGAAGACGTCCCAGTTGATGGACTTGGTGGAGCCAACCAACACCAGAACCGGGGCGGACTCACCCATGACGCGGGCCACGGCCAGCATGATGCCGGTGACGATGCCGGACAGGGCGGTCGGCAGCACGATGCGGGCGATGGTCTTCCACTTGGGAACACCCAGCGCGTAGGTGGCCTCACGCAGGTCCATCGGAACCACTCGGAGCATCTCCTCGGTGTTGCGGACCACGATGGGAATCATCAGCAGGACCAGGGACCAGGCCACGGCCATGCCGGAGCGCTCGAAGCCGAAGAGCGTAATCCACAGTGCGAAGACGAACAGGGCCGCCACGATGGAGGGAACGCCGGAGAGGATGTCGACCATGAAGGTGGTCACGCGGCCCAGCCAGCCACCCTTGGAGTACTCCACCAGGTAGATGGCGGTGAAGATGCCGATCGGCACGGAGATGACGGTGGCCAGGAGGGTCTGGACCAGGGTACCGATGATGGCGTGCAGCGCGCCGCCGCCTTCTGCGGTGTCGAGGACGCCGCGCTGGGACTTGCTCCACCAGTCGACATCAAGGATGGTGCCCGAGCCGCGGGAGATGAGCTCCCACAGAACCCAGACCAGAGGGATCATGGCCAGCAGCATGGCGGCCCAGACAATGGTGGTGGCGACCTTATCGGCCAGCTTGCGGGAACCGGAGATTTCCAAGAATTCCGCGCCGCCCTGACGGACGTCGTTATCAGTTGCAGTAATCACAGCTTTTCGTCCCTTTCCTTACTTAGACTTCACGATGGAACGGGCGATGGAGTTAACCACGAAGGTCAGGAGGAAAAGCATGAGGCCGGCGGCGATGTAGGCGCCCGCGCGCATCTCGTTGCCGAACTCCGCAGAAGCCAGGGCGATGGCCGTGGCGAAGGTAGTACCGCCGTCGAATAGCGAGAAGCGGAAGTCCACCAGCGGGGAGACCACCATGTACAGGGCCATGGTCTCACCCAGGGCGCGGCCCAGGCCCAGCATGGAGCCGGCGATGTAGCCGGAAGTGCCGAACGGCAGGACGGTCATGCGGATGACCTCCCAGCGGGTAGCGCCCAGGGCGAGAGCGGACTCGATCTGGCCCGGAGGAGTCTGCACAAAGACCTCACGCGCGGTAGCCGCGATGATGGGCAAAATCATCACTGCCAGGACGATGCCACCGGTGAGCATGTTGCGGCCGGTAGCAAAGTCCGGGGAGTTGTCGTAGACGCGGAAGAGGAAGAACCCACCCGCCCAGGACTCGATCCAGCGGTAGAAACCACCCAGGGCCGGGCCGAGGACCTGCCAGCCCCACAGGCCGTAGACGATGGACGGCACCGCGGCGAGCATGTCCACCAGGAAGCCCAGCGGCTTGACCAGGCGGGCCGGCGCATAGTTGGACAGGAAGATGGCGATGCCCAGGGCCACCGGCATGGCGATGATGAGGGCGACGACGGAGATGAGCACCGTCGAGGCGAACATCGTCGGGATGCCGAACTGCATGGCGCTGGTGTCGGTGGTGTTCCAGCGGTCACCGTAAGTGAAGAAGCCGATGAGGCCGCCTTCGTTGACCTGGAGCGCCGGGACTGCCCGCCAGAGCAGGAATACCGCAATCGCGGCGATCATCACGGTGATCAGGGTGGCCGAAGCCGTGGAGAGGAACTCGAAAACTCGGTCGCCCGGGCGCTTGACGCCGGAGCCGGTATCCGCCGTGACGACTTCCGGTCCTTGGCTGCCAATCGTGGCCTGGGAGGCCACGGCGGCTTCCGGTTCGGTGCCGGGGGCCGCGGTGAGGTTATTGTCTGCCATGAGACTGCTAAATCCTTATGAAGGGGAGGGGTTTGAAGCAAAAGGGTGCGACATGCCTGCGCCCCCAGCGCTACTGGAACGGTTGGGGGCGGGGCACCGGGCTAGCGGCTCACGCGAGCCGCCGCGCGGGGTGCCTGGTTAGGCCAGGGCGTCAACTGCGGACTGCAGGCGCTCGAGGTGAGCACCGGAGACCGGGATGAAGCCTTCGCCTTCCAAGGTCTCGTTCTGGTTCTCCAGGGCGGTCTTGAAGAAGGCCTTGACCAGGGCGGCGGTCTCCTCGTCGTAACCGGCGGAGCAGACGATGTTGTAGGTGGTCAGGATGAGCGGGTAGGAACCGGGGGCGTCGGAGGCGAAGAGGGCCTCGGAGTCGACCACCATGTCGTGCTCGGAGTTGGTCTCAGTGAACGCCAGGTTGTCCAGGGCGGCGCCGACGGTCTCGTTGGAGAGCTCGACCGGACCGTTGCCGAAGTCGATGGCGGCGATCTTCACGCCGTCAGCTTCCTTCTGGTGGGCGTAGCCGGCCTCGACGTAGGTGATAGCACCCTCGATGGCAGCAACCTGGTCAGCAACGCCGGAGGAGCCGTTGGCGCCCTCACCCACGGAGTCCGGGAACTGCTTGCCGGAGCCCTCCCAGAGGCCGTCGGTGGAGGCGGCCAGGAACTTCTGGAAGTTGTCGGAGGTGCCGGACTCGTCCGAGCGGAAGATGACGGTGATTTTGGTATCCGGCAGCTGGGCATCCGGGTTAGCGGCGGCGATGGCCGGGTCGTTCCACTGGGTGATCTCGCCCTTGAAGATCTTGGCCAGGGTCTCAACGTCGAGGTTTACCTGGGTGTCACCCAGGTTGTAGGCGATGGCGACCGGGCCGATAACGGAGGGCAGGTGCCACGCGTCGTTGCCGCCGCAGCGCTCGTTAGCAGCCTCAACCTCGCCGTCCTCAGCGTCCAGCGGGGAGTCGGAGCCAGCAAACGCAACAGTGGAGCCCAGGAAGGCTTCCACGCCAGCGCCGGAGCCGGAGGAGGTGTAGGAGAAGTCAGCATCCGGGTACTTTTCCAGGAAAGCGGCCTCGAATACGCCCATGGCGTTCTTCTGGGAGGAGGCACCCTCACCGGACAGGGAGCCGGAGATGTCCTCCCCTCCCTCGGCGCCTGCGGCACCGTCCGAGGACTCAGAGCAAGCCACCAGGGCGGTAGAGGAGATAGCGATGGCGCCAAAGATTGCAGCAGTGCGCTTGATGTTGCGAATCACGGGGGAAACCTTCCGTTAGAGATTAGACACGGTTCGTTGGAAGCGTCCGCGCTGTCGGGGCGGCAGCGCAGTCATTTGCTCACAGCCACCAAAGCTATCCAGCCCGGGTTAACCGGACGGGGCGCTTTAGGTGAACAGTCAGTAAACATTCCGCCGAAACCCGTGATGCTCATCACCTTTACGGAATGGAAACGGTAATCTCCAGAGGTTTAGGGCAAGGCCCGGGGTTTAGCGGTAAACCGCGTGCTCCTCGGCCGCGGCAAAACCCAGGGCCTCGTAGGCCTTCACCGCGGGCCCATTGTCGCTTTCGACGTAGAGGATGACCCGGTCCGCCCCGCGGTCCAACATTCGGCGCAGCCCGGCGCGCAACAGCGGCCCGCCCAACTTGCGCCCTCGATAGGCATCGGCCAGGCCCACCACGTAGACCTCGCCGAAGGCCGGGGTCTCCTCGGTGTGCCACTTGGTCCAGTGGAACCCCGCCAGAGCAGGGGTAGCGCCTGCGGTCTCGTCCCACAGCAAGATGACGTCAGCCGGGTCGAACCATTCGGCCTCCATCCCGCGGTGCAGGCGGGCCAGATCCCACCCGCCCTGCTCCGGATGCCACGAAAAGGCCTGGTTGTTGACCTCCAGCCAGGCTTCGTCAACCGTGTCTTTGCCCCAGCGCTCCACCGACTCCGCGTAATTAGCCACGGTCATCTCCGGGGCCGGGCCCGTGGCCGCGGCCTCCAACGCGGAGCCGGCGACCTCCATGACCCATAGCCTGCGCACCGGCTCCATGCCGTGCGCGGCGGCGAAGGCCTGGGCGGCGGCGACGTTGCCATGGGCCCAGACCTGCAAATCTGCGGCCTCGCTGGGCTGGGCGGCATCGTCAGGCTCGGCGGCATCGGCAAGCGCGGCACGGGCCTGGGCGAGCAGGGCGGTGCCCACCCCGTGGCGGCGGTGGTCAGGGGCGACAGCCATTTCCGCGGTAGCGCCATCGAGGGCGAGCACGCCGGCTAGCTGGCCGTGCTCTTCCTGCACGAAATGCTGGTGCCCCAGGGCATCGTCGCGCAGGCCTAGGAGGAACTGCTCGGAAAAAGGCGCATACCCGTCGGCGCGCTGGGCGCTGTGCAAGAGATTGTCCACTGCCTCAATATTGCTCTTCATGCTCACCCACTCTAACGACTTCCCCGCGGTGCGGTAGGGCTAGTTCGCACGCCGTGCGGTAAGAATAGAAGACGTGAAGCGCCTGAAAATCGCCGGAGGAATACTCGCCTGCCTCGCCCTCGCATGGGGCGCGGACAGTGTCGCCGCCATGCATGCGGAGCACAGCCTGGCGCAACGAGTGCAGGACGCCGCGCGGCTGGAGACCTCCCCCAACGTCTACATCGGCGGTATGCCCTACCTGGGCGCGCTGGTCACCGGGGAAATTCCCCTGGTGGAGGTCGGGGTCATGGACGTCGAGGTCCCGCGGCTGGGCATGATTAACGCCGCGACCACGGTGCGCGATCTCACCGTCGCGCCGCAACAGGTGTTCAGCGGCGACTTTGAAGGCGGCAAGGCCTCGACGATCTCCCGGTCGATTAGCCTCGACGGCGTGGCGCTGGGCCGCCTGCTAGATATGACGGATCTATCGATTGCCAACCCCGACAATATTTCGCCCTCCGGCGGCACCGCGGCCGAGGCCGAGCTGACCGGCACCATTCCCGGCGCGGAGGAAAAGTCCACGGTGCAGGTTGATCTCCGGCTGGAGGGGCCGATGTTCTACATGCGGCCGTCGAATGCCCCCGATGCCGCCACGGAGCAGGCGTTTAGCCTCGAGCTCGACACGCGCAGCCTGCCGCTGCCGGAGCAGGCAACAATGGTCAGCCTGCGCGGCGGATCTATCTCCTTCGAGGTGCAGCGCCGCAACCGCACCTTAAGCAATGGCCAGCTCTCCCCCGTGGAGATCGAGGGCGAATTCGACGAGACCGGCAAGGAAAACGGCGCCGACTAGGCCCTGCGGCTTAGGGCGCGTAGACCTCCAGCGCGTCCGGGATGGAGTGCAGGTGGATGAGCCCGAACTTGCCCTGGAGCTCACCGTCGGCCTGGAAGCGGTGCTCGCCGGGCACCCGCAGGGTGACCTCCTGGGCGTCGTCGAATTCGATAACCTGCTTCAGCGAGAGCTTGTGGGCGCCAAACAGGTGCAGCAGGCCCGCGAACCCCGAGGGCCCGCGCAGGGAGCGCAGGCCGAATAAGCCCAGCCCCTTGTCGAAGGAGTTGCGTGGGTTGGTCACCACCGGCAGCGGGCCCAGGAAGGTCCAGGGGTTGGTATTAGACGCCAGCAGCAGCGGCACCTCATGCAACTTAAGCTCCCGGGTGCCGTCCGTGGCCCAGGCGTCGATGTGCGGCGGCTTGCGCAGCGCCCGCGACCAGCCGCGCAGCGCGGTCCACAGGTAGCGCCCCGGGGTGGCAGACAGGCCCCGGGCCCGCTTCTTGTCCACCGCGGCGAGCACGTCCGCGTCGAGCCCGAAGCCGGCGTTGACCGCAAACCACTCGGCTTCCCCTTCCTCCGGGGCCTGCCACGTGCCCAAGCGGATGGTGCGGCGCAGGTCGTAGTAGATGGTCTCCGCTAGCGCGGAGGCGGCCTCGACCGGCTGGCCGGGAAACCCGAGCGCGCGGACGAAGACGTTGGCCGAGCCAGTCGGGATGACCCCGAGCACCGGCAGCGTGCCCGGGTCCGGGCGCTGATCATCGGAGCCCTCCCCCGGCGTACCCAGTAGTCCGTTGACCACCTCGTTGACGGTGCCATCCCCGCCGAGCGCGATGATGACCTCGAAGTCGTCCCGCTTCAGCCCGCGCACCATGTCGCCCGCGTGCCCCGGATAGTGCGTGAACTTGACCAGGATCTCCAGATCCCCCGCTTCCCGCAGCCGCGGGTAAACCTGGCGGAAGACGGAGGCATCCTGCGACGTCGAGTTGGGATTAGCGATCATGAGTACGCGCATGACATTAAAGGATAGCGGGAGTTGGCAGGTAGGCTAGGAAAACATGACGCATCCTGAAAATGATCCCACCAAACTCGACGGCAACGAGGCGGTCAACCAGGCCGCGCAGGCCTGGAAGGACGCCGCTTCCCGCAACATTCCCGGCATCGGTCTCGGCGAGGTCCCCCTGCCGGATGACACCGCTAACCTGCGCCAGGGCCCCTCGCTTAACGATGCCCTGCTGGCCCTACTGCCCCTAGTCGGCGTCTGGCAGGGCGGCGGCCAGGCCCACGGCACCAACGGCGAGGAATACGCCTTCGGCCAGGAGCTCATCATCGCCCACGATGGCGGCGAGTACCTGCGTTTTAGCTCGCGCACCTGGCGCCTAGACGCCGAGGGCAACGCCACCGGCGCCGACATCCGCGAGGACGGCTACTGGCGCATCTCGCTCAAGGACGAGATTGAGATGACCTACACCTCGTCGAATGGCATCGTGGAAATCTTCTACGGTGAGCCCTTCAACGAGCGCGCCTGGTCCCTGCAGTCGGCCTCCACCATGGTCACCGAGACCGGCCCGAAGAACCTGGGCCCGGGCAAGCGCATGTACGGCCTGATGCCCAATAACAACCTGGGCTGGGTGGACGAGCGCATGGTCGACGGCGAGATGCGCCCCTACATGTCCGGCGAGCTCGCCCGCGTGGCCGGCTAGGTATACATCGCCTCGAACATCAAGTTCTGCAGCTCCCCAAGCGCCTCCTCCGAGGAGGGCTTGGGGAGCTTTTTGCCGTTGAGGTGGGTCACGCGCACCGGACCCCGGGCCGAGGAGACCAGCCACACCGAGTCCGCCCCGCGCAGGTAGTCGACGTCCATCTCCTTGTCCTTGCACCGATAACCGCGCTCGCGCGCCAGCTCGAAGATGGCCTTCTGCGTGGTGCCGGCGATGATCCCCGGCGCCGCCGGGGTGCGCAGCTTCTGCCCCTTCTGCGTGATCACCGTCGAGCGCGAGCCCTCCAGCACGTGGCCTGCGCCGTCGAGGAAGATGACGTCATCGAAGCCCTCGCGCGCGGCGGCTCGCAGCTCCGCCATGGTGGCCGCATAGTTGACAGTCTTGGCCGCGTTATGGGCCGCCCCCTCCCCCTGCACCAGCGCCCAGGTGCGCTCGGCGGTGCGCACGCGCACGCCCTTGGCGCGGGCCTCCAGCGTGGCGGCATCGATAGGCTCAAGCACCAACCAGGCGCTGGGAATGCCGGTGGAGGCACGCCCCCGAGTAAAGGTCCAGGTGCACTTGCCCTCGCCTTCCCCGAACTCCTCTAGGGCCAGGCGGGTGGCTTCCTCCCACTTGTCGAGGTGCGGGGCCGGCAGGTCGAGGGCTGCCGCAGAGGCCTGGAAGCGCTCGAGGTGCCGGGTAACGTTGCGCGCCTTGCCATCGCGCACCACCAGCGATTCGAAGATGCCATCGCCGCGGGTAACGCCGAGGTCATCTGGGTATAGCAGGGGAAGCGCGGAGTTGTGCCGGCGGATGGAACCACCAAAGGGCTCAATCACATAAATGATCGGCTGGGTGCTCGGGTGGCGGTCAACGCTTGGGCTCGTGGTCATGGCCCCAATTATGCCCTACCATGGGCTTCCATGAGCTATGTTTCGCCCCTCCTTGACCGCCCCGGCGCCGCCGTGCTGCCGGAGGAATCCCTAGTCGATCTGGAAGGGGTGGCCTGGCACTACGGCAACCCGCTCGTAGAACAGCGGGCCGCGCACTCCGGCAGCGCCATCATTGACCGCTCCCACCGCCGCGTTATCGCAGTGTCCGGGGAGGATGCCGCCGGCTTCCTCAACAACTTGCTGTCCCAGAAGCTTGACGATGTCCCGGCGGGCTACTCCGCCCAGGCTCTCGACCTCGACGTGCAGGGGCGCATCCTGCATGCGGCCGATATCACCCGCGCGGGCGATACCTTCTACCTCGACCTGCCGGCCGATCAGTTCGAGTCGCTGCTGGCCTTCCTACAGGCGATGATCTTCTGGTCCCAGGTCACCGTCGCCGAGGCCGACCTGGCGATGGTGACCGTGCTGGGCGCGCCGCTGCAGCTAGAGCACGCCGCCTTCACCCGGGTGGTCGACTGGCGCGGGGTGCCCCGCCAGGACTTCGCCGTCGAGCGCACCCAACTGGCCACGGCCGTAGGTCAGCTGGAGGCCCAGGGCGGCCAGCTCGTGGGGCTGATGGCCTATACCGCCGAGCGCGTGCGCGCCTGCGAACCCGAGTTGGGCGCGGACTTGGACGACAAGGCGATTGCCCATGAGGTCCCCCACTGGATTGGGCGCGGTAAGCATCCCGGTGCCGTCCACCTGGACAAGGGCTGCTACCGCGGCCAGGAGACCGTCGCTCGCGTGGAAAACATCGGCCGCTCGCCGCGCCTTCTGGTCCTGCTGCACCTGGATGGCTCCGCACCTACCCGCCCGGTGCCTGGCGCCGACATCACCGCCGGCGGGCGGCGCGTGGGCCGGCTGGGCACCGTCATCGACGACTGCGACTTCGGCCCCATCGCGCTCGGCCTGGTCAAGCGCTCCGCGCTGGGCGGCGGCCAGCTTGTCATCGGGGATACGGCCGCGGCGGTGGACCCGGACTCCCTGCCGCGCGACGAGGGCCCGAAGGCTGGGCGCGCGGCGCAGCAGCGGCTGCGCGGCCAGTAGATTTTCCCTGTTAGGGGGGTGGTGCGGAATTTTTCCGTCACACAGGCTATTGTGTCTAACAGGAAGATACTGAAACGATAAGCCGATGGGGCATCCGAACATCCCTGGATTGCCTACACACACCTCAAGGGGGTCATGCACATGGGTCGCGGACGCGCAAAGGCAAAGCAGACCAAGGTTGCACGCCAGCTCAAGTACAACTCGCCGGAAATGGATCTTGATTCTCTCCAGCGGGAACTCGCCTCAAAGAAGCCCCGCAACAGCTGGGAAGAGGAAGACGAGGTGGACTACGAAGACCTCTACGCGGAATACCTCGACGATGATGACGAGTGGGACGAAGGCACCGGCGGCTCTAGCCGCTAGCCTCCCCCGCCCTTTAAGGCCTCGCCCAATTCCTAGGCGGGGCCTTAACTTTGTCCGCGACTCTATCCGCGCCAACAGCGCGGGGCCGGGCAAGGCCCGGCCCCGGCGGCTAGAAGTTGGGGTGAGAGCCGTTCATGATGACGCGCGGGGCATCGGCGGCATCGCCCTCGGCGGCGGAGATGACACCGAGCTCCCAGGCGTCCAGGTGGCGGGCAGTGAGCATGGCCAGGGCGCGGTCGCGGTCCTCCGGGGAGACCACCGCGATCATGCCCACGCCCATGTTGAAGGTCTTCTCCATCTCCTCCAGGCTGACCTTGCCCACCGAGGCGATGGTCTTGAAAATCTGACCCGGGGTCCAGGTGGCGCGGTTCACCGTGGCCTGCAGGCCCTCCGGGATGACGCGCTCCAGGTTGCCGGCCAGGCCGCCACCGGTGACGTGGCAGAAGGTAGACACCTCGCACTCGGCGGCCAGGGCCAGGCAGTTCTTGGCGTAGATGCGGGTGGGCTCCAGCAGCTCCTCGCCGAGCGTGCGGCCGAGCTCCTCGACGTGGCCATCCAGCGGCAGCCCGGCGCGCTCCAGCAGCACGTAGCGGGCCAGGGAGTAGCCGTTGGAGTGCAGCCCGGAAGAGCCCATGGCGATGAGGACGTCGCCGTCGCGGACTTTGTCCGGGCCGAGCAGGTTAGCGGCCTCAACCACGCCAACCGCGGTGGCGGAGACATCGTACTCCTCCGGATCCATCACGCCGGGGTGCTCCGCGGTCTCCCCGCCCAACAGGGCGCAGCCGGCCTGCACGCAGCCCTCGGCGATGCCCTTGACCACCTCGGCCACCTTCTCCGGCACGACCTTGCCCACGGCGATGTAGTCCTGCAGGAACAAGGGCTCGGCGCCGCAGACCACCAGGTCGTCGACGCACATGGCCACCAGGTCGATGCCGATGGTGTCGTGGACGTCCATCGCCTGGGCTACGGCCAGCTTGGTGCCTACGCCGTCCGATCCGGCGGCTAAGATCGGCTCCTTGTAATCCCCCAGCTTGAACAGGCCGGCAAAGCCACCGAGGCCGCCCATGACCTCCGGGCGGGTGGCGCGGCGAGCATGCGGGGCAAAGAGGCTCACGGCACGGTCGCCTTCTTCAATACTCACGCCCGCGGCAGCGTAGGTGTTCTCGCCGGAGTTGGCGCCGGTGTTCTCGCTCATTAACTCGCTCATCTTCCTATAGTCCTTTGTTCGAATCTTCGGAGGCGAGCAGGGTGCGCACAGCCTCAGCGTTGGGGTTGCCCTCCGGCAGCCCCAGGGGGTACTTGCCGTCGAAGCAGGCGCAGCACAGCTCGGAGCGCGGCTGCTCGGTGGCGTCTACCATCTCCTCGATGGAGACAAAGCCCAGGGAGTCCGCCCCAATGGCCTCGCGGATGACCTCGGAGATGACCTCCGGGTCATCGGAATGCGAGGCGTTGGCTATGAGCTCGGCCGGGGTGGCGAAATCAATACCGTAGAAGCACGGCCACTTCACCGGCGGGGACGCGATCCGCACGTGCACTTCTGCCGCCCCGGCCTCGCGCAGCATGCGGATGAGAGCCCGCTGCGTGTTGCCGCGGACGATGGAGTCGTCCACCACCACGAGCTTTTTGCCGGCGATGACCTCGCGCAGCGGGTTGAGCTTGAGCCGGATGCCCAGCTGGCGCAGCGTCTGCGTGGGCTGGATAAAGGTGCGCCCCACGTAGGCGTTTTTGACCAGGCCGTGGGCGAACTGGATGCCGGACTCGCGGGCGTAGCCGACCGCCGCCGGGTTGCCGGACTCCGGCACCGGGATGACCAGGTCCGCCCCCTCGGCCGGGTGGGCACGCGCCAGACGCCTGCCGATGTCCACGCGCGAGGCGTTGACGGAGCGGCCCTTGATGACGGTATCCGGGCGGGACAGGTAGACGTACTCGAAGACGCACCCGTGGCGGCGGGGGCTAGCGAAATGGCTGCTGCGCACCCCGGCCTCGTCAATGGCGACGATCTCGCCCGGCTCGATCTCGCGGATGAAGGTGGCGCCGACAATATCGAGCGCACAGGTCTCCGAGGCAACCACCCAGCCCTTGGGCAGCCGGCCCAGCGCTAGCGGGCGCACGCCGTGGGGGTCGCGCGCCGCATAGAGGGTGTGGCCGTCGGTAAAGGTCAGGCAGAACGCGCCTTTAACGCGCGGCAGGAGCTGCCGGGCGGATTCCCGCACGGAGGTGTCCTGATCCACGCCGGCGGCTAGCAGCAGCGACAGGCACATCGAGTCAGAGACGGACTCCTGGCCCGGCTTGATGAGGCCGCGGGCCATGGCCTCTTCGCGCAGCTCGACGTAGTTGACCAGGTTGCCATTGTGGCCAAGCGCGATGTCGAGGCCGTTGCCGGCGGTGGCGAACATGGGTTGGACGTTGGACCATTCCTTGCCGCCGGCGGTGGAATAGCGGGTGTGCCCCACCGCGACGTCGCCCTGGAGGGCGGTGAGCGTGGACTCGTCAAAGATATTGGAGACTAGCCCCATGTCCTTGAAGACCACTATCCGGTCGCCGTCGCCGACTGCGATGCCGGCGGCCTCCTGGCCGCGGTGTTGCAGGGCAAAAAGCCCGAAATAGGTGAGCTTGGAAACTTCCTCCCCCGGGGCCCAGACACCGAAGACGCCGCACTCTTCGCGCGGTTCGCATTCGATCTCCTCCGCCTGGGAGCTGGGCTCTACGCCGGGATCTAGGCCGGGCTCGCGTCCGGGCTCCGAGACAGGCTCTGGGGCAGAGCCCGGGGCGGGGGTGGTGATGGGATCGCTGACAATATCGGTGTCAATCACGCCCCCATACTAACCGCTGCGCGCCGATAAAACTAGAAAATCACCGGCAACCATGCCGCAATCTCCCCCGCCCGGGATCCGGAGGCCGACACGGAGCCATCCGCCACTGCGTCTTCCCAGGAGATCTCGCCGGTGGCCAGGCGCAGCCAGGTGGCCGGATCGGTCTCCACCACATTCGGCGGGGTGCCGCGTGTGTGCCGGGGCCCTTCGATGCACTGGACCGCCACGAAGGGCGGAACCCTAAGCTCTACGCTGTGGCCCGGGGCATCGTGTTCGACGGCGCGGGCGGTGCGCCGGACGGCATCGGCAAGCAAGGTACGCCCGGGTTTAGCCGGTGCACCGGGCGCCCCGCTGGGGTCGGCTATCCAGTCGCGGATGGCGGCCACCGCCGCGCGGAGGGCTGCCGGGTCGTGTTTCTTGGAGTTGACTGCCACCCGGCCCACTATAGTGGAGCGCATGTCTTCTACCCCGAAATCTCCCACGCTCACGCTGCGTTTTATGGCCGCGCCGACCGATCAGATCATCGCCGGCGCACAGGGCATCGGCGGCGGCCGCGTCCTCGAATGGATCGACAAGGCCGCCTACGCGTGCGCGGCCCAGTGGTCCGGCGCCTACTGCGTGACGGCCTACGTGGGCCACATTCACTTCACGCGCCCCATCCCGTCCGGCCATATCGTGGAGGTTCGCTCCTCCATCGCCATGACTGGGCGCTCCTCGATGCACATCGTCAACGAGGTCCGCTCGGCCGATCCGCGCGACGGCGTGTTCACCCGCGCCTGCGACTGCCTGGTCATCTTCGTGGCCAAGGACCCGGCCACCGGCAAGTCCACCCCGGTGCCGACGTTTACCCCGAGCACCGATGAGGAAGTGCGCGTGGCCGCGGCCGCCAAGTCCCGCATCGACCTGCGTCGCGCCATCGAGGCGGAGATGGAAAAGCAGACCTATGACGGGCCTTCCGATGCCCCGCGCATGGTCCACCGCTTCCTGGCCAAGCCCACCGACGTCAACTGGGGCGGCAAGGTTCACGGCGGCACCGCCATGGAGTGGATCGATGAGGCCGGCACGGCCTGCACCATGGAGTGGTCCGGTGAGCACACCGTGGCCGTCTACGCCGGCGGCATCCGTTTCTATAAGCCCATCGCGATTGGCGATCTCATCGAGGTCGACGCCCGCATGATGCGCACGGACCCGCGCTCGATGCAGATGTCGGTGCACGTGCGCGCCGGCGATGCCAAAGAGGGCACCCGCAGCCTCCAGACCGCCATCCATGCCACGGTGTCCTATATGGCCATGGACGCCGACTGGCGCCCGCTGGGGGCGCGCCAGTTCACCCCGCGCACCCCCGAGGACATCCGCCTGTCCGAACACGCTCAGATCCTGCGCGAGCTGCGCGGGCAGTACTCTCCCCTGCCGCTGGTGGTCGCGCAAAACGTCCAGCACATCGACTAGCACTCGGCCCGTGTCCGGGCCGCACAGCTACTGGATGGTAAAGCCGCCGTCGATGGTCAAAGTGGTGCCGTTGACGAAGTCGGCCCCGCCATCGGCCAGGAAGTAGACGGCGCGGGCGACCTCGTCGGGCTGGCCGAAGCGGCGCAGCGGAATCGGATCGGTGGGGATGTTTTCGGCCACCTCCGCAATCAACGGGGTCACAATGGTGCCCGGGGCGACGGCGTTAAAGCGCACCCCCTGGGGGCTGTACTCGGCCGCTAGGTGCTTGGTGTAGCCAATGACCGCGTGCTTGGCGGCGGTGTAGGCAGCGCCGCCCTTGCCGGCCACCAGCCCTGCCACCGAGGCGATGTTGACCACCGCGCCCTCCCCGCGCGCCAGCATCCCCGGCAGCACCGCGTTGGTCATGTCGAACACGGCGGTCAGGTTGATGGACAGCAGGAAGTCCCAGCGCTCGCGCGGGGTCTCTAGCGAGGCCTGGTACTTATCGAAGACCCCGGCGTTATTGACGAGCACGTCGACGTGGCCAAAAGCCTCCTCTACTTGTGCGACGGTGGAGACAATCGAGTCATGATCGGTCAGGTCAACCGTGAAGGCCTGGGCGTCACCACCCAAGGCTGAGATCTCTTCGACCGCCGACTTCAACCCCTCCTCGTTGACGTCGAGCAGGGCAACCTTGTAGCCGCGCTCAGCGAATAGCTTCGCCTCTGTTAGCCCCATTCCGGAAGCAGAGCCGGTGATGATGCAGGTCTTTTGAGTCATGTGTCCTCCTTGCAGTTAGGCGACCAATCTGGCCGTTTTTAACGAGTGGCGGGGCAAGGCCCCGTACCGCCAAAAATACTCGGCCGGACGGCAGCCGCAAGGGGCAATTGAAGAGGCATTTTAAAATGCGAGTTATCAGCCTGCGCCGACCACAACCATCCACACCGCCACCAGGTGCAGCACCGCCGCCACGATGGTGGCGGTGTGGAAGTGCTCGTGGTAGCCATAAAAGCGCGCGTTGCGGCCGGGCCATTTGAAGCCATAGACCAGCGCGCCCAGCGAGTAGGCGATGCCACCGGCTAGCAGCAGCCAGACCACCGCGGCCCCGGCGCGCTCCCAGAGCGTGGGCACCAAGGGCAGCACCAGCCAGCCCAGGGCCAGGTAGACCACCACGTCGAGCCAGCGCGGGTGGTTGATCCACACCAGGTTGAGCACCACCCCTAGCACCGCGCCAGCCCAGGCAGTGGCGAGCATCCAGCCCGCCTGAGCGGGGTCGAGTACCACGAGGCACAGGGGCGTATAGGTGGAGGCGATAAACACCGCGATGGTGGCATGATCCGCCCTCCGCCACCACTGCACCGTGCGGGCGCTGGCCCAGGGATAGCGGTGATAGAGCGCGGAGACCGCAAAGAGCCCCACCAGCCCCAGACCGTAGACGGTCACGCCAAGGCCCTGCCACCATTCCAGCCGCATCCACGCGACAGTGACCAGCACCGTGGCCGCCACCAGTGAGGCCACCGCGGCGAAGGCGTGACCCCACCCGCGGCCGGCCGGGCGCGGCCCGCGGTCGGCGACCACGCGGATCCGTTCCACGTGTCCCTCGTGCAGCTGAGTCATGTTTCCTCCTTAGCCGGCCGCAGGATGCATCACCCCGGCACTGCCCGAAGTATAACCTACGTTTGCGTAACTTGGCCCGAAATACCGTCCCCACCCCACCCCAAGAGTTAGGGTTAGGTGTGTCTTTCTCTACCTCTCTTCGCCACCCCCGCGCGCTCGCCGTTACCCTCGGCGCCATCGCCGCGCTGGGCCTTGGCCTCAGCAATCCCACCCAGCCCGCCGCCCACGCCCAGTCCAGCC
>CAVFKS010000020.1:0-24180 GCA_963623015.1 Clostridia bacterium
GCATAGGTCAGCGCGTAGGTGGCCGCCACCGCCGCAAAACGCCGCTTGGAGCCGCTGGCGTTAAACGTCCAGCGGCGGTTGATGAGGTAGGCCACCGTGGTGCCCACCACGAAGCCGATGGTGCGCGCGGGGATCTCGCGCACCAGCCCTAGCCCGATCTGGAACAGCCAGGTCAGCCCGCCGTCGATGAAGGCCGAAAAGATGCCCACCAGCAGGAATTTAAAACCCTGGGCCTGCAGCGAGTTGGAGCGCGACAGGCGCGCGGCGGCATCGCCCACCTTCGCCATCTATTTGCCCTTAAAGATAAAGAGGCGCTGGATGAAGAAGTTGGTGACCGTAGCCACGCCCTGCGCGATGACGAAGGAGACGGTGTCCTTGGCCGCACCTTCCAGGCCTAAGGCCAGCAGCGGGGCATCGGTGAGCCAGTACAAACCGTTCTGGACGGCGAAAGTGGACACGTAGAGCGCACCGACCGCCGCGGCCGTCTTGCCGGAGACCTCCGAGTTGAAGGTCCAGCGCGCGTTGATGAGGTAGGCGGCGATGGTGCCAAAGACCCAGCCGATGGCCTTCGCAGCAGATCGGTGCAGCCCGAAATGCGTCAGCAGCAGGGTCAGCCCGAAATCGATGATGGCGGTGAACACACCCACGGAGACGAAGCGGACCAGCTGCGTCTTGAGAGACTGCGGGTCGGTTCCCCGGTACTCGGTGGCATCGTGCGCCGGGGACTCGGTTGCGCCCTGCGCCGGGTAGCCGGAACCAGCGTTGGCCGCGCGGTTGGCCTCATCGTTGGTCCTGTTGTCGCTACTGCTGTTGGAGTTGTGCACGGAGAATAACCCTACTATTTGCCTGGCGCCTGTGCGCTAGCCATGCGCGGCCGGCCAGCCGCCCCGGGGCGGCGGCGCAGCAGCGCGCGGTAGAGGTCTAGCCGGTCCACCGGGGCCATCTGGTGTGGCCCGCAGGCGCCCAGCTCGGCCAGGACGTCCAGGGAGGCCGCACAGGAGAGCCGGATATCGGCCGCGGAGCGCGGCTGACCCGCGGCATCGACCCAGCCCAGGGCGTCCATGGTGGTCTCCAGGACGGAATCCGTCAGATCGTCTGTGCCTAAGCAGGCGAGCGCTAGCACCATCGACCAGAAGGCATCGCGGCCTTCCTCGGTAACCTCCCGCGGTAGTCCGTCCAGCGCGGCGCGCACAGGTGGCGCCAGATCCGGCTCGCGGGACAAATCCATGGCCTGCAAAAGCGGCACGAAATCCAGCAATTTGCTGCGCAGGACCACATCGCGCACGGGCGGGACCACCTGCTCGAGCACGGCCGCGATGGCCTTGCGCCCCGTGAGCCGAGCGTTGATGCCGGTGATATCGAAGGGGCCCGAAAAAGCCCCGGAGCCACCCACGCACAGCGCGCGCGGGGTATCGGCGTCGCGCGGGTAGACAGCCGCGACCTGCAGGCTGAAGTCCCACAGGCCCCAGGTGAAGTCGATGCGCGAGCCCGGGTAGGGCAGTGCCTCGCCCACGGAAAGGCCCGGGTCCAGCCGCACCTGGCGGTGCCCGTAGAAATGCCAGGGAGTGCCCTCCGTGGGGAAGTCGAAGCAGATGGCCAGCACCTCCTGCAGCTCCTCCAGGGTCAAGGCGGCGTTAACGCCCACCTGGCGGTGGACCTCGGAGTCGGCGCGGACGTTGGCCACCTGGAGGATCACCGTCGCGGGCTCGCGCGCCGGGCGTGCGCTGCCAAGATCAGTGACATGGGGGGCGGTCATGCACCCCAGCGTAAACGTTTTCGTGCGCCCGGGCCGGGGCGGGCCATCGCCGTGACGTGAGAATTCCCACCCAAACGGGCATGGCAGGGGTGCGCCGGGTGCGCGCCGGACGCGCGCGAGGCGGGGGAGAGGTGGCATCGGCAGGCGGGGCGGGGTGCCCGGGCGGGCACCCGTTCGGGCGGCGGTAGGCTAGAGCGCATGACTTCCGGAGAAAACTCACACTTAACGCCCGCGCAGCAAGCCGCGCAGGACCTGCGCACCGAGGCTGACCTGCGGGAAGGCTCGTACGAGGCCACCCGGCACGCGACCGCACCCTTCAACGATTTCATGATGCGCCTGATGGCGCAGGAGCTGCCGATGCTCGACTCCACCTCGCGGCGGCGCGTCTACGACATTTTGCGCGACTACGACGGCCCGCTCATTACCACACAAGAAGAATTGCCGAAAGAGATTCGGGACATAATGGATCTCTACTGAGGGCGGGGCAACAGGCCCGGGGGGGATTAAGTGGGTAAGCTCTATGGCGATTCTATCCGTCGAGTAAGAAGTTGAGAGATGGAACTCCATACCACTGAAAAGACCCTGCACGGCTGGGGCCGTACGGCTCCCACCACCGCCCACGTCCTGTCCACGCCCGACGTGGAAGTGATCAAGCAGGCGGTCGCGCGCGTGGCAGACGACAACTCCGACAAGCCCCAGCACCTGCGCCGCGGCGTCATCGCGCGCGGCATGGGCCGCTCTTATGGCGACCCGGCGCAAAACGCCGGCGGCCTGGTCATCGACATGCAGGCCCTCAACCGCATCCACTCCATCGATCCGGAATCCGCGATCGTGGACGTGGACGGCGGCGTGACCCTGGATCAGCTGATGAAGGCGGCCCTGCCGTTCGGCCTGTGGGTCCCGGTCCTGCCCGGTACCCGCCAGGTCACCATCGGTGGTGCCATCGGCCCGGACATCCACGGCAAGAACCACCACTCCGCCGGCTCCTTCGGCAACCACGTGGTCTCCATGGAGCTGCTCGTGGCCGACGGCCGCGTCCTGCACCTCGAGCCGGAAGGTTCCGCCGACGACCCGGACGGCACCCTGTTCTGGGCCACCGTGGGCGGCATGGGCCTGACCGGCATCATCCTGCGCGCGCGCATCAAGATGACCAAGACGGAGACCGCCTACTTCATCGCGGACACCGACCGCACCAACAACCTGGACGAGACCGTGGCCTTCCACTCGGACGGCTCCGAGGTCAACTACACCTACTCCTCCGCCTGGTTCGACGTCATCTCCCCGGAGCCGAAGCTGGGCCGGGCCACCATCTCCCGCGGCTCGCTGGTCACGCTCGCCCAGCTGGAAGAGCTCGTGCCGAAGCTGGCTAAGGACCCGCTGAAGTTCAACGCCCCGCAGCTGATGACGGTGCCGGACATCTTCCCGAACTTCACCATGAACAAGCTCTCGCTCATGGCGATTGGCCAGGCCTACTACATGATGGGCGCCCCGGCCCGGAACCAGGTCAAGAACCTCACGCAGTTCTACCAGCCGCTGGATCTCATCGGCGAGTGGAACCGCGGCTACGGATCCAACGGTTTCCTGCAGTACCAGTTCGTGGTCCCCATGGACGCCGTGGAGCCCTTCAAGCAGATCATCAAGGACATGCAGTCCTCCGGTCACTACTCGGCGCTCAACGTGTTCAAGCTCTTTGGCGAGGGCAACCGCGCGCCGCTGTCCTACCCGATGCCGGGCTGGAACGTCTGCGTGGACTTCCCGATCAAGCCGGGCCTGGGCAAGTTCCTCGACGACCTGGACCAGCGCGTCATGGAATTCGGCGGCCGCCTGTACCTGGCCAAGGAGTCGCGTACCTCCGCGGAGAACTTCCACAAGATGTACCCCGGCATGGAAGGCTGGCTCAAGACCCGCAACGAGATCGACCCGCACGGCGTGTTCGCCTCCGACATGTCCCGTCGCCTCGAACTCAAGTAGAGCTGCACTAGAAAGGAATCATTCATCATGCTTAACGCAGTAGGACAAGCACAAAACATCCTCCTTCTGGGCGGCACCTCCGAGATCGGCCTAGGGATCGTCTCCGAGTTCCTCGAGCGCGGCCCGGCCCACGTGACGCTGGCCGCCCGCGCCGAGTCCCCGCGCATCGATGCCGCCCGCTCCCAGCTGGAGGCCAAGGGCGCAACCGTCGACGTGGTGGACTTTGACGCCACCGACTTCGAGTCCCACCCGGACGTCATCGACTCCGCCTTCGCCCACGGCGATGTGGACGTGGCCATCGTGGCCTTTGGCACCCTGGGTGACCAGGAGCAGCTGTGGCAGGACCAGGCCGCCGCCGTGGCCAGCGCGCAGACCAACTTCACCGCCCCGGTGTCTGTGGGCGTGCTGCTGGGCCGCAAGTTTGCAGCCCAGGGCCATGGCACCATCGTCGCCCTGTCCTCGGTGGCGGGCATGCGCGTGCGCCGCTCCAACTTCGTCTACGGCGCCTCCAAGGCCGGCCTGGACGGGTTCTACATCAACTTGGGCGAGGCCCTGCGTGACTCCGGTGCCAAGGTGCTGGTGGTCCGCCCGGGCCAGGTGCGCACCAAGATGTCGGCCGAGGCCGGCGAGGCCCCGCTGACCGTCGACGTCAAGGATGTCGCCGCGGCCACCTACAAGGCGGTCCTGGACGGCAAGCAGTCCATCTTCGTCCACCCGCTGTTCGAGTACGTCTCGCTCGCCTTCAAGTTCATCCCGCAGCCCATCTTCCGCCGCCTGCCCTTCTAATACGGGCCGCGCTCCTGCGCAACGCCGGCGGCACACAAGCTTTAAGGCCTAGCCTCCTTCCCTGGGGGCTGGGCCTTAAATTCTGCCCCGACCCGGAGGCGGCGGGAAGGGGACAGGCGTGGTCGCACTCCGGCAACGGCGGGCCGGTGTGGTTCACTGGTTACATGACTTATGCCGCCACCCCGCGGCGCGGGAAAATCCTGCGGCCGCAGCTTCGCACTGAAACTTATGCCTCGGATCTCCTGCGGCTGCCCGCGGCGCTGCTGGGCATCGTGGGCGCTGCGGCCGGGGCCTTCGTGGTCATCCTCGCAGCCTGGATCATCATGAAGCAGACCTCCCTGCCGGCGTTTTCGACCTCTATGGTCACCCGGGGGCTGGCCACCGTAGGCATCGTGGCCACGCTCGTGGTCACCGCGGGCCTTCTGGGCTGGTGGCTCATGGACGAGTACCGGGTGGAGCGCGGTCAGGCCCACCGGCGCCCCCGCTGGAGAGCGCTTCTTACTTATATAGTTTCCTATCTCTCCCCGGCGTTGCTGGTCATCGCTGCCGTGGGCATCCCGCTGTCGGCCACCCGCCTGTGGCTCGACGGCATTCAGGTAGATCAGGTCTTCCGCACCCAGTTCCTGACGCGCACCACGGAGCAGGGCGGGTACGCGGACATGAACTACCTGGACATGCCCACCTTCTACCCGCTGGGCTGGTTCTGGCTGGGCGGGCGCCTGGCCGCCCTGCTGGGCATCCCCGGCTGGGAAGTCTTCCAGCCCTGGGCGCTGATTTCCATCGGCGTGGCCGGCGCCATCCTGGTGCCCATCTGGCAGCATCTGTGCGGCTCCCTGCCCGCGGCCACCGGCATCGCGCTGACCACCACGGGCGTGGCGCTGACTCTGGGGGCGAACGAGCCTTATTCCTGCGTCATCGCCATGGGCGTGCCCGCCGCGGCGGTGATGACCAAGCGCGCCTTGGCCGGCTCTTGGTCGGCCACAGCCGGCGTGGCCATCTACCTCGGGGTCTCCGCCACCTTCTATACGCTGTTTACCGGGGGCGTGGCCATCACGGTGGTCACTTTGCTGGCGGTGCTCACCGCCATTATCGAGCACCGCTGGCGGCCAATCATCCGGCTGATCATCATCGGCGTGATCTCGCTGGCCATTGCCGCCATCGCGTGGGCTCCCTACGTGCTAGCGGCCCTGCGCGCCCGGGACACCTTGGAGTCCGCCGCGCAGCACTACCTGCCGCAGGAGGGCACGCAAATCCCGGTGCCCTTCCTGGCACCGACGGCCATCGGCGTGCTCTGCCTGGTGGGCCTTATTTTCCTGGTCCTGCGAATTTCGGACCCGGATGTGCGCTCCCTGGCCGTTGCCGCAGTCGGCATCTACGCCTGGATCCTGGCCTCCATGGTGCTCACCCTGGCCGGGACCACGCTGCTGGGCTTCCGCTTCGAAGTCATCGTGGTGCTGATCTTTGCCACCGCCGGCATCCTCGGCCTCGTGGAAGCCCGCCTCATTGGCGTGCACTTGTTGTGGCCGCGCCGCTTCGACGTGCCCACCAATCGGGCCATTACCTGGGTTTTCCTCGTGGTGCTCCTACTCGGTGGTATCCACTACGCGCAGCAGATTCCGAACGAAAACCAGTCCGCCATCGATCATGCGTACTCGGACACCGACGGCTATGGTGAGCGCGCGGACCGCTACCAGTCGGATACCGGCCGCTACTACCAGGAGATGAACGGGATCATCCAGGCCCAGGGCTATGAGCCCAACCGCACCGTGGTCATGACGGATGAGAAGCTGTTCATGGCCTACTACCCCTACCACGGGTTTAACGCCTTTACCGCCCACTACGCCAACCCGCTGGGCGACTTCTCCGCCCGCAACGACCAGATGGAGGCGTGGGCGAAGGAGTCCTGGGAGCAGACCCCGGAGCAGTTCCGCGAGTCTCTCGATGCCGCGAAGTGGCAGGCCCCGGACGCCATCATCTTCCGCGGCACCATCGCCGAGCCGGGCGAGCAAGAGCAGGAGAGCAAGGGCTACAAGATCCACCTGGCGGAGGACATCTTCCCCAACCAGCCCAATGTGCGCTACCGCGCCATCTTCTTCAACCCGGAGGTCTTCGAGGAGGGCTGGGATGTGCACGAGGTGGGCCCGTTCGTGGTCGCCACCCGCACCCGCTAGCCTGGCTCCCCCGGGGCGGGCGCCCCATATCGTAAACTGGGTGGGTGACTCAACGCCTAGATACCCCACTCCAGCAAGCGCCCGGTTGGTTGCGATGGACGGCCATCGTCTCCGGCGTCCTGGGATTCCTCCTTTTCATTGCGGTTCCCTTCCTGCCGGTCAACCAGACCCAGTCGCAGGTGTCGTGGCCGCAGAATGATTCCCTGGGCTCCATCATCGCCCCGCTCATCTCCGTGGCGCCGGAATCCCTGCAGGCGGAGATCCCCCTGGCCGCCACCGAGCACCTGCGAGAAGGCCAGAGCTTGGTGCTGGGCACCGTGCCGGCGGACTCGGAGGAGGCCACCAACCGGGGCCTTTTCGTCAACTATGCGCCGGACTCGGGCCTGACGGTCTCCTCGCTGGACGAGGTCGTGGCCCAGTTCAGCCCCAGCCAGCTGGAGCAGCAACCTGACGATGCCGCCCTGCGGCTCGACGTCACCGCCGAAGGCCTGGAAGCCACCGTGGGCGAGGGCTCCGGCAAGCTGGAGGCTTCCTCGGAAGATGACCTGCGCCCGCAGGTCACGGGCATCTACACTGAGCTGGCAGACACCGCCGCCGCCCGCGCCGCCCTGCCGGACCTTAAGATCGACGTCGAAGTCAACTCCCGGTTTACCTCCAGCCCCACCGTGCTGAAGCTGGCCGCGATGTGGCTGGGCCTGGCCCTGCTGGTGGTGGCCCTGTTCACGCTGTGGCGCATCGATAGGCTCGACGGCCGCCGCTATGGCTTCATGCCGGCGACCTGGAAGCAGATCCGCCCGCTCGACGGTGTCGTGGCTGCGGTGCTGGGCTTCTGGTACGTCTTCGGCGCCAACACCTCGGACGACGGCTTCATCTTCACCATGGCCCGGGTCTCCGAGCACTCTGGCTACATGGCCAACTACTACCGCTGGTATGGCGTTCCGGAGGCCCCGTTCGGGTCCCCGTACTACGATATCTTGGCGTTCCTCGCCCAGATTTCGACGTCCTCGCTGGTCATGCGCCTGCCTTCCCTGGTCGCGGCACTGATTATCTGGTTTATCCTCTCGCGCGAGATCCTCCCGCGCTTTGGTTCCGTGGTCAACGAGCGCCGCGTGTCCCACTGGACTGCCGCGTTTATGTTCCTGGCCTTCTGGCTGCCCTATAACAACGGCACCCGCCCCGAGCCCATGGTGGCGCTCGGCGTGATGTTTACTTGGGCCTCCTTCGAGCGCGCCATCGAGCAGCGCCGCCTGCTGCCCGCGGCCGTGGGCACGATTGCCGCCACACTGACCCTGGGCGTGGGGCCCACGGGCCTATTCGCCGTGGGCGTGTTCCTGGTGTGCCTGCCGCAGCTATTTTCCATCATGGGCGAGCGCGCCCGCGCCGTGGGCTGGGTGGCCCCAGTGGCCGGCTTCCTGGCCTCCGGCACCGCCATTTTGACCTTGGTGTTTGCGGATCAGACGCTGGCCACCGTGCTGGAGTCGACCTCGGTGCGCTCCGCGGTGGGCCCGGCCCTGGAGTGGTACAACGAGTACGTCCGCTACTCGACGCTGTTTGGCGAGTCCGTCGATGGCTCGCTCACGCGCCGCTTTGCCATGTTCACCATGCTCTTCTGCCTGGCGCTCATCGTCTACGCCTTCATCAAGGACCGCCGCGTCGTCGGCGCGGAGCCCGGCCCCACCACGCGCCTGCTGCTCATCTATGGGCTCTCCGTGTTCTTCCTGATGTTCACGCCCACCAAGTGGACCCACCACTTCGGCATCTACGCCGGCGTGGCCGGGGTCATCGCCGCGCTCGGCGCGGTGGTGCTATCCCAGATAGCCATGCGCTCCACCCGGGCGCGCACCTTCGCGCTCGCCGCGGTGACCTTCCTGTTGGCCATCTCCCTGGCCGGCTGGAACGCCTGGTGGTACGTGTCCTCCTTCGGCGTTCCGTGGTGGGATCGCACCATCCAGCTCAAGGGCGTTCAGGCCACCACGGTGGTCCTGGCGATTGGCATGGTCATCGTGGCCGTGGGGATTGTCCAGTCCATCCGCCGGGAGACCCGCCGCGCCCGCTTTGCCAGCGAGGACGAGTTCCGCGCGGCCGAGTCGCAGCGCGTCACCCGCCTAACCGGCGTGATGTCCGCGCCGATCGCCATCGCCTGCATGGGCGTGGTGGCCGTCTCGGTGCTGTCTTTCGCCAAGGCCTATGCGGACCAGCTGCCGGCCTACTCGGTGGGCAAGGGCAACGTGGCCGCGCTGGCCGGTAACAAGTGCGCCATGGCCAACGAGGCCCTCATCGAGACCAACACCAACGATTCCTTCCTCAAGCCGGTCACGGGCACCCTGGGCGAGTCCCTCGACGACCCGGACGGCCGCGGCTTTGATCCGAATAACATCCCCGACTCCATCGAAGGCGAAGAGCTCGAGTCCGGTGCCGCCACCGCCGGCGCCAACCGCACGCAGGGCGGCGCTGGCATCGAATCGGACGCCTCCCGCACCGCGGCGGGCGATGCCAAGAATGGTTCCGCGGTCGGCGCCGGGAACGCGGCATCGGCAGGCACTGACGCCTCCGACAAGCCCGACGGCGCCGAGTCGGATACCGCCGGCGGCGCGCGCGAGACGGTGGGCATCAACGGCTCCACCAAGGTCTTGCCCTTCAACCTGGATTACAACCGCGTGCCGGTCACCGGCTCCTGGTCGGAGGCGCAGGCGGGCACCGCCACCATGCGCACCCAGTGGTACGAGCTGCCGGAGGGCGCCCGCGACAATGACAAGACCCCGCTGCTGGTGGTCTCCGCCGCCGGGAGCATCTACCACCACGACGTCAACGGCATCGAGCAGGACGGCCAGGAGCTGGTGCTCGAGTACGGCCGCGAGAACGGCGGCAAGGTTGAAAAACTGGGCGAGGCCGAGCTTTCCGATGTCGGTGCCACGCCTAAGTGGCGCAACCTGCGCCTGCCGCTGGAATCCCTGCCGGCCGACGCCGACGTGGTGCGCCTGGTGGCCACCGACGAGTCCCTGGATGAGGACGAGTGGCTGGCGTTTACCCCGCCGCGCGTGCCGGAGCTGGAGACCATCAACGACCGCTTCGGACTGGAAACCCCCGGCCTGCTGGACTGGTCGGTGGCCCTGCAGTTCCCGTGCCAGCGCACCTTCGACCACTTCGCGGGTATTACTGAGATCCCCGAGTACCGCATCCTTCCCGACGCGGCCGCCCAGGGCGCTTTGACGGACTTCCAGTCCTTCAGCGGCGGCGGCGCGATGGCCACGGCCGACGCGGTGAACTACTCCTATGAGATCCCTTCCTACCTCAACCACGACTGGGCCCGTGACTGGGGCGCTATCGAAAAGTACGAGCTGCGTACCAACTCTGAGGGCACCGCCCCCGCCGAGGCAGAAGTGGACCACGAGGTCATCACCCGCTCCGGCTGGTGGAAGAACTCGGACATGAAGATCCGCGAGCAAGACTAGGCCTGGCCGCCCCTCCGCAGGGGCGACCAACACCAGGCCACCGACAAATGGTGACTAGTAAAGGGTGACTATCCGGGAAGGCTGAAGCTTCCTACTTGGATAATCACCCTTTGCTAGTCACCCTTTAGGTTTTCACGCGGCTGATTAAGGCCGGCGGAAGTCTTCCTTGCGGCCGCGGTTGTGCAGCTTGAGCCAGGAGATGAAGCCACGGGGGTCGCGGCGCTGGATAAGGAAGAACCAACCGAAGCTGGCGAATTCCAGCCAATACAAAGGATTACATTATGGCAACGATTGCTAAAATCGTTGACAGGGAGGAAAGGGGTGTGCAAAGCTTATAACTGAATGTTCACTCAAAGATTGAAGGAAACAATGATCTGTAAGCGAGCTTTCGGAAAGGCGACAGCAGTGGCAGTCTTGGGGGCTGGGTTAGCCTTCGCGAGCACCATGCCGGCGGTGGCGCAAGACCTCGCGCCTGCCGCAAGTGCTTCGGCGCCAGATACTTTGGTTCTGCAGGGTGCCGATGGATTGACGCGATCCACAACGCCTGTCGAGCAGTCAGGTGTCCAAGGGCGTCAATTGAATTTGAAGCCGGGGGATCGAATTGACATCAGTGCAGATGGGCAAAGGGCTGAGCTCGTCAACAAGGACGGGGAGATCGTCGGAGCTTTTACGGCTCCTGGGCTATATGACGAAGACGGCAATGAGCTGCCTGCGCGCTTCGTGACCTACGAGAACATGTTGATTCTATCTGAAACAGGTGTAGCAGCTCGTGATGCGTGCACGAAGGCCACGGTAGGGAAGTGGACATACCGCGTTGGGGCGGCAGGCGTGTGTGGTGCACTTGGAGCTGCATCAGGCGGACTGGCGGGTGGAGCCTGTGGCCTGGGTGCTGCGGCGGCAGAAGACAATATTGACTTTGACACTGTTTGCTAGGAAGGGGAGAGCACATGTTTGACGCTCAAAAAACTGCAAGAATCGCCCGATCTTTTGCTTGGGTGATTGTTGGAATATGGGTTTATTGTTTAGCCGTGGCCCCATTGTTTTCGGGGGAAGATTATGCCAGTGTTGCCTTGGAGAAAGCTAAGAGTATTGGGATTGGTTTTACCATCGCAACTCTGGTCGTAGGGACTATTGTGGTGCTAGTCTCCCGCAGGAGCTCACAGAAATAACGAGTGGGAAACTGAGATGGAGCTCGCACGGTTCAGCGTAAACTTCCGTCTGAGCTCCTTTTACTTACGCATTTCCGGGGCGGGGGCCGAGTCCTTTCAACAGTTCGGGCAGGCTGTGGCCATTTAAGGACGCCGGAAGTCTTCCTTGCGGCCGCGGTTGTGCAGCTTGAGCCAGGAGATGAAGCCACGGGGGTCGCGGCGCTGGATAAGGAAGAACCAGCCGAAGCGGGCGAACTCCTGCAGCAGGAGCTTGCGGTTGCCGCGCTGCCAGAGCAGGTAGCCGCGGTTGCGGTAGGTAAAGAAGCGCTTGAAGTGCCCCTCCGGGAACTGGGCGTGCATCTTGCCACCCAGGATGGGGTGGAACTCCGCCGAGCCGTCCGGGTGCAGGTAGGCGGTGGTCAGCGCGGTGCCAAAGGCCAGCCCGGAGTTGGCCAGGCGGCGGTGGTATTCCACCTCGTCGCCGCGGATGAACAGGCGATAGTCCGGAACGCCGATGATCTCCATCGCGGAGGCGGAAATCAGCGCGCCATTAAACAGGCTGGCGATGCCCGGCAGGAAGTCGCCCTCCAGCTCATCTAGGCGCCGGCGCCACACCACGCCCTGGCGCAGCGGGAAGGCCAGGCGTTCTGGCTCGTCGATGTTGCACACCGCCGGGGAGACCTCGTGCAGGCCGTGCGTCTGTGCCACGCGGTAGAGCTCCTCGAGCACCCCGTGGTCGGCCGGGCGGCCGTCGTCGTCGGCGCACCAGATGGCGTCCGCGCCCAGGGCGAGGGCCTCCAAAAAGCCCAGGGCAAAGCCGCCGGCCCCACCCAGGTTGGTCTTGGAGGGCACGTAGACAGCGCGCTCGCCGGCCAGCTCGTTGACGAGCTCTTCCACGGCGGCCTCGGCCCCGTTGTCCACCACGATGACCCACTGCACCGGGTGAGTCTGGTTAACCACCTGCTCCAGGGAGGCGCGCAGGAGATCTACGCGCTGGTGGGTGACGATGACGGCGGCGGTGGTGCCAGCGGAGCTGAGGGTGACAGTCATGGGTTCCATTCTGCCACCCGCCTGCGCGGCGTCGAGCGTGTGACATGGATGTGGCGAGAATGTCGCCGCCTTGGGCCTGTGGGTGCCGCCGCGGTGGCTGGTTATTCGGTGGCCCCGGCGGCCCCGGGGGCCTTGCCGTGCTTTTCGGCATCGAAGCGCTTGAGCAGGTCGCGGACGTACTCGCCGGCGCCGGGGCCCTCGTAGGCCTCGACCACCTCGTCGACCAGGCCAGCCTGCTGGATGGTGCCGTGCTCGATGAGCAGGGCGGTGTTGCACAGCTGGGCCAGGAAGTCATTGGAGTGCGAGGCGAACACCAGGATGCCGGAGCGCTCCACCATCTCCTGCAGGCGGCCGCGGGCCTTGGCCATGAAGGCGGCATCGACAGCACCGATGCCCTCATCCAGCAGGAGGATCTCCGGCTCGATGGAGGTCACCACGCCCAGGGCCAGGCGCACGCGCATGCCCGTGGAGTAGGTGCGCAGGGGCATCGAGAGGTAATCGCCCAGCTCGGTGAACTCGGCAATCTCGTCCATCTTGGACTTCATCTGCCGGATGGTCTGGCCCAGAAAGAGGCCACGGACGATGATGTTGTCGTAACCCGAGACCTCCGGGTCCATGCCCACGCCCAAGTCAAAGACGGGGGCCACGCGCCCGCGCACGTCGGCGCTGCCGCGGGTGGGCTCGTAGATGCCGGACAGAAGGCGCAGCAGGGTGGACTTGCCGGCGCCGTTGTGGCCGACCAGGCCCACGCGGTCGCCCTCCCGCAGGTGCAGGTTGATGTCCTTTAGGGCCTCGACCACCACGGTGTTGTCGGCGTTCTTACCGATGGCGCCGCCGGCCGTGGAGAGCATGGCCTTCTTCAGGGAGCGGGACTTGGCATCGAAGATGGGAAAGTCCACGCAGGCGTTATAAGTATCGATGGAAACCATGGGGGAGTCCTTTCTGAGTCCTAGACCCAGTAGCTGACGCGGAAGCGCCACTGGCGCATCGCCAGCGTGGTGATGAACAGGCCCACGAAGGTGCAGCCGATGACGATCCACCAGTGGTAGGCGTCCACGGGCTCGCCGATGAGCGGCGCGCGGACGATCTCCAGGTAGTGGTAGAGCGGGTTGATTTCCGCCAGGCGGGCCCGGCCCTCGATCTCGCCGCCCTGATCCGTGAGCGTCTTGGTGGTCCACACGATGGGCGTGACGTAGAACAGCAGCTGGACCAGGGCCTCGAGCAGCGGGGCGACGTCGCGGAAACGGGTGGCCACGATGCCAAAGAGCATGGTCACCCACACCGCGTTAACGATGAGCAAAGCCATCCCAGGGACGAACAACAGCAGATCCCAGCCCAGACGGCGCGGGAAGATCACCATGAGCACCACCCAGATGATGAGGTTGTGGCCCAAGAAGATCAGCTGGCGCCACACCAGGCGGTAGACGTGAACCGACAGCGCCGAGGGCAGCTGTTTGATGAGGCCCTCATTGTCGATGAAGATGGTCGAGCCATCCTTGATGGCGCCCGAGATGAAGTTCCACATGATAAGCCCCACCGTCACGTGCGGCAGGAACTCCGCCACCGGGATCTGGAAGAGCATCGAGTACAACAGGCCCAGCGCTAGGGCCATCACGCCGGTGGCGATGGTGATCCAGAACGGGCCCAGGACGGAGCGGCGGTAGCGCTGCTTGATGTCTTGCAGGCCCAGCTTGAGCCAGAGCTCATGCTGGCTGGCACCGCGCACCAGATCGGACCAGGCGGCGGCGAAGGTCATCGAATGCGACTTCGGCGTTTCGCCCAGCGGCGGGGCGGTCATGCGGGCGACATCGGCGCGCAACTTCTGATTGTCTAGCACGTTCTACCACCCTAGTAGCTCCCGGCACGGGGAGGCGGGAGTACGCGCGTTAACCAGCGGAAAAACTAATGTCCGGCGGACGGTATAGAGTAGGGGGTCGCAGCAAGGGAGGAGACTATGTTGGCTTATGATGCCGCGCGCGTGCGCGGGCTTTACACGGGTTTGGCGGATGGCTGGACCTACCTCAACGCCCACGCCGCGCCCCAGGTATCCGAGCGAGTGGCCGCCGGCGTGGCGCGCTCCTTCCGCCTGGCCAACGTCGTCGCCGGCGGGGAGGCCCCCTCCGGCACCCACTCCGCGCACCTCAACCCCGGCACGCTCGAAGGTGACCTGTCCCTGGCCTCAGCCCGCATGGCCGTGGCAGACCTCGTGGGCTCGCGGCCCGATAACGTCGTGCTGGGCGCCTCCCTGCCCGCCCTCTACCAGGCGCTGGCCCGCGCGGCCGCGCCGCTGCTGCGCAAGCGCTCCTCCGTGGTGCTGTCCAAGCTGGACCCGCCGCAGCTCTACTCCGCCTTCGCGGAAGTTGCCGCCCAGGTGCGCTGGGCGCAGCCGGATCTGGGCACGGGTGAACTCCCCGCCTTCCAGTACGCGGACCTAGTCGACGGCTCCACCCGCCTGGTGGCGCTGTCGGCCGCCCACGAGCTTTTGGGCACAGTCGCCCCGGTGGAGGACATCGTCGAGGCGGTGCAGTCGCGCTCCCGCGCCTGGATCCTGTTGGATGTCTCCGCGCTCGCACCCCACCGCCCGGTGGACATGACGGAGCTGGGCGTGGACATCATTGGTGTGGACTTGGCCCAGCTGGGCGGGCCGCAGGTAGCGGCCCTGGTATTCCGGGATACCGCCATGTTCAAGCGCTTAGAGACCCTGCACCCGGGCGTGGACGCGCCGACTGCCGCCAAGCTGGAAAGCCCGGTCTCGGCCGGGCTGGCCGGGGGCGTTGGCCCCCTGGTGGATCACCTCGCTGCCCTGGCGGGTGGGGAGCGCGGCTCGCGGCGGGTCCGCCTGCGCGAGTCCATGAACGGCCTGCGGGCTTACCTCGATGACCTGGCAGCGGACCTCTACATCTACCTAGACACCCTGCAGCAGGTCCACATCCTGGGCTATAGCGGGGAGGCCGCCGCCGGTGCCTCCGATGACCGCCTGCCGCGCCTGACGTTTGCGGTCCAAGGCGTGCCGGCGGAGACGGTCCACCAGCGCCTCTTCGCTAACGGTCTGGTCACCACCCTGGCACCCCGCACGCCGCTGCTCACGGAGATGGGCATCGAGGAAATCGGCGGTGGCATCACGGTGGCGCTCGGGCCCTTCAACACGCACGCCGACGTCGAAAACCTGATGCGCGTGGTGGCCTCCCTGGCCTAAGGACCTAAAGCCCTAGACTTCCAGGACCAGCGTGCCGGTGACCTCGCCGTCGACAAGGAGCTGGTGGGCGCGGGCGGCATCGGCAAGCGGGAGCGTGGCGTGCAAGGAGTGCTTCACGCGGCCGTCTTCGAGCATCGGCCACACGTGCGCCACAGTATCCGCCACGATCTCGGCCTTGGCCTCCAGGCTGCGCGAGCGCAGCGTCGTGCCCTGCACCGTCAGACGCTTCGACAAAAGGATGCCCATGTTGAGCTCCTCGCGCCTGCCACCCTGCAGCCCAATGGTGACCATGTGGCCGTCTTTAGCCAGCGCCTTGAGGTTGCCCTTCAAGTACTTCGCGCCCATGATGTCGAGGACGACATCGCACTGATTCTTCAGCTCCTCGGCGAAGTCCTGCTCCTTGTAGTTGATCAGGATGTCCGCGCCGAGCTGACGGCAGCTCTCCAGCTTGGCCTCCGAACCCGCCGTAACCGCCACGGTGGCACCAAGCTGCTTGGCCACCTGAATGGCGAACGTGCCGATGCCGCCGCCCCCGCCGTGGATCAGAATCGTCTGCCTGGCCTGCAGGTTCGCGGCCATCGCGATATTCGACCACACCGTGGCGGCGACCTCGATGACCGCGGCGGTCTCCTTAAAGCTCCACCCGGCCGGGATGGGCACCAGCTGGCCCTGCGGGACGGCGACGTACTCGGCGTAGCCACCGCCGGCCAGCAGCGCGCCGACCTCCTCGCCGACCTGGCGGTCGGTGTCCCCGGCATCGGCAATCACGCCCGCGACCTCCAGGCCCAAGATCTCTGAGGCGCCCGGCGGGGTGGGGTAGTGGCCCTGCGTCTGCAGGATGTCCGCGCGGTTGACGCCGGCGGCCTTGACCTGGACGAGGACCTCGCCCGGGCGCAGCTGGGGCACCTCGGTGTCCTGGAGCTCCAGCGAGCGCGGCTCGTCCGGGTTGGTCTGGATGATGGCCTTCATGTGCTTGTCCATGGAACCCCACCCTACTGAAAGGACGGGGATAAGGGCGGCGGCTAGAGACTTGCGGCGAAGGCCTGCCAGTCCTGGCTGCCCAGGTAGGCGTTGGCCAGGCCACCCGCGGTGGCCCCGCCGCCGATGGCCACGGGCACGGTGGCTGCCGGGTTGACCACGTTGCCCACGGCCCAGATGCGCGGATCGGAGGTCTGGCCGGTGGCATCGACAGCCAAGACATTGCCCAGGCCCGCCGGCAGATCCACTCGGTCCAAACGTAGGTTGCGCAGGAACTCGTCCTGCGGGTGCGCGCGCGGGGTGACAAAGAGGGCATCGACGTCCACCGGCTCGCCGCCGGCGAGCTGAACGCGTCCATCCTTAAACGCCACGACTTCCTCGTCCACGATGCGGATACCGCGGGCCTCCATGACCTTGCGATCCTGCGGGTTGATGCGGGCGCGGGCCGCAAAATAGGTGATGTCCTGCGACCACTGGCGCACCAAAAGCGCCTGGTGGGTGGACTCGTCGCTGCTAGCCAGCACGCCGAAGCGCTGGCCTGCCACCTCCCAGCCGTGGCAGTACGGGCAGTGCAGCACAGTGCGACCCCAGTGCTGGGCAAGGCCCGGGGTATCGGGCAGCTCGTCGCGCACGCCCGTGGCCACGATCAGGGTGCGCGCCTTGATTTTGTCCTGTTCGAAGACCACCGTCAGGGACTTGGTGACGTTGCGCACCTGGTCGCTGACGATGCTTACGCCGTATTTCTCCAGCTCCGCGCGGCCCTGGTCCAGCAGCGCGGCCGGGGGTTGACCATCAAAGCCTAAGACCCCGCCCATGGCATGCGCGAAACGGTTGCGGGGCTGGCCAGCGTCGACGACCACCACTTTGCGGCGCGCCCGGGCCAGGATGAGGGCGGCCTGCAGGCCGGCGGGGCCCGCGCCGATGACGACGGCATCGAAAGTTTCCACGGTCTCACACTTTCTCGAGGTTGCACGCGGCACAAGGTGGGCGCCCGCGTGGGATATATGCGTTGAGCCCCCGAGTCTAGTAGTCTAAACCGGTTACTCGAGGCCGGACCGGCCGGAGAGAAACACTGGAGACGTGGCAGAGCGGCCGAATGCACTGGTCTTGAAAACCAGCGAGGGTCAAACCTCCGCGGGTTCAAATCCCGCCGTCTCCGCTCTAGTCAGCCCCCTGGTAGTTGCCAGGGGTTGACTTGCTGACGGAGGAGTACGTGGCAACACGCCCCATAAGTTGTGGTGAGCTTATCGGTTCCGGCAACTTCTCGACTGGTGCGGCGACTAGCCAGGAATAAAACTCAGAGGATTTCAAAGGTTCCACGGAAAAGCGGGCCTAGGGGCCGTCTGCGGCCGCGAGACTGTGAATGTGCGGGCGCTTCTTGGCCGTTTCATCGGGGAGGAGCAACGTACGCTACTGGGGCACTGGTTTAAAGAGGCTCATCGAAATCTGGCGGCAGTTAGATCGATGATGCGCGCGTAGAGGCTATTAAGCGTGTGGTTTGGGTTTGCCGGTAGTCGTTTGTAGCAATAGCTGGTTTCTACTTGAAATGAAGAATCCAGATGGAATAGTGCTTGGTGCAACGCCAATGGGCAATGTCAAATTTAAAATCAAATTCCAATTTCGGAGTAAGGTTTCTTAAGGCTGCTTGAGCCTTGCACTGCCATTCTGCTTCAAAGGGCTGCGCCGCTCCCCAGTCAATATCGTCATTGATGCTATAGGGCGCAATCGTGTTTAAATTGTTTGTTGTCGGAGCGGTTTGTGCTGCGGCGATGGGGGTGGGGTCTGATACGCTGCAGAGTACAACACCTAACGGTAAAATTATTCTTAACGCTGTAGCCATGAATACAGTCTATGATGTTGGGTGTAGCAGGGCAATAGAGGAGGAACAATGGCTGATGATATAAGTGACGAAGACTTTATTAGCAGTCTATCTTCCATTCGGTCAGAACTAGATCGTGAGAGATTTCCGGTTACTTTTTTCTGGTTGTCTTCGCTAATCCACGAAGTTGAGGATCTCAGCGAGGCTCGCGAAGAGCTGACGATAAAGCGTTTGGTCCTTAACCTAGTTCCTGTAGTTGGCCGTCTCGAAAGCGCATATCGAGACAAGGAAGTGTAGCTTCGTCGACGTAGCTAACCGACATACATTGAATCTTGTCGGGACTATGGGACTCCCGGTTGTATGACTAGGGGTGCCGGGGGGCTTTACGTTTTGCCACTTTTAGCCCGCGTCCAGGGGCGGCGGAGGCCCAAAAGTGGCAAAACGTAAGGTGTACGGCCTCGGCCGGGATGTTGGGGGGAATATTTTGCCACTTGTTTGGCTCTGGAGGCCGGGGTGGCGCAAACAAGTGGCAAAATATTACCTATTTCGGGCGGCTAGTTCTGTTCGAGCCAGGCGTTGATGCCGCCGCGCAGGCTGACCACGTTGGTGAAACCGCGCTCGCGCAGGGCGGCGACGGCCTGGGCCGAGCGCACGCCGGAGGCGCATTGGATGACCGCGAAGTCGTCGGGGCCCAGGCCGGCGGGGTTCTCCCCGGCCAGGATCTCATCCAGCGGCAGGTGTTCCGAGCCGGGGATGGAGGCCTCGGCGCGCTCGGCATCGGTGCGCACGTCGATGACGCGGGCGCCGGCGGGAATCTCACGAATCTCGGGGGCGTCCTCGGGCTGGATGGGGGTGGCCGTCCCGCCGGTCAGGGGGATGTACTCCCAGGTGCCGGCGAGGGCATCGAAATAGCCCAGCGTGCCGATGAGGGGCTGGCCCACGCCCGTGATGAGCTTGAGGACCTCCAGCGCCATGGCTGAACCGACGGTGCCCACCACCGGGCCTAAAACGCCCGCCTGCGAGCAGGAAGGCACGGTGCCGGGGGCGGGCATCTGCGGGAAGACGTCCTCGTAGACGGGGCCATGGCCCGACCAGAAGACGGATAGCTGCGCGTCAAACCCCAGGATGGAGGCCCACACGTGCGGGATGCCCAGTTCGTGGGCGGCCCAGGAGGACAGGTAGCGGGCCTCGAAGTTATCGGTGCCGTCCACGATGACGTCCGCGCCGACCAGGTGCTCCAGCGCGGTGGTAGAGCTTAGCCGCGGGTAGGTCTCCACGGTCACCTCGGGGTTGAGGGCGGCGATGGCTGCTGCGGCCGAGGCCGTCTTGGGTGTGCCCACGGCGTCGGTGGTGTGGATGACCTGGCGCTGCAGGTTGGACAGGGAGACGACGTCGTCATCGAAAAGCTTGATGGTGCCCACCCCGGCGCCGGCCAGGTAGAGCAGGGCAGGCGAGCCCAGCCCGCCGGCGCCGATCACCGCGACCGTGGCCGCGGCCAGCTTGTCCTGGCCGGCCTTTCCCCACAGGGCCTCCTGGCGGGCGTATCTAATGCTCAAGGCCCACCCAATTCGCGGTGCCGTCGTGGTGTTTTTGTTCCTTCCAGATGGGAACCTCCGCCTTGACGCGGTCGGACAACTCCTCCGCGGCATGAAAGGCATCACCCCGGTGGGCGGCGGCGGCCACGACGACGAAGGCGGCATCGCCGACGTGCAGATCCCCGGTGCGGTGCATGCACCACAGGCGCGTGCGCGGGTGGGCGGCGGAGACTTCCGCGGCCACGCGCTGAATCTCGGCGTCGGCGGTGGGGTGGGCGGTATAGGTCAACAGCTCCACGCCACCCCGGCCGCCGTCGTGGTCGCGGACGACGCCGTCGAAGGTGACCACGGCGCCCATCGCGGGCGTGGTGACGGCAGCGACCCCGGTGGCAGAAGAGATGGGCTCCGCAGACATGGCCGCGGCTAGCACCACCCCGGTCTGCTCCGCCACGTAGTCGGGGTCTGGGGCCGTGGAATGCTCGTGAAAGCTAATGGTTATGTGCTCCTTCTAGTTGCTCCAGGAGGTGGCCCAAAAGGGGGCGCAGCACCTGGCAGCCGTCCTTGACGCCACCGGTTGAACCGGGCAGGGCCATGGCAAAGGTGGAGTCATTAACGCCGGCGACGGTTCGCGATAGCGCGGCGGTGGGTATCGCCGCCGATACAGTGTAGAACGCGTGCGTGATTCCGGGAAGCTCGCGGGTCAGGTGCCGGGACACGGCCTCGACGGTGGTGTCGTCCGGGGTGACCCCGGTGCCGCCGGAGGTGAGGATGACCGCGGGCTTTTCCGCGAAAGCGGCGTCGACGGCGGCGCCGATCTCGGCGTCGGGCACCACGCGGGCGCTATCGCACTCGAGGCCCAGCTCGCGCAAGAATTCCACTGCGATGGGGCCCGAGCGGTCCTCGTAGATGCCGGCGGCAGCGCGGGTGGAGGCCACGATGACGATGCCGCGGCGGGCCCGGGAAGCGTGATCGGCCATTAGAATGGGAAGACCTGCACCGGATCGCCCGCCTTGAGCTGCGCGCCGGCCGGGATGCGGATGAGCGCGGTGGCCGACATGGCCTCGGAGATGAGGTGGGAGCCCTTGCCCATCAGCAGCTCGGCCTGGGCCTCGCCGTCCTCGGTGTGGAAGAGGATGCCGCGGCGGAACTGGTCGCGGCCCTCCAGCCCCTGGACGTCCTCGGTAATCCGGGAGGTATACGGCGGGCGCAGGCGGCCCATCGTCTGGCCGACATAGAGGCGGAAGCTCACCAGCGCGGAGACCGGGTTGCCCGGCAGCGCGATGACGGGCACCCCGTGAAGGTGGGCGATGCCCTGCGGCCCGCCGGGCTGCTGCGCCACGGAGCCGAACCAGCCGTTGTCCTCGAAGGCCTGGCGGACCACGGCGTTCTGGCCGGGCGAGGTGCCGCCGGCGGTGATGATGGCGTCGGGCTGGTAGACGCGGATGGCTCCCTCCAGGTCGGAGATGAGGATGCCCGGGTCATCGTTGGTGCGGATAAACGCCACGATCTCGATGTCGTACTCGTTGGCCAACGCCGCGAACATGGGCGCGTTGGCGTCGGGGATCTGGGCCTCGCCCGTGCCGCCGATTTCGGCGCCACCGGTGGCGACGATGACGCGGGTGGGGCGGTAGACCTCCACCTCGGTGATCTCCTGGGAGGCCAGCGCGGAGATGGCCGCCGGCGCCAGGCGGGTGCCCTCGGCGATGATGATGCGGCCAACGCCGACGTCCTCGCCCTCGCGGCGGATGTTCTGGCCCTCCGTGGCTGCGGGCACCTGGATCTTGGTGCCGATCGGCGCGAACTCGGCGGGCTGGCAGTCTTCCTCGCGGATGATGGCCAGGGTGCCGGCGGGGACCTTGGCGCCCGGCATGATGGGGCAGGCCAGGCCCGGCTCGAGCGGGCGCGGGTTGACGCCGGCCTTGATAGTCTCGCCCACGGTGAACGTGCCGCCTTCTAGGCTGGTGACGGCATAGCCGGCTACCTGGGCATCGTCGAAGCGGGGGACGGGGTACCGAGCGGCGATGGTCTGGGCCAGGACCAGCCCATCGGCGTCGTGGATGTGGCGGGTGACCACGTGCGGTGCATTGAGGGCGCCGCGCACGGCGTCCAAGTGCTCTTCGTAGGTGCGCATTGGGGCTCCTTGTCTACGGTTGCGTGCTTTTCCAGTCTAGGCGCGGTAATGGCATAGTGGGGCTATGATTTCCGTCCATTATTTCGCGGCCGCCCGGCAGGCGGCGGGCTGCTCCTCCGAGACCGTGGAAGACGTAAGTGACCTGGGCCAGCTGCTCGATGCCCTGGGGTCGAAGGGTGCTACGGAGGCCGGCATGAGTTTCCCGGAAGTCCTTGAGCGCTGCACCTTCCTTGTTGACGGGGCTGCCGCGACCCGGCAGACCAGCCTGGAGGGGGCCTCCCGCGTGGACGTGCTGCCTCCCTTTGCCGGCGGCTAGGCCCGCGCGCGCAGGGGGCTGGTGAAGAAGTTCACCACGCCGGAGACGAGCCCCAGCACGACTGCGCCGGCGATGGCCGCGCCCCAGCTGCCGATGCGGAACTGGCCCAGGCCCAGCTGCAGCCCCAGGTCGACCCGGGTGAAGACCCATTCGACGATGAGCAGCGTGGCGCCGTTGATAACCAGGGCGAAAAGGCCCAGGGTGGCGCACGTGAGCGGGGCGCCGATGCGGCGCAGCACCGGAGTGAGGAACGTGTTGACCAGGATGAAAATGATGGCCACGGCGATAAACGTTGGCGAGTAGCCCTGCTCGTTGGTGGCGCCGATGCCGGGCTCGCCCGTGGGTGGCGGCGGCACGATGTCGATGCCCGGCACGAGGAGGACGACGAAAAATAGCGCCACCGTCACGGCGACGAGGTTGAGGAAGAAGTTCCAGAGCTTGCCCATGCCGCACCAGCATAGGGGATTCGGGCCGCCGCGCGGCCGGGCAACGTGTGAGCCAACCTGCCTGGCCCGTTTTTGTTACCCGCGCTGGGTTTCGGGTACAGTTATTCCAGGTTCGATCATGGACCGCTGGAGACGTGCCGGAGCGGCCGAACGGGGCTCCCTGCTAAGGAGTTGACTTACTTGCGTAGGTCCGGAGGTTCAAATCCTCTCGTCTCCGCCACAGAATAATCCCCTGGTGATGCGCTCACCAGGGGATTTCTGCATGCCTTTGGCCTTTTTACTCGAACGCGGCGTGCCAGGCCTGCAGGAGGGCATCGGTGTCGGCGGCGTCGGTGACGGTGATGCGCACGCCCTCGTCGAAGGCGCGGACCAGCACGCCGTTGTTAGCCAGGGCGGCGGCGACCTCCTGTGGGGTGCCCAGGCGGCGCAGGGAAGCCGCCGGCAGCCAGACGTGGTTGGCCTGCGAGGCCGGCACCCCGAATTCGGCTAGCTCCGCGGCCAGGCGCTCGCGCTCGACGACGGCGGCATCGGTGCGCGCGGCCAGGGCCTCCTGCGCTTCGGGCTCGGTCAGGGAAGCCAGCGCGCCGGCCTGCGCCGCCGTGCTCACCGAGAACGGGATGGCCACCTTGGCCAGCGCGCCGATGATCTCCTCCGGGCCGAAGGCGTAGCCCACCCGGGCCCCGGCCAGCCCGTAGGCCTTGGAGAAGGTGCGCAGGCCGACGATGTTGCGGTGGGAGGCAATATAATCCACCGCCAGCGGCACGTCGGCATCCCGGTTGTATTCCATGTAGGCCTCATCGAGGGCGACCACGATATCGCGCGGCAGGGCGGCTAAGAAGGCGTCGAACTCCGCGCGGCTAACCACGGTGCCCGAAGGGTTATTGGGGTTGCACACGAAGATCAGCCGGGTGCGGTCGGTGACCGCCGCGGCCATCGCGGGTAGGTCCACGCGCTGCTCCGAGTTGAGCGGCACCGGCACCGGGGTGGCGCCGACTACCTGGGCGAAGATGGGGTAGGCCTCGAAGGAGCGCCAGGGGAATACGACCTCATCGCCGGGCTCGCAGGTAATCTGCACCAGCTGCTGGCACAGCGCTGAAGAGCCGGTGCCCACGGTGACCTGGGCGGGGTCTAGCCCCAGGTGCTGGGCCAGGGCGGCGCGCAGGTCGGTGGCCGCCATGTCCGGGTAGCGGTGGGCGGTGGCGCAGGCATCTGCCATGGCGGAGGCCACGGTGGGCAAGGGGGCATCGCCAGCCTCGTTGGAGGAGAGCTTGAGGGCGTGGTCGTTGCGCGCGCCGGGGACATAGGCCGGCAGGCCAGAGAGATCGCGAATCATGGGCTCTACTTTAGGCCCTGCCGGGCTGCGGGCCGCGTGTTTCATGCAGGCCGCACTAGGGTGGGGGACATGGCAGACCGCTTCCCCCGCTT
>CAVFKS010000021.1:0-23999 GCA_963623015.1 Clostridia bacterium
AATTTTGTAGCGCCTGATGTCTTTGAAGCCGAGACTTCGGCTATACTGACCAAAGAAGCATAGCTAACCCCCGACGTGTCCACTTTTCGGGGGTCGGGCCCATCCCGATGTGAAGCTCAAGGAGGGCAAGGCGTACCTGGCCGTCTCCAATCGCGACGTTGCACCGAGCTTTGTCAAAGACTTCGATGCCGACGAGGTGCTGCGCGACGGGGATATCCTCATGCCGCAGGCGGGCCACCTGCCTGCCTGGGTCCATGAGGACGACGGGCAGACCTGGGTCGCGTCTAGCCGCCTCACCGTGTTGCGCCAGGTTGATGACGGGTATGACCCCTATTTCATCGCCGCGTGCCTGAATGCGCCCGAGAACATCGATGACCACGGGCCCATCGGCAGGCGGAAGCCCTGGGGGCGAATCACCATCCCGGAGCTGGACCGCGACCAGCAGCAGGTCATCGGGGACACGCAGCGCGCGCTCGATGCCGCCCGCAAGGCCGCGCGCCAGGTAGCACACCAGGCTGAAGAAGCAAGCGCGGCACTGGTCAAGCTGGTATTCGCCGGAAAGTAGGAATCAATCATCATGTTTTTCCACGGAGCAGGTGGTGCCTTTGAGCCCTGGCCCCCAGGCAAAGCCCAATGACATCGTGCGCCTGCGCCAGATTGAAGAACTCCGCCGCCTGGTGCGCCTCTTCGACCGGAAGCTGGAAGCCAGCGCGAAGGAGGCCGCGAAGGGGCGTCCTCAAGACACGCAGTTCGATGATGCGTGCCGGGCGTTCTTGGAGGAGCTTTCCAACCTGCGCGAAGGCGACCGTCTAGCCCAGATCCGCGCCCGCGTCAGGAGGCTGGGCAGCGAGGACGAGACGACTAAGCGCAAGGCCGCCCGTAGTCCGGAACCCGAGCCGGCCGAGCCCCGGAGGAAGCTCCAGAGGAAGCTTCGCTGGCCTTTACCGCCTTCGACCGCGCACAGCTGCTGCTGGATCAGGAGGCGGTGGCCGCGCGAGCGAAATACGAAGCAGATCGCACCGCGCTGCTTAAGCAATTCGAGCAGATTCGCGAGGGCTTGCTCTCCGCCGAGGAGAAGCCGCGCGTGCGCGAGGAACTCAACGCCGTGGAACTGGAGTACTCGCGGTACTGGCAGCGGCTAACCTCCGGGGCGCGCGGGGCAGAAATCCTCTACGAGGTGGAAAAGACCCTGCGCGAAGCCACCCGGGCGCGCGCGAAGTCTGCCAAGCACCGCCAGACCAAGCAGGCCAAGCAGGGCAAGCCGGGCAAGGGAGACAATCCTGTCAGCCAGCGGCGTCGAGCTCCGAAGACGAGGGTGCGGCGTAACTCTTCACGGCGCACGTATCTGAACGTGATGCGGGAGCTGCAGTTGGAGGCACGGCGCCACGAGCAGCTCGCGGCCAGCGATAGGAGGCTGGAGGCAATGGTGTGGAACCATCCCTATAAGGAAAACAGCGTTGCCGATGACCGCCTCTACCAAACCTCAGGCGCGCGCAACCCGCGAGCCCTACGCAGCGACTACCTCTAGCGCGGATCGGTCCACGCCTGGCGATGCCGGCGTGGACCCTCTAAGCGGAAACGGTTTGCTAGCGTGCCTCGTGCGTGCCTGCTCCGTTATGCGATGACTTGGGGAAGCAGATTCCCCGGAAACACTAGTGAGGCTAAGCTTGGCGGGGCATAATTGCTACCTGACTACTATTCCACGAATGTTTTAAGAAAGGCTTGCGATGTCGCTGCTTTCTCTAGACGCTGCTCAGCTCGCTGAGCTCACCGCTGCAACCCGCAAAGAATACGAAGAGCTCAAGGGCAAGGGGCTGAAACTGGATCTGACCCGCGGCAAGCCCTCCAAGGCGCAGTCGGATCTGGCCAATGACCTGCTGAGCCTGCCGGGGGAGGACAACTACACGGACGCCGCCGGCACGGACCTGCGCAACTACGGCAACCTGCGCGGCATCGAGGAGATTCGCCAGCTCTGGGGCAAGCTGCTGGGCATTCCGGCTGCCAACCTGGTGGCGGGGGATTCCTCCTCGCTCAACATCATGTTTGACCTGGTGTCCTTCGCGTGGTCCTTTGGCACCAACGACTCCGAGCGGCCGTGGAGCCAGGAAGAAACCGTCAAGTGGATCTGCCCGGTGCCGGGCTATGACCGCCACTTCGCCATCACCGAGCAGTTCGGCATCGAGATGGTTAGCATCCCGATGCTCGAGGACGGCCCGGACATGGGCGCGGTCAAGGAGCTGCTGCAGGACCCGGCGGTCAAGGGCATGTGGCTGGTGCCGATGTTCTCGAACCCGACGGGCGTGACCATCTCCGAGGAGAAGGCCCGCGAGCTGGCTAGCCTGCCTGCGGCCGCCCCGGATTTCCGCGTGGTGTGGGACAACGCCTACGCCGTGCACACGCTGACCGAGGATTTCCCGGTCATCCTGCCCATCCTCGACATCGCCGCGGAGGAGGGCAACCCGAACCGTTTCTGGGTGATGTCCTCGACGTCCAAGATCACCTTCGCCGGTGGCGGCGTGGCCTTCTTCGCCTCCTCGCAGGAGAACCTGGACTGGTACCTGAAGATCGCGGGCATCCGCGGCATCGGCCCGAATAAGATCAACCAGCTTGCCCACTTCCAGTTCTTCGGCTCGGCCGAGGGCGTGCGTTCTGTCATGCGCCGCCACGCGGCCCTGCTGGCGCCGAAGTTCGATGCCGTGCTCAAGATTTTGGACGACCGCCTGGGCAAGCATGAGGTGGCCCGCTGGACCAAGCCGGAGGGCGGCTACTTCATCTCCCTGGACGTCGTCGACGGCACCGCCACCCGCGTGTGGGAGCTGGCCAAGGACGCCGGCATCGTGCTGACCAAGGCCGGCTCGGCCTACCCGCATGGCGATGACCCGAACGATCGCAACATCCGCCTGGCCCCCTCCCTGCCGCCGCTGGCGGACGTGGAGACCGCCATGGACGGCGTGGCCACCTGCGTGCTGTTGGCCGCGCTGGAGAAGCTGCAGGGCGGCAAGCTCTAGCCTGAGCTTTCCGATGCCCCGGCCCGTTGCGGCGCGACCTGCGCCCGCAGCGGGCTTTGGTGGCTTCAGGCGTCGGTGTCCGGGCGCCCGCCTAGACTGGCAGGCATGGATCGTGATGGAACTGCCCTGTGGCTGAGCAAAGTCATCCCGGCTGAGCTCGAATTCAAAGACGTAGACGGCCACCGCCTGGCGCTGGCTGCCCTGCCCAACTCGGAAAACTTGGCCGCCACCACGCATTTTGCGCAGGTCGACACCGGGTTGGAGGCCCAGCACCCGGAGACGGGCAAGCCGGTCACGGTGCGCGCGGAGCTTATCACCGTCGCCCGCGCGGGCCAGGCGGATTTGGCCAAGCTGCTCATCGAGGCCGCCGAGCTGTTGCAGGTAGCCCAGGTAGTCCCCGCGCAGCCGGGCACGCTGCTGCCCAAGCTGGGGCCCAACCTGCACGCCATGCTGGTGGCGCCTTGGCTGTGGGGCGGGGATACCCCACAGTTGCAGGAGGCGGACCGCTGGACGCTATTGCTGCAGGTCGTGGCCTTAAATGACGAGGAATACGCCTACGCGGTGGAGGAGGGCGTGGCCGCGCTGCAGCAGGCGGTGGCCGAGTCCGGCATCGACTTGCTCGACTGGTCGCGCGTCGGGCCGTGGAAGGTAGACTGATCCACCGTGGCTTTATACCGGAAGTACCGTCCAGCATCGTTTGCCGAAGTCGTCGGCCAGGAACAAGTAACGCGCCCTTTGTCGGCGGCGCTTGATTCCGGCCGCATCAACCATGCCTACCTGTTTTCGGGCCCGCGCGGCTGCGGTAAGACTTCCTCGGCGCGCATCATGGCGCGCTCGCTCAACTGCGAGCAGGGCCCCACGTCCACCCCGTGCGGGGTGTGTGACTCGTGCGTGTCTCTGGCCCCGGGCGGCTCCGGCAACCTGGACGTCACGGAGCTTGACGCCGCCTCGCACAACGGCGTCGAGGACATGCGTGAGCTGCGCGATCGTGCCTACTATGCGCCGGCGGAGTCCCGCTATCGCATCTTCATCATCGATGAGGCCCACATGATCTCCACCTCGGGCGCGAATGCCCTGCTGAAGGTGGTCGAAGAGCCGCCGGAGCATGTCATCTTCATCTTCGCCACCACGGAGCCGGACAAGATTATCGGCACCATCCGCTCGCGTACCCACCACTATCCTTTCCGTCTGCTGACCCCACCGGCCATGCAGGGCCTGCTGGAGCGCACCGTGGCGTCTGAGGGCGTGTATGTGGAAGATTCCGTCTACCCGCTGGTCATCGCCGCCGGCGGGGGCTCGCCGCGCGATACCTTGTCGGTGTTGGATCAGCTCCTGGCGGGTGCGGGCCCGGACGGTCTGACGTATGACCTGGCCCGCCCGCTGCTGGGGGTTACGGATGAGACCCTGCTTGATGACACCATCGCTGCTTTGGCCGCCGGTGATAAGGCGGCGCTCTTTACGCTTATCGATGCCGTCGTGGAGGCCGGCCACGAGCCGCGCCGCTTTGCCAAGGATCTGCTCGACCGCCTGCGTGATCTTTTAGTCCTGCAGGCTGTGCCCACGGCCTTGGAGCAGGGTTTGGTCTCCGCCCCTGCCGCCCGCGGGGAGGTTCTGCGCGAGCAGGCCGCCCAGTTTAGCGGTGCGCACCTGTCCCACCTGGCCGCCACCGTCAACGCGGAGATGGCCAACCTGCGCGGGGCCACCTCCCCGCGCCTGCTTCTGGAAATCCTGGCCGCCCGCCTGGTGGTGGGCCCCACTGCGCCCGCTACCGGTCTCCCCGCTGGCGCCCCCAGCTCGGCGATGCCCGCGCCCGCCGCCGGCCAGGCCCCCGGCCAGGCTTCTGGCTTGCAGGGGCAGTCTTCCGTTGTGGCCGGCGCCCCTGATGGCGCCTCCGCGGGCGCAGCCCTGCTCGCCGCCCGCCGCGCCCGCGCCAAGGCCCAGGAGCGCAGCTCCCAGCCGCAGCAGCCGGCCGCCGAACCGCAAGCCGCTTCAGCACCGCCGCAGCAGCAAGCCTCGCAAAGCCAGCGGCCGCAGCCTGAGCAGCCGCAAAGCCAGCAGCCGCCCCAGGCGCCGGAGCGGGGGCAGGCGCAGCCTGCCCAGGAACAGCAAGAGCAGCCCCAGCAGGAGCAGGCGCAGCCTGCCCAGGAACAGCAGGCGCAGCAGGAGCCGGCAGCAGAAGCGGCGCCCGCGCCCGCCCCGGCGCAGGCCCCCGTCCAGGAGCCTGCGCGCGGTGATGGGGCCTCGGAAGAAGTTGATCCGGTTGCCCGCGCTACCCAGCACTGGTCGCGCGTGCGCGAGGAGATCTACGGCCGCGACAAGGCCGCCGGCATCATGCTGGCAGAAGCACGCGTCTTGGGGCTTAAGGACGACACCCTGATCCTGGGGCATACTACGGGCGCGTTGGCCAAGCGCATCAACGATGCCCAGCACAACGGCGTCATCGCTGAGGTGGTAGGCCAGCTCGTCGCGCCGGGGCTCAAGGTCGAGTGCGTAGTTGGCACCGACCCGGAGGCCGTTGGCCTGCCGCCGCTGGGCAAGCCTGCGGCGGCGTGGAATCCCAATTCCCCGGCCCGCGAGCACGCCGACGACAAGGAGGCAGAGAGTCCGGCCCCGCAGCCGGCTAAGTCCGAGGAGCAGCCCCCGGCTCAGGCCGAAGCAGCTGAAACCGGTGAAACCGGTGACGCCGGGGCTGCCAGCGACGATGCTGCGCAGGAACTGGACGTGGATGATCCTGCGGCTGCCCAGCAGCCGGAGCCCCGGACTGCTGAGGCAGTGGAGCAGTCACCGCAGCCGGAGGCACCGTCACAGACGCAGCAGCCCGAGCGCCCCGCGCGCCAGGGCTGGGGCGCGCCCGCGCCCATCGGTCAGGACTTGCAGGATGAGCCGGTGGCAGGGGAGCGGACCCCGCTGGAACAGCCTGCCGCGCAGCAGCCGCAGTCCGCCGCCCCGGCGGAGCCGAGCGTGGCTCCCACCGTGGTGCAGCCAGCAGTGCAGCTGCCATCGCAGCCGGAGTCTCAGCAAGAGGCTCAGCGGGCAGCGCAGCCCGCGGCACAGGAGCCCGCGGAGCCGCAGCAGGAGGGTGGCTGGCGCAGCCGTATCGCACAGGCCACGCAGGCCAAGGCGCGCCAGGAAGAAGAATGGGCGGCCAAGGTGCCCTCGTTTAGCGACGGGGTGCCGCTGCCTCCGGAGCCTGCCCCGGAAGAAGACTTTGCGCCGCCGGAGAACTTCGGCCCCGGCCAGTTTGGTGCGGGCCCGCAGCAGGGGCAGCCGGTAGCGCAGGCACCCGCCCAGGGCGGGGCGTCAGCGCAGTCGGCGCAGCCCACGGCCGGAACCGGCGGAGCTGGATCTGGCGAGGCTGGAATCGGCGCTGCTGGATCTGGTACGCCCGGTGCAACTGAGGACGAATCCGTGCAGCCGGCGGAGGTGCACTCGCGGGTGCAGCAGGCCGCGGCGCGGGCGGAGCGAGCCCGGGCGGAAGCCGAGCGCAGGCGGGAAGAGGCGATGGCGCGGGCGGCATCGGCAGGCGGTGCAGGTGCCGCGGGTGCCGCGGGCGCTGCCGGGACTGGCATGAGCCAGGACGAGGAAGAAGAAATGATGGCCACCGAGGCCCAGAAGGCCGGCGAGCAGGATCACCGCACGTCCATGGAAGTGGCCATGGAGCTGCTAGAACGCGAGCTCGGCGCGAGGCGGGTCTAAGCCGGTACACTGGCTGAAGGAAATTGAGAACAAAATCCCCAATTAATTCTTGAAGGAGCACCATTATGACCACCCCGGATCCGCAGAAGCAGGCCTTCGACATGAACGAGCTCATCGCGCAGGCTTCCCGCGTGCAGGCAGAGCTGGCCAAGGCACAGCAGGAAATCCTCGAGACCAACGTTGAAGGCACCGCCGGCAACGGCCTGGTCAAGGTCGTCATGACCGGTGGCGCTGACCTGGTTGACCTGGAGATCGACAAGGCTGTCGTCGACCCGGAGGACATTGAGACCCTCACCGACCTGATCATCGCCGCCTACCAGCAGGCCCACAACAAGGCCGCCAAGCTGGCAGAGGAGAAGATTGGCCCGCTGTCCCAGGGCATGGGCCAGTCCCAGCAGGGCTACGAGGGCCCGTCCTTCGAGGACGTCTTCGGGGGCGGCCAGTTTTAAGGTCCACCCGCTAGCCTAGAATCTTAAACCGTGCCCCCGCAGTTTGCGGGTGGCGCGGTTTTTAAGTGGAAAAGGAGCGTCGCTTACGTGTTTGAAGGACCACTACAGGACCTCATTGACGAGTTTTCCCGCCTGCCGGGCATCGGCCCCAAGTCGGCGCAGCGGATCGCCTTCCACGTCTTGCACATGGACCCCGAAGACATCGCCAGGCTGCAAAACGCTCTTGGCGCGGTGCGCGACGGCGTGACATTCTGCCGCATCTGCTGCAATATCTCGCGCGATGACGTGTGCCGGATCTGTGCAAACTCGCAGCGCGATGCCTCCACTATCTGCGTGGTAGAAGAGCCCAAGGACATCCAGGTCATCGAGCGCACCGGGGAATACAACGGGCGCTACCACGTCCTCGGCGGGGCGCTTGACCCGCTGGCCAACGTTGGCCCTAAGGACCTGGCTATCACGCAGCTACTGCAGCGCATCGGCGGCGTGCTGCCGGACCGCGAGGTGGCTGACTCCACGCCGGAGAACCCCCAGTACGTGGACACCCCGCAGATTACGGAGGTCATCTTGGCCACCGACCCCAACACCGAGGGCGAGGCCACGGCCTCCTACCTGGTGCGCCTGCTGCGGGACTTCCCGGACCTGGCTATCACCCGCCTGGCCTCGGGCATGCCGCTGGGCGGCGACCTCGAATTCGTGGACGAGCTGACCCTGTCGCGCGCGCTCAGCGGCCGGCTGCGGGTTTAGGCCTGGGCCCGTGCTGAGCCCGCGGGCATCCTTCGCTTTGCCAAACTTGTACGTTGATACTAGTTTGGAACGGTTGCGTATTTTAGGCCGCCGCCTTTGGGGAAGGTGCCGGCCTGGCCGATACGCTCGTTATAGAGAGAGGATTATATGACCCAAAAAACACGGCTCCCAGAAGGGGTACTCCCGCTCCTCCTGGTCCTCGTCATCACCGCGTTCTTCATGATGATCAACGAGACGTCAATCTCGGTGGCGCTGCCCCACATCATGGAAGACTTCTCCGTCACTGCCTCGACCGCCCAGTGGTTGCTCACCGGCGTGATGCTCACCATGGCCATCCTGATGCCCGCCACCGGCTGGATCCTGGACCGGTTCAGCACGCGTGCGGTATTTCTCTTCGCCGTCGGCTCCTTCTTCGCCGGCACGGTGGTGGCGGCCATCGCGCCCAGCTTCGGCGTCATCCTCACCGGCCGCGTCCTACAGGCCGTGGGCACCGCCATCATCATGCCCTTGATGATGACGCTCATCATGACGGTGGTTCCCCCGCAGATGCGCGGCACGGTCATGGGTTCCATCTCCATCGTGCTGGCCGTGGGCCCGGCGCTCGGCCCCACCTTCGCTGGTTCCATGATGTCCATCGGCACCTGGCACTGGGTGTTCTGGGCGCTGGTGCCCTTCATGGCCCTGTCCGGCCTCTTCGGCTTCTTCCGTCTGAAGAACGTGGGGGAAAACAAGTCCACGCCGCTCGACACGGTCTCGTTGGTCTTTTCTGCGCTGGCGTTTGGCGGCATCGTCTATGGCCTAAGCTCCATCGGCGTCATCGTCTCCGGCGGCGAGGGCGCGGGTATCGCCCTGGCCCTGTGCGTCATCGGCGCGGTCTCACTCGCCGTGTTCCTGTGGCGCCAGCACCGCCTGGGGGAGGGCGCGCTGCTGAACCTACGCCCCTTCGCCTCCCGCAACTACGTGCTGGCGCTGTTTGCCATGCTGTGCGTGCACTTTGCCCTGCTGGGCGTGGCCAACCTCTTGCCGCTCTACCTGCAGGGCGCGCTGCTGGCTACCGCGCTGGCGGCGGGCCTGGTCAACCTGCCCGGCGGCCTGCTCGAGGCCGTGGTAACGCCGATTTCGGGCGCCATCTATGACCGCTTCGGCCCGGCACCGGCCATCATCCCCGGCTCGCTGCTGTTGACGGCGTCCATCTTCTGGCTCTCCACCGTCGACGACACCACGCCGATCTGGCTGGTCATGGTCAAGTTCGCCGTGCTGGCGTTCGCCATCGGCTTCCTGCTCACCCCGCTGATGACTACTGCGCTCAGCTCCCTGCCCAAGGACGTCTACAGCCACGGCTCCGCCATCGTCAACACCCTGCTCCAGGTCGCCGGTGCCGCCGGCACCGCGGTGCTGGTGGCCGTGTTCTCCCTCGTTGGGGAGGCCGGGGGCAACGCGCCGGGCGCCATCGCGGACGGCACCTCGCGGGCCTTCCTCATCGCCGGCTGCGTGAGCCTGGTGGGCACCGTCGTGGTCTTCTTCATCAAGCGCCCCGAGACCGCGGAGACCACCACCACGCGCATCTCCGTGGACCCGCAGTAGTGGGCCGCGTCAGCAACCGGGGGCGCATCCTGGACTCCGCCGTCGCGGTGGCGGAGGAGCTGGGGGTACGGGCAGTGACCATCGAGGCCGTGGCCACGCACGCGGGCCTGACTAAGGCGGGGGTGCAGTACCACTTTTCCTCCAAGGAGCAGATGATGGGCGCGGTGGAGGAACACATCTTCGCCACCGCGGACGCGGCGGCCCGCCGCCATCTTCCCGTCCCCTTCGCGGAGGCCACGCGGGCGCAGAAGATCGAGGCCCACCTGCGGGGCCTGCTGGCCAGCGCCGCGCGCGTGGGGGAGTTGCAGTTGCTTATCGATGCCCACCGGCCGGAATCCAGCCCCGCCGCCGCGCAGTATTTCGGCGCCTGGCTCGGGCCGGACTGGCGAGAGCTGCCGATGTCCACCCTGCTGGCGGTGCTCGCCGCCGACGGCCTATGGGCGCAGGAGGCGATGGGCGGCTGGAGCTTCAGTGGGGCGGAGCACGACCGTATGCTCGAGGCCATCGTGGCCCTCGCCCTGCAGGAATGGGCCTAGCCGGGGGCTAGGCTCGGCCTCGTTTGGCCTAGACTGAATTAATGCCAAAAATCTCCGCCCCCTCTGTGGCCGCGCACCGGGCCGCCCAACATGCTGCCGTGCTGGACGCCGCCGAGCGCCTCGTGGCCGCCAGCGGCGGGGAGGTCCCGGCCCTAGGCGAGATCGCCGCCACCGTGGGGCTGGCCCGCTCGAGCGTCTACCTCTACGTCTCCTCGCGGGAGAACCTTCTATCGCAGCTGCTCACCCGCGCCGTGGGCGCCTGGGCGGAGACCCTGCGCGAGGATCTCGCGGCCGCGCCCGACGATGCCGCCGGCCGCTGCGGGATCTACGTGGAGGCTGCCCTGAGGCTGTTTTCGCAAGGGTCCCACGCGGCCTTGATGATGGCCGCGCAGCGCCACCCCGAGGCCCTGGCGGACCCCGAGGTGGCCGCGGCCTATGCGGAGTTCGAACCGCTGGTGGCCCAGACCCTAGACGGCATCCCGGATGAGGCCCGCCCAATCCTCAACGCGGCCATCCAGCGCGCCGGGGAGTCCGTGGCTGCCGGCGACCTGGACTTCGACCGGGCCCGCGGCCTATTGACCCGCATGGCGGTGGCCCTGCTGGGCTAGCGCAGCGGGTCGAAAGCGGCCAGCGCCGGGTCGGCCTCCCCAGTGGCGATCTGGCGTGCCAACAGCTTGCCGGAGATGGGCCCGAGGACTACGCCCCACATGCCGTGCCCGCCGCAGGTGTAGACGCGCGGCAGCTGCGTCTGTCCGATGAGCGGCAGCCCATCCGGGGTCACCGGGCGCGAGCCGACCCACTCATCGGCGCGGGAATCCCAGTCCACGCCCTTAAATAGCGGGCGGGTGACGTTGACAATCGACTCCACTCGCCCCGGCTGGTAGGGCTCGTCTGGGCCGCGGAATTCCATGGTCCCGGCAATCTGGAAGCGGCCCTTGGAAGGCGCCGGGGTACATGCCACGCGGGCCTCGGGCAGGTAGACCGAGTGGGTGGCAGGCTTGTCGGTCTCCACGGTAAAGGAGTACCCGCGGCCGGCCTGGACCATGGTGCGCACACCCAGTGTGCGGGCCAGCTGCGGCAGCCAGGCGCCGGTGGCAATGACCACGGCATCCGCGGTGCGCCACTGCCCGGTGGATAGTTTGACGCCAGCCTGGTTGGTGGAGACGACATCGGTGACCTCCACTCCGGTGGTCAGGGTGCCGCCGCGCGCTTCGAAAGACTGGGCCAGCTGCTCGCAGAATAGGGCCGGTTCGATGTAGCGCTGGCCCTCCAGGGCGTAGGTGACCTGCACCCGATCGGAGAGCATCGGGGCCAGCTCCAGGGCGCGGTCGTGGGGGATTTCCTCAAACGGGATCTCCTGGCCGTGGCGGATGGCGCCGTCAATCTCGTGCAGGAAGCCCGTGGCCTGCTTGGCCTCCTCGAAGCCCACCACGAAGGGCCCGGCGTGGGTGACGGCGTCCACGCCGCCGTCGATGAGCTCGTCATAGGCGGCCAGCGCGCGCACGTCCAGCGGGGTGAGCGCGGCCATGGTCTTGTCCCAGGAGCGCTGGTTGGCCCGCGCCATGAAGCGGGCGACGAAGCCCCACAACTTCGGGTCGACGCGCGGGGGTACGCTCATCGCCGCATCCTTGTCCAGCAGGGCCGTGGGCCCATAGCGCCACAGGGAGGCATTGGCCAGGGGAATGGTCTTGCCGGGCGCCAGCCAGCCGGCGTTGCCCCAGGAGGCGCCGGCGGCCACCCCGAGGCGGTCAATGATCTCTACCTCGTAGCCGTATTCTTGCAGGTGCCAGGCGGTTGCAAGGCCGGTCATGCCGGCGCCGATGACGATGGCTTTCATGGGGTCCTCCACTACTGCGATGAGACGACTCAACTAACTATTAGCCGAGATTGTATCTCAAGTCACATTTGTGGGGGAGGGTTTCGGAATTGTCGCCGCGCGGGGGTGGGGTTTAGGCCAGGCGCTCGGCGCGCAGGCGGCCGACGGCCGGCAGATCCAGCGGGGCCAGCTCTGCCAGCTCGACGCCCAGGGCCTGGGCCAGCAGGTAGTCCGCCAGCTGCGGGTTGCGCGCCAGCGCCGGGCCGTGCATGTAGGTGGCGATGATGGAGCCTTGCACCAGCCCCTCCACGGAGCCATCCCGGTTGCCGATGCCGCGGGTTACCTGGCCCAGCGGCCGGGCCTGCGGCCCCAGCACGGTCCCGCCCATGTGGTTCTCAAAACCGGTCAGCGGCTCATCCAGGCCGTCGATGAGCGGCGTGGAGGCCACCTCGCCGATGGCGCGCTGCTCCAACGGGGTGGTCGTGGCATCGACAAGCCCGACGCCGGCGACCTCCCGGCCGGAGGCGCGGAAGCTGTGGCCTAGGACCTGCAGGCCGGCGCAGATGGCCAGGATGGGGCGATTGTGGGCGGCCGCGCGCTGCAGGCCGCCGTCGGTAGAAAGGAACTCCGCGGCCAGAATCTGGGCGGTATCCTCGCCGCCGCCGATGGTGTAGACGTCGAGGTCATCCGGGACGGCATCGCCCAGCTGGATGCGGGTGATCTCGGCCTCGATGCCGCGCAGGCGCGCCCGCTGACGCAACACCAGCGCGTTGCCGTCGTCGCCGTAGGTGCCAAGCAGGTCCGGCAGGACCAGTCCGATATTAAGCATTGCCTTCCTCCTTGGCGGCTTTGCGCAGGGCGGCGCGGGCGACCTGCAGGGCGGTGTAATTGGCCACGAGCTCCACCCGGCCGGGCGGGCAGGAGTCGATGGCAGACAGCACGTCTGGGTGCAGCTCGTGCGAGATGTCTGCGTAGGTTAGGCGCACCGCCAGATCGGTGCCGCGCTCCCCGGTGGCGCGCACGGCTTGGCCCGGGAAGCCCTCGAAGGTCACGTCCCACAGCCAGGACATGTCCACGCCGTCGCCCTCGCGGCCGTTGACGGAGATGACCACGGATTCCGCGCCCGGATCCACCATGGATAGGGCTTCCTGCCAGCCGGCGGGATTCTTGGCCAGCAGCAGGCGGACCTGGTGGTTGCCGTACTCGATGGTGCTATAGCGCCCGGCCACGTCATCGACGGCCTCGGCGGCGGCAATGGCGGCGTCGAGGTCCACCCCGCAGGCCTCTACCGCGGCGGCGATAGCCTGGGCGGCGTTGCCCCGGTTGGCGCGCCCGGGCAGGGATAGCTGCAGCCCGCGGGCTCCCTGCGGGGTGGAAAGCCCCGCGGCATCGACAGCCCAGGTGGGCTCGGGCCGGCGGAACTGGGTGCCGTCGGCCAGCGGCTTGACCGCGTACCAGTCGTCTTCGGTGCGCACCACGTGCCCGCCGGTGCGGGGGCAGGTCACGCTATCGCCCAGCCAGCCGGCGCCGGCGGAGACCCACACCACGTTCTTGGCCTCCCAGGCCACCGAGGTCATCAGGACGTCGTCGCAGTTGGCGATGACGAGCATGTCCGGGTGGGCGGCCACGCAGTCGCGCAGGGCGCGCTCAATCTTGTTGATCTCGCCCACGCGGTCGAGCTGGTCGCGAGTCAAGTTGAGCAGCACGAGCGCCCGCGGGTTCAGGAAGTCCGCCACGTGGGGCACGTGGAGCTCATCGACCTCGAATACAAGGTGGGAGGCGTCCTTGCCCTCCAGCAGGGCGGAGATGAGCCCGGCGTCCATGTTGTCGCCGCCCTCGTTGGTGGCAACGTCGAAGCTGGTGCCCACCGCCGCGGCGAGCATGCGCGTGGTGGTGGACTTGCCGTTGGTACCGGTGACCAGGATGGAGGGCCTGCCCGCGGCCAGGGAAGACATGATGGTCGGGTCAATCGCGCCGGCGATAAGCCCGCCGATCATGCCGCCTGCGCCGCGCCCGGAGGCCCGGGAGGCAAACGTGGCGGCGCGCGCCGCCGTGGTGGCCACGCGGGTGCGTGCGGCCTGGAAAAGTGAGGAACTCATGGCGTAAAGCGTAGTCGCCCCGCCCTCCGATTTTCCACGCCAGACCGGCGGCGCCGGCGCAAAAATCTCCGCCGCCCAACCTGCCGCACGCGAGGCGGCTAGGCCTGACCCTGCCCCGACTGGCGGGGCTTGCCGCCCCGGCGGCGCCGGTTGCCCCCGCGCGATCCCCGGCGGCGTTTGCGCTGGCCCTGGTGGGAGCCTTCGCCACCCTCGCGCGGCTTGCCGGAGCGCTTGTCTGCCTTGTTGGCGCCGGATCCGTTAGCCGAGCCGCCCGAACCAGAGCCCGCGCCAGTGCCGCCACCCGCGGCGCCGTTGCCGCCCGCCTTGTGGCCGCGGCCATTGGGTTTGCCCGCCGCGCCGGAGGGCCGGCGGGTGCGACGGCGGGTGGAACGGTTATTGGCGTTGGGCACGTGGGCGCGTTGCTCGCGCTTAGGCTCCGGCGCCTCCGGGGCGGCCTCGTCAACGTCATCGAGGAGCTCCAGGAACTCCTCGTCGCTGACCAGGGGGATGTCCTTGCGGTGGGCGTGCATGGCCTTGCCCTTGAGGTCTTCGCCCTCGACCCCGTGCGGGTTGAGGTTGCACACCACCAGGGAGGACTCCCGGGAGAGCTTTTCAACGTAGTTGAGCCCGGCCGCCACGCCTTTGGCGATGAGCTCGTCGGGATCGCGGCACACCTCGGGGGCGACGACGAATTCCATGCCCTGCTGCAGCTTGCCGCCGGGCTTCCACTTCCCCGGGTTGCTGTGGCGGCGCGGCGCCTCGGCGGCATCGACGCGCACCTGGGAGCGCTGCAGCCCAAAGCGGTCCGCGGTCAGGTCCTCCGGGTCTAGCTTGGCGATGCCGCCCTCCCCGGCGTCTTCCCGCCGCTTGCCCTCTGCTGCCAAGTCGATGAGCAGGCGGGTGCGGGTGCGGGAGTACTCAGCCTCCGGCTGGGTAGCGCGCTCTACGCTGGCCTTATAGTCCGGCGCCTTGAGCCCGTAGGCGGTGGCGACGGCGGCGATGCGCAGGTCGTCAAGAGCGATGGCCTGCCGGCGCGCGGTGGCCAGGGTGTCGATGATGGCCACCGGCGTGGGGACGTGTCCAACCTTGTGGCGGCGGCGCCGGTTGCGGCCGCGCCCGCGGTTGCGGTTGGCCCGGGCTGCACTCGTCATCGCGCGGCGGGCCTCTGAGACTAAGAAACCCCAGGTGAAGGTGGCGTCGTGGACGATGAGCGTGCGCCCATCGAGCAGCCGGTCCAAGGACTTGAGCACGCTGGTAAAAGACCGGCCCTGCTCGAGTTCTTCGTCGCTGAGCCCATGCTGGTGGCGCGGCCCGGCGTCGACATCGGAGCGCAGCACGGCGTGGAATTCCTCGCCCACTTGCCCGCCATCGTCGAAGGTCAGGGCGTCGATGGTGGTCAGGCGCCCGGTGCTGGGGTGGATGCCGGTGGCTTGGAGGAAGACGGCAACGAAGGGGAAGGCAGCCACTCGCTCGAGGCGCTCGGCTTCGCGCGGGTGGAGTTCCTGATTATTAGGCCCCGGGGTTGTGCTCATTGGCCCAAGTGTAGTGGAGCACTCCGCCGCAGCCGGCTTAGCCACGGCCCCCGCCTAGTCCTCGCGGTGTGCGACCGCGTCCTCACCCACGGGGTCCTCGGCGGGCTTGCGGTCCTCGGCGGGCTCCGTGGTCTCGGTGGCGGCGCCTAATTCGGTCGGCTCGGTGGGGCTGGGTTCCGTGACGGTGGGCGTATTAGTCGTGATCAGTTCCTCCTCAGTGGCAGGCGCCCCGGAGCTGGGCGCAACGGAGCTGGGCTCCACGGAACTAGGAGCAACGGAAGAAAGTGCCGTGGAATGGGGGAGCTCCGTGTACAGGCCGGCCGGCGGGTCCACGGGGACGATGGCGCTTTCGATGCCGAAGAGCTTGCACAGGAAGCTGCTAAACCAGCCGGATCGGCATAGATCCTCGGTTGGTTTTGGGTCAGCGGATCGGGTATCGCCGGGCACCGTGGTGGTGGGCCTTGGGCTGGGTTCCGGCGTGGAGCTAGACGGCGTGGTGCTGGACTGTGCGCTGGAGGCACGGGTGCTCGTGGCAGGCGTGCTACTAGCCGGGGTGCTGGAAGCAGCAGTTTGCGCCGAGGTCAGCGGAAAGTACGGGGTAACCCTTTGCGTGCTGGTGGGTGTGGCAGCCGTGCTCGTCGCGGGCGTTGTGGTTTCCGGCGTGCTAGGCGCAGGCGCGGTGGGCTCCGTAGATTCAGCGGGATCGGTGGTTTCTGGCACGACGAGTTCGGTGGGCTCCACCTGGGGTGCTGTGCTGGGAGCCAAGGTCACGGTGACCTCGGTGTAAGCGGGCACGGTGGTGACTTCCGTTATTTTGAGCTCGCTGGGCTCCACCTGGGGCGCGGTGGCGGGCACGGACGCAGTTGGTGTGGGAGCGTCGAGTGCGCTGGGCCTGTCCTGCGAGGCAGGCGCGGGCGTCGAGGCAGAGGGCTCGGTGTTCGGAATCGAGGTCGGCTCGAGCTGAGACACGGAGTTGGTTACCGATGTTGACGTCTCCTCGGCTGGAGGCAGCATCGACGCAACCGGAACTTCACTCGCCTCGAGATCGGGTAAAGCTGCCGTGGTCGACGGTTGCGCCGTGGTGGGGCGAGTCGTGGTGCTGCGGGTTGGGGCTTCGCCAGCCACGATGTAGTCACCGGTAGCGGCGGGGCGTAAATCCACTACGGAGATCCCGGCGTTGGTATCCGGGCGCTGGGTCGGGGCTGTGGAGGTGGACCTCGAAACAGTGGGCCCGGCGACCTTATTTGCGGAGGTGCTGCCGGGGCCTTCCGCGCGGTTCGAGCGGGCGGAGGTCGGGGCAGGATCCGTGTCGGAATTCGTACTATCGGCAAGAAGCTGTGTGCCAATGGCCGGGTTCCCCGCGCTGCGGGTGGGGTCTTCCTGCGAGGTGTCGGTGGCTTGCGCTGCGTACTCGCCCGGGGTGGGGGACTCGCCGTCAGGAGCCATGGCGGAGGTCGCGGGGGTAGCAGTGTGCAACTCCCGGCTCTCGTCGGGATACAAGGTATTGGCCGTAATGCCAAGGCCGCCGGCTGCGATGATAGCGGTGGAGGCAGCGGCGAGAGCCGGTAGGCTCAGCCCGACGCCGGCGGCGCTGCTTGCCCCGGCGGCGCCCAGACCACCGGCTGCGCTCGCCGCGCCAGCGGAGCCGGTGGCCCCGGTAGCGCTGGTAGTGCCGGTGGCACCTGCGCCGACGCTCTTGGCGCCCGCGGCCCCAGAAACACCGGCGGCTCCGGCACTTGCGGCTGAGATAACGTTTGCGGTACCTGTGGCTGCGGTGCCTGCGGAGGTGAAAAAGCCCGTGGTGGCGATTTCAGCTTCGGCGCGACCGGCCGCTGCAGCGGCGAGTACCATTCCTGTGGCGGCGGCCGTACCGGCCGCAATGGTATAAAGCTTGCGCGGTACGGAGTCCGGATCTGCGTATAGCGTCAGGCTTGGGGCGCCGTTGTTGTACTGGTAAAAACCGCGCGCCACGGCTAGCATGCCAGAGCGATTATACTCCGCCACCGTACCGGCAAGCCGGCGGGCGTCCTCTCGGCCTAGGGTGCCGATGAAGGTGCCATCCACGTAAGCGGACACAGAGCGGTAACCAAGTACGTTGCGCGCGCGCAGAACCACTAGAAAGTGGAGCGGCTTCGTGGGGTAGCTAGGCAGCGCGGTGGGTATGGAGTGCACCTCGGTGGCGGTGGTGCCTTCCACCATGGCCCACCTAACGTCCGGCGGATCATTGGCTGGCACGCACAAGCCCGGCGGCGGCAGCAGGATTTCGCATCCTGGGTAGCCTTCGCTGTCGATGCTCAGGCGGGCGGTGACCTCCGGGGACAGCCCGGCCTCGAGGATCCATGTCAGTTCCGGGTACTCGGCGGCGGCTGCCGCTGCCACGACGCCGATCTTGCGGCTATCTCGGTAGACGACAAGGCCTGCGCCCGGGGTAGACCGCCCTAGCGTGACCGGAAGTAGTCGGCTGCCCAGCGGCTGGCCGGGGGCGGTGGTGGATTCGGAATCTAAGAGAAGGGAAAATACCTCCGGATCGATTCCGTGAACCCGCAGGTTTGCGGCAGCACGGAACCCGACATGAGGGACCACGTAGCTCGTCGAGCTCACGATTTAACCTCCTGAAGGATTGAACTGCGCCGCTATGGCCGGATGAGGGATGCGACATTACGCCATCCCCCTAAGCGATAAATCATGAGGGCATCTGGATTTTAGCGTATGTAAACTATTAAATTCTTAGGGGATTATATAGTGTCGCGTCCAATGGCTCATTGTGCTCTTAAAATGCGTCTCAGGCAAGGCGTGCTTGTGCGGCGGGTGGGACACGGGGTATGGGCGGGTCTACCAGTAGTAGGCGTAGGTCAAAGCCATGGCTAAGAGCGAACCAGCTAGCACGCCAGAGGTCCACCAATAAGCGCGGCGGTGGGAGGGGAGGTCGGCGGCTGCGGCGTTGCGAGGGCCTTGCTGGGCCAAGAAGTTGGTGGTGTCGAAGGAGGAGGCCTCTTTCTGACTTGGGGCGGGCGGGGAGATTTGGGCGGCATCGTAAGGCTGGGGCGCGGCGTATATGGTGAGTGTCTGGGCTTCCTGGGTGGGGGCGAGGTAGGCGCGCGCCACGCAGGTTACCCCGTGTCGGGCGTGTTCCACGATGCTCGGGGCAAGGCGCGCTGAGTCCTCCTCGGTGAAGACACCGACCACATGGCCGCCGACGTAAGCGGTGACCATCGGCGGGTTAACTTTCTCGGTCGAGCGCAGTTTGACCAGCAACTGAAGGTGGGAGCGATAATCGATGCCTAAGTCCTCCGGAAGGTGCTCGAGGACGATGCCGGGGCCGGGAGGGAAAAGAGACCACGGGCGTTCCGGCGGGTTATTCGCCGGCAAGCACAGGCCGGGCCGCGGCAGGCGCAGGGCAGCGAAGTCGGGCTTCCCCGTGGCATCGAACTCCAGGTGCATACTCACCTCCGGGGCGATCCCTTGGGATAGCAGCGAGTCCAATTCCGAGTAATGACGTCTATCGGTACTGGAGATAAAGCCGGCGCACCCATGCGGGGTAAAAGCGCCCAGGCGTCCGGCTACCTCCCGTAGCGTCGCAGTGGCTTCAACCTGTCGGTACAGCCCCTGGGGGCTGCGTGAGTCACGTGCGATGGCTGCAAGTACCTGCCCGTTGACCCGCTGGAGCGGCACGGTGTTGATGGTGCCCATCCCGCTAGAAGGGATGGGGTAGGTTGCAGCTGACACTGGTACTTCTAGGTTGAGGAGTAGGGCTTATAAGGATCGGTTTCTTTTTCCAGACTAGTCCACTGGGGCGGCAGGTGGCCCCGGGATGGTCTTTGTACAGGTTTAGGATAAATCACAAATTGTGTTATTGCCTGCCCAGGGCGCGGTTGATGGCGGAGTTCATCGCCTGCAGGGAAGCGTTGGTGGTAGAACCGGCCACGCCTACGCCCCAGACCTTGGTGCCGTTGACGTCGGCGGCGACATAACAGGCGGCCTCGGCGTCATCGCCAGCGGTGCGGGCCTGCTGGAAGTACTCGATGACCTCGAAGTCGATGCCGAGCTCTTCCAGCGCGTTGGCATAGGCGGCGATGGGGCCATTGCCGCGGCCGTCCAGGGTGCGCTCAGCGTCGTTGTAGCGCAGCGTGACGGACAGGCTGACCTCACCGTCGAAGGAGGTCGCGTTCTGGATGGAGGCAGACACGTGCTCCAACGGGGAGGTGCGGTCCAGGTACTCGCGGGCGAAGATATCCCACATGGCCTTGGAGCCGACCTCGCCGCCCTCGGCGTCGGTGATGGACTGCACGATGGCGGAGAACTCGCCCTGCATGGCGCGCGGCAGGTTGATGCCGTGATCGGTCTTCATGATGTAGGCCACCCCGCCCTTGCCGGACTGGGAGTTCACGCGAATGACGGCCTCGTAGTCGCGGCCCACGTCCTTCGGGTCGATGGGCAGGTATGGCACCTCCCAGGTGGTCTCCCGCAGCTCCTCCCAGGAGACCTCCGTGTTGAGCGCGCCGGGGCGCACGGTCGAGGCCAGGGCGTCCAGGCCCTTGTTGATGGCGTCCTGGTGGGAGCCGGAGAAGGCCGTGAAGACCAGGTCGCCGCCATACGGGTGGCGCTCCGGGATGCGCAGCTGATTGCAGTACTCCACAGTCTCGCGGATCTTGGGCAGGTCGGAGAAGTCAATCTGCGGATCCACGCCCTGGGTGAGCATGTTCAAGCCCAGGGTGACCAGGTCCACGTTGCCGGTGCGCTCGCCGTTGCCAAAGAGGCAGCCCTCGATGCGGTCCGCGCCGGCCATGTAGCCCAGCTCGGCGGCCGCGATGCCCTCGCCGCGGTCGTTGTGCGGGTGCAGCGACATGATGACAGAGTCGCGGCGGGCGAAGTTGCGGTGCATCCACTCGATCTGATCGGCGTAGATATTGGGGGAGATCATCTCCACCGTCGACGGCAGGTTGATAATCATCGGGTGCTCCGGCGTTGCCTCCATGATTTCCACCACGGAATTGCAGACGTCTACGGCAAACTCCAGCTCGGTGCCGGTGAAGGACTCCGGGGAGTACTCCCAGCGCCAGTTAGTGTCCGGGTAGTCCGTGGAGATGGACTTGATGAGCTCGGCGGCATCGGTAGCCAGCTGCTTGATGGCGGCCTTGTCCTTGCGGAAGACCACGCGGCGCTGCAGCTTGGAGGTGGAGTTATAAAAGTGCACGATGACGTTCTTGGCGCCCTGGCAGGCCTCGAAGGTGCGGCGGATGAGGTGCTCGCGGGCCTGCACCAGCACCTGGATGGTGACGTCTTCCGGGATCTTATTCTGCTCGATGATCTCGCGGACGAAGTCGAAGTCGGTCTGGGACGCCGAGGGGAAGCCCACCTCGATCTCCTTGTAGCCCATCTGTACCAGCAGGTCGAACATGCGGTGCTTGCGGGCCGGGCTCATCGGATCAATCAGCGCCTGGTTGCCGTCGCGCAGGTCCACCGCGCACCACTGCGGGGCCACGGTGATCTTCTTGTCCGGCCAGGTCCTATCCGGCAGGCGGACGTCTTCTACTTCCTGGGCGAAGGTCTGGTAGCGCTCGAAGGGCATGGTGGAGCCGCGCTGCTTATTCCAGGCCGGCTGGCCTTCGTTGCGCGGGCCGGCGGGCGTGGTGATGTCACGGGGTGCGGAGATGTATGCGTCATTCGGGGACATGGTCTAAATCCTATCGGTCAGAAGAATGGGGGGTAGCCGGCGTGGCGGAATTACCGCGGCGGGGGCCGGCTGCCCGTGCTGGGTCTGAGCCTAGGATTGAGTCCCGCCGCGGCCGAATAGGAGGAGGCCGCGTTCATTGATCATGTGCTCGAGGGTACACGCCGTCCCACTGTGTGGCAACCGTTCCCACTCTATGGAATGTGGGAGGTGGGGTAGCGGCTCGGGCCTCCTTATACAATCAGGGCGTGACTTCCACTTCGTACTCTGTCCGCCCGGAGCAGGAGCTTGGCGATGCCCCGGCTGCCAGCCCTGCCAACCCGTCCGGCACCACCGCCGGCACCACTCGCGCCACCTGGGCGATAGGCCTGGCCATCGCCGTGGTGGGCACGGCGCTGCGCTGGGTGGCCATCGCGGTGCTCGGCGCGGCCAACCAGACCAGCCCGGGCACGCTGCTTAACTACTGGGACGCGCAGCACTACCTCACCATCGCCGCCGAGGGCTACGCCGACGGCGAGGAGCTGGCCTTCTTCCCCGGGCTGCCGGCGCTCATGCGCGCGCTGCACCTGGTTGGCCTGTCCCTGCCGGCGGCGGGCATGCTGGTCAGCTTCGTCGCGCTGGTGTGCATGGCCACCGCCGTCATGGCCCTGGCCGCCCGCGCCGGGGCCGGCCGTGCTGGCCAGGTCGCCACCGCCTGCGTGGTCACCTGCGCCCCGCTGTCCATGGTCTTTGCCATGCCCTACACGGAGGCCCTATTCGGGGCCCTGGCCTTCTGGGCGCTGGTGGCACTCCACGATCGCGCCTGGGTGCGCGCCGGGGTACTCGTATTCTTCCTGGGCCTGGTGCGCCTGACTGTGGTGGATGTGCTGGCCGTCTTTGGCCTGTGGGCCCTTATCTATGGGCGCGGGCAGCCGCGCGCCTGGATATCCCTGGTGGTCTCCGCGCTGCCGCTGGCCGGTTACCTGGCCTGGGCCAATTCCCGGCTGCCACAGGGCTACTTCGGGCTGCAGAAGGAAAACTGGAACTCCGGCTTCGACTTCGGCGCGGCCACGGCGCGCTGGGTGTGGGGGACCCTGACCACCTCCAATGATGCCGGCTACCTGCTCTCCACCGCGGCGATGGTGGGCGTGGTCGTGGCACTCGTGGCCAGCTGCGGCTGGTTCCACCGCCACCTGCCAGTGGCGTGGTGGTTGGGTGCTGCGCTGGCGGCCAATATCTTGCTATCCGATGGCCTGATGCACTCCCGGCCCCGCCTGCTCCTGCCGGCCGCGCTGTTGCTGATGCCGTGGGCCATCGCCGCGGCCCGCCGCCGCTCCGGCTGGGTGTGGATTGCCGCCTGGGTGCTCTTTGGCACCTGGACGGGCGCGCACATGCTGGCCGTATTCGAGTGGGCTATCTAAGGAGGCGTGCAATTTCATGCAGTCCACAAAGCTTGCCACCGTCTGCTTGGTCCTGTCCTCAATCGCCTTGGCTACCAACCTCTATGCAGGTTCTCCGTGGTATGCCAGTGTCACGATAGCCGTGATCGTGGCGTGGAGCGTGTGGGTGCTGGCACGCGGCAAAGATCATAAGTAATCGCAAGTAATAGAGCCTTTAGGCCCGCGCCGGGGCGCGGGAGAGCACCAGGGTGGCGGTGACCATGACGGCCAGGGCGCCGGCCATGACGGTCCAGCCCAGGGCGCTGCTCACGCCGAACTGCTCGCCTAGTACCCAATAGCCCAGGCCGAAGGCCACGATGGGCTCCATGATGGTCATCGCTGGCAGGGAGCTCGACAGCGAGCCGGCGTGGAAGGAATACTGCTGCACCACGGTCCCGGCGCCGGCTAAGAAGACGAGCATGTAGAGCTGCCAGCTGGTCAGCGCCCCGCCGAGCCCGGCTGCCCCGACCACCCCGACGAGGGCCTTGGCCACGAGCGCGACGTAGCCGTAGATGACGCCGCAGGCAGTCCCCAGCGCCAGGGCGGCCGCGCGCGGGCGGGCCACGGCAGTGATGAAGAGGCCGATGAGGACCAAGAGTCCCAGCAGGAAGGCCGGCCACCACTGGGACCACTCGGGGGCGGGGTTGCCGGCGCGGGGGCGGCCGTAGACCACCAGGATCGCCACGGCGACGGTGAGCGCGACGGACCAGAAGACCTCGTAGCGGGGCATCGGCCGCTTGGAATACCAGGCGGCCAGCGGCAGGGTGAACATGAGGCTGAGCATGAGCACCGGCTGGACCACCAGGAGGGTGCCGAAGGCCAAGGCGATGAGCTGGAGGCCATAGGCCACCACGGCGGCGAGCGTGCCCACCCACCACAGTGGGGTGGTCACGGCGGTCTGCAGGACGCTGCGGTGGGAGGCGTCGAGGACGATGCGGTGGCGCACCACGGTGCCCCAGGCGATGACTATCGCTGAGGCCAGGGCAAAGCCCACCGCAATTACGTTGTCCAACATCGCCTTCACAGTACCCTTAGCCCCCGCGCGGCTTAAAGCTGTACGCCCGCGATGAGCCGCGCGGGGTGCGGGTGGTGCAATTAATATGGCGGCAGATGTTCCGGCGGCGGGGTGTTCGCGGTAGTCTAAAGGGCACCGACTACTAGGTGATAGATATTATTTCTCGCCGAAAGTTTCAGGCGCCAGTGCCGCCCATTGGCGTAGCGTGAAGGGCAGGACCGGCCCACAGAAGGATTAGGTAAGGAAAGGTGGCGCGCAACCGTGGCCCTGATTGTGCAAAAGTACGGAGGCTCATCCCTCGAAAGCGCAGAGCGCATCCGCGCCGTGGCGGAGCGCATCGTGGCTACCAAGAAGCAGGGCAATGACGTCGTCGTGGTCTGCTCCGCCATGGGGGATACCACCGATGAGCTGCTGGACCTGGCTGCCCAGGT
>CAVFKS010000022.1:0-2233 GCA_963623015.1 Clostridia bacterium
GGTGGCGAACCGATAAGCAATCCGGTAAACAGGAAGCTTTGGCAACCGAAACCAGCCCCCCGAATCCGGGGGTAGGGGACTAGTCGTAGATGCCGGCGTCGGTGTCGTAGATGTCGCTGGGGGCTTCGGACTCGTCGTCCTCCGAGTTGGCCAGAAGGTAAGACTCCTGCCCGGTGTCCGGGATGTTGGAGGTCAAAAAGGCCAGCACGGTATCCACGATGAGGTGGCGCATGCCGTCGATATTGGCCTCGCTGGCCATATCCACGCCCAGCAGGTTTTCCATCATGTCGTGGTTGGTGGTGCGATACATCGCCAGCGCGGCAATGATGGTGAACACGTCATTGGTAGAGATGCCCGGGCGGAAAGCGCCGGCGTCTTGGCCGACCATCAGCAGCTTGTCCAAGTGCAAGGAGATAGCCGAAAGATCCGTGACCGGGCTCTGGCCGGTGGGCTCCAGGGATTGAATGACCGACTCCTGCGTGATGAGGCGCACGGCCTCGGGGTACTGGACGTACTGATCATAGAGGGCCTCGATGAGCAGGCGCACGCCCTCGACCGGGATGCCGGAGGTGACCCCCAGGTCGCCCGGGTCCATCGCCAAGCGAGAGACAGCCTCCCCGAGTGCGCGGTGGTAGAGCCCCTGCTTGTCCCCGAAGTGGTAGTGGATCATGCGCTTGGACATGCCCGAGGCGCGGGCGATGGCGTCTAGTTTGGTGTCGGCGTAACCATGGCGCGAAAACTGCTCAATTGCGATGTCGATGACCCGGTCGACGGTCGCGGCGTTAGCGCCGGAACCCTCGTGTTCATCTGTGGCCATGGTAGTAGTCCTCCCTGTGTTACTCGTGCTCTTCTATCGTGCACGAAAAAACCTTCAGCCGGAACTGATCAACCGTTCATTACCCACGATTGGGGCGGCCAAAACCACCTTCGGGGGTAGCGCGAATATTTTTACTCCTACGTGAGCAAAAATACGGTGCGCCGGCCCGCGCAGCGGGTGCACAATGGAGTTTCAGGCCTTTATATATCGAAAGGACAACCGTTATGAACGCCCCCGTTCGCATCGCCGTCACTGGTGTTTCCGGCAACATTAGCTACGCCCTGCTCTTCCGCATCGCCGCCGGGGCGGTCTATGGCCCCGAGACGCCGGTGGACTTGGTCCTCATCGACATTGAGCCGGCGCTCGATGCCGCCCGTGGTGTTGCCATGGAGCTAGACGATGCCGCGTTCCCGCTGCTGCACTCCCTGACCGTCACCGCGGATCTGGAAGAGGGGTTCAAGGACGCCCAGGCCGTGTTCCTGGTGGGCTCGCGCCCGCGCACGAAGGGCATGGAGCGCGCCGACCTCCTGCAGGCCAACGGCGCCATCTTCACCGCCCAGGGCAAGGCGATCAACGATGTCGCCGACCGTGACGTCAAGGTCCTGGTCGTCGGCAACCCGGCCAATACCAACGCGCTGATTGCCGCCAATAACGCCCCGGACCTGGACCCACGCCAGTTCACCGCCCTGCTGCGCCTAGACCACAACCGGGCGCTGAGCCAGCTGGCCGCCCACACTGGCAACCAAACCACGGACTTCTCCAACGTCGTGGTGTGGGGCAACCACTCCGCTGCTCAGTTCCCGGACTTGACCTTTGCCCAGGTAAACGGCCAGCCGCTGGAGGTCGACCAGGCCTGGTATACCGAAGAGTTCATCCCGCGCGTGGCCGGCCGCGGCGCCGAGATTATCGATGTCCGCGGGGCATCCTCGGCGGCATCGGCAGCCGCGGCTGCCATCGACCACATGCGTGACTGGGTGTCCGGCACCCAGGACTGGCGCACCGCCGGCGTGTACTCGGACGGCTCCTACGGCATCGACGAGGGACTGTTCGCGGGCTTCCCCACGGTCGCGCGCGACGGCAAGTGGGAGATCGTGCAGGGCCTCGAGCTCAGCGACTTCCAGCGCGAGCGCATCAAAGCCTCCGTGGAGGAGCTGCGCGCCGAGCGCGAGGCCGTGCGCGACCTGCTCTAGGCCTCCAGCACCAAGTTATCGATGAGCCGGACCGGCCCCACCTGGGCCGCCACCAGTGCCAGGGCGGGCCGATGCCGGGCATCGACGGGCTCGAGGGTGTCCGGGTCTACCACGGTCAGGTAGTCCACGGCCACTCCGGGGGAGGCTGCCAGCCGGGCGGCAACCGGGGCGAGGTCCTCGCCATCGCGCAGCGCGAAAAGCGCCCGGGATAGGGCCTGCGCCTGGC
>CAVFKS010000022.1:2243-23238 GCA_963623015.1 Clostridia bacterium
CGATGGGCACGCTGACGATGCCCACCGCCATATCCAGGTCCGACACCAGCCGGCGCACAATGGCCACCTGCTGGGCGTCCTTCTGGCCGAAGTAGGCCCGCTGCGGGGCGGCGAGGTTAAACAGCTTGGCCACCACGGTGGCTACCCCGTCGAAATGGCCGGGGCGCGACGCCCCCTCCAGCACGGTGCCCATCTCCCCGGTGCGGGCCCACACGCGCGGCGGCCCGTCGGGGTACATCTCCTCGACGCTGGGGGCGAAGACGGCATCGACGCGCAGGGACTCCAGGAGGGCGGCATCGGCGGCCAGGTCGCGCGGGTAGGCCCTGAAATCGTCGCAGTCGCCCAGGTTGGCAAACTGCAGCGGGTTGACGAACACCGAGCAGATGACGTGGTCGCATTCCGCGCGAGCGCGGCGCACGAGCGCAGCGTGGCCGGAATGCAGCGCCCCCATCGTGGGTACTAGCCCCACCGACCCCGGCAGGCCGGCGTGGAAGGCGCGCAGCTCGGACTTAGTTTTTAGAATCTGCATGGGCTACTCCTCGAAAGATTCCGCGTCGTCGGGAAAGGCGCGTTGGCTCACGTCCGCCACATAGTCCCGCGCCCCGGCCATAAGCGTCCCGCGCAGGTCCGCGTAGCGGCGCACGAAGCGCGGCGTCTTATCCCCGCCCAGGCCGAAGGCGTCGGTCCAGACCAGGATCTGGCCGTCGGTGCCAGAGCCGGCGCCGATGCCGATGGTCGGGATGGGAACCGCGCGGGTCACCTCTGCGGCCAGGGCGGCCGGGACCATCTCCAGCACGACGGCGAAGGCTCCGGCTTGGGCGAGCGTGGTGGCATCGTCAAGCAACTGCTGGGCGCCGGCCCCGCGGCCTTGCACCACAAACCCTCCCAGGGCGTGGACCTGCTGGGGCGTGAACCCGACGTGGGCGCACACGGGGATGCCGGCGCCCACCAGCGCCTCCACCACGGGCGCGCGCTCGGCCCCGCCCTCCAACTTGACGGCCTGCGCGCCGGTCTCCTTCATCACCCGCACCGCGGACTCCAAGGCCTGCGCGGGCCCGGACTCATAGGAGCCGAAGGGCAGGTCGACCACCACGAACGCGCGCGAGGTGGACTCCACCACCGCGCGGGCGAGCGGGATGATTTCGTCCAGGGTCAATGACAGCGTGGTCTCCCGGCCGAGCACCACGTTGGCCAGGGAATCACCGACGAGCAGCAGGTCCACCCCGGCTTCATCGAAGATGCCGGCGGTCATGCAGTCATAGCTGGTCAGGCAGGCAAAGGGCTGAGAGTTCTCTTTGGAGTGGGCAAAATGGCGGGTGCGCAGTCGTGTGCGCGTATCAGGCATATGAGACATGTTCCTACTCTAGCCAGTAGGGCGGTTGACGTACAGGGTAAACTCGGGCGGGTGACTGATCAGAATGAATTGCAGCTTGTAGGTACCAACCGCGCGGACGCGCTCCCGAAGTCCTGGGAGCCGCAGGCCGTGGAATCCGACCTCTACGAAGGATGGGTGTCCAAAGGTTATTTCACCCCGGACGCGGCCTCGGAAGCGGAGCCTTACTCCATCGTGCTGCCGCCACCGAACGTCACCGGCCAGCTGCACATGGGCCACGCCCTAGACCACACGCTGATCGACTGCATCATCCGCCGCAAGCGCATGCAGGGCTTTGCCACGCTGTGGCTGCCGGGCGCTGACCACGCGGGCATCGCCACGCAGACCAAGGTCGAGTCCAAGCTCAAGGAGACCGAGGGCAAGTCCCGCTGGGACTATGACCGCGAGGAGTTCATCAACAAGGTCTGGGAGTGGAAGGAAGAGTACGGCGGCACCATCCAGTCGCAGATGCGCGCCATCGGTGACTCCGTGGACTGGTCCCGCGAGCGCTTCACGCTGGACGAGGGCCTGTCGCGCGCCGTTCAGACCATCTTCAAACAGCTCTACGATGCCGGCCTCATCTACCGCGCCAACCGCCTGGTCAACTGGTCCCCGGTGCTCGAGACCGCCGTCTCCGACATCGAGGTCGTCTACAAGGACGTCGAGGGCGAGCTGGTTTCCATCCGCTACGGCTCCCTGAATGACGACGAGCCGCACCTCATCGTGGCCACGACCCGCGTGGAGACCATGCTGGGCGATGTCGCCATCGCCGTCCACCCAGACGACGAGCGCTACGCGGGCTTGGTGGGCCAGGAGTTCCCGCACCCGTTCCGCGACGACTTAAAGCTCAAGGTCATCGCCGATGATTACGTGGACCGCGAGTTCGGCACCGGCGCGGTGAAGATCACCCCGGCGCACGACCCCAACGACTACGCGATGGGCCTGCGCCACGGCCTGGACATGCCCAACATCATGGACACCACCGGGCACATTGCTGGCACCGGCACCCGCTTTGATGGGCTCACTCGCGAGGAGGCTCGCGTGGAGATCCGCGAGGCCCTGCGGGAGCAAGGGCGCATCGTCAAGGAAGTCCGCCCCTACGTCCACTCGGTGGGCCACTCGGAGCGCTCCGGCGAGGCCATCGAGCCGCGCCTGTCCCTGCAGTGGTTCGTGGCCGTGGAGAAGCTGGCCCAGTACTCTGGCGATGCCGTGCGCGCCGGCGATACCGTCATCCACCCGGAGTCCCTGTCGCCGCGCTACTTCGACTGGGTCGACGACATGCACGACTGGTGTATTTCCCGCCAGCTGTGGTGGGGCCACCGCATCCCCATCTGGTACGGCCCGGAGGGCGAAGACGGCCAGCGCGACATCGTCTGCGTGGGCCCGGATGAGGAGCCGCCGGCAGGCTACGAGCAGGACCCGGACGTGTTGGATACCTGGTTCTCCTCGGCGCTGTGGCCCTTCTCCACGCTGGGCTGGCCGGAGCGCACCCCGGATCTGGAGAAGTTCTACCCCACGAACGTGCTGGTCACCGCCTATGACATCCTGTTTTTCTGGGTGGCGCGCATGATGATGTTCGGTACTTTTGCTGGCACGCAGACCCCGGAGATCCTGGGCGCTGGCCGCGATGGCCGCCCGCAGATCCCGTTCCACGACATCTACCTGCACGGCCTGGTGCGCGACGAGCAGGGCCGCAAGATGTCGAAGTCCCTGGGCAACGGCATCAATCCGATGGACTGGGTGGAAAAGTATGGCGCCGACGCGCTGCGCTTTACCCTGGCCCGCGGCGCGAACCCGGGCGTGGACCTGCCGCTGGGCTCCGAGGCCGCGGCCGCGGCCCGCAACTTCGCCACCAAGCTGTACAACGCCACCAAGTTCGCGCTGAAGAACGGCGCGGGCGTGGCCGAGCTGCCGGCGCGCGCGGAGCTGACCGATGCCGACCGTTGGATCCTCGACCGCGTCGAGGAAGTCCGCGTGGCCTACGACGCCTACCTGGATGATTACCAGTTCGCTAAGGCGAGCGAGCTGCTCTACCACTTCATCTGGGATGAGCTGTGCGACTGGTACCTGGAGATTGCCAAGACCCAGATCCCGCGCGAGGCTGCCGATGCCGCAGCCGCCCAGACCGCCTACAACACCCAGGTGGTCCTGGGCCGCGTCCTCGACGTGGTGCTGCGCCTTCTGCACCCGACCATGCCCTTTGTCACGGAGGTGCTGTGGAAGGCCCTGACCGGCAAGGAGACCATCGTCACCGCTGCCTGGCCCACGCAGGAGGACACCAATGGGGGCGCGGAGACCGATGCGGTGGCCGCGCGCCGCATTGCCGATGCCGAAAAGCTCATCACCGAGCTGCGCCGCTTCCGCTCCGACCAGGGGGTCAAGCCCTCGCAGAAGGTGCCGGGCCGCCTGGACTTTGCCGCCTGTGACCTGCAGGCCCAGGAGGCGCTGGTGCGCAACCTGGCCAACTTGGAGCCGGCGGGTGAGGATTTCCAGGCTTCGGCGGCCATTGAGGTGCGCCTGTCGCAGGCCACCGTGGAGATCGCGCTGGATACCTCCGGCACCGTTGACGTGGAGGCTGAGCGCAAGCGCTTGAGCAAGGATCTGGCCAAGGCCGAAAAGGAGCTGGAGCAGACCGCCAAGAAGCTGGGCAACGAGGCTTTCTTGGCCAAGGCGCCGGAGGCCGTGGTGGACAAGATCCGCACCCGCCAGCGCGTGGCCCAGGAGGAGGTCGAGCGCATTAGCGCCCGCCTGGAGGCGCTGCAGTAGTGGCGGGCGAGACGGAGGACCACGAGGTAGTCGACGCCCTGGCCCTGGGCACCGAGGATAGCCCGGTCGAGCTCACCGAGTCCGGCCTGAAACTCAACCTCACCGGCCCGGGCGAGGACGAGCCTGCCCCCGAGGTAGTGGAGCACCCGGTGACCCCGGAGGATCTCAAGTCGCTAGCGGCGCTGGAGGCCGAGTGGGCCGCCCGCCCTGCCAACGACGAGCCCAACCCTTCGCTGGACCGGGTGCGCATGCTCATGGACATCCTGGGCGCCCCGCACCGGGCCTTCCAGGTCATTCAGGTCGCCGGCACCAACGGCAAGACCTCGACGGCCCGGATGATTGACTCGCTGTTGCGCGCCTTCCACCGGCGCGTGGGCCTGTTCACCAGCCCGGAGCTCAACCTGGTCACCGAGTGCGTGGTCATCGACGGCAAGGAGATCCACCCGGCGGACTTCGTGGCCCAGTGGGAGGAGATCCGCCCCTACGTGGCGATGGTGGACGAGCACTTTACCTCCCAGGGCGGGGCGCCCTTGAGCCACTTCGAGATCTTGGTGGCCATTGCCTTCGCCGCGTTTGCGGACGCGCCGGTGGACATCGCCGTCGTCGAGGTCGGCATGGGCGGTACGTGGGATGCGACCAACGTGGTCAACTCCGAGGTCGCCGCCATCACCCCGGTGGGCCTAGACCACCAGCGCTGGCTGGGGGAGTCCCTGGAGGAGATCGCGGCGCAGAAGGCGGGCATCATCAAGCCCCGCGATGACGCCGAGGACTTTGCCACTCCGGCCGAAAACATCGCCGTGGTCGGGCTCCAGGAGCCCGCGGCCCTGCACGCCATCTTGGAGGCCGCCGTGGCTGCCGATGCCGGCGTGGCCCGCCAGGGCCAGGAGTTCGGCGTGGCCGAATCCCGCGTGGCGGTGGGCGGGCAGTCGCTGACCATTCAGGGCTTAGGTGGCACCTACGATGAGGTCTTCGTGCCGCTATCCGGCGAGCACCAGGCCCACAACGCAGCCCACGCGCTGGCGGTGGTGGAGGCCTTCTTCGGCGTGGCCCCGGGCCGCCCGCTGGACGCGGCAAGTGTGCGCAATGGTTTCGCCTCGCTGCGCGTGCCGGGTCGGCTGGAGCGCGTGCACACCGGGCCCATCGTCTTCGTCGATTCGGCGCACAACCCGCACGGGGTGCGTTCCCTGGCCGCAGCCTTGGACCGTGATTTCAACTTCCAGTCGCTCACCGGCGTAGTGGGGGTCTTGAGTGACAAGGATGCCGCGGAGATGCTCCGGCTGCTCGAGCCGGTCTTTGCCGAGGTAATCATCACGCAGTCGACCTCGCCGCGCGCGATGGACGCCTACGAGCTAGCCGCACTCGCCCGCGAGGTATTCGGGGATGAGCGCGTGCGCGTCGAAGAGCGCCTCGTCGATGCCGTCGACGCGGCCATCGCCGCCGTGGATGAGGCCGAGCTCGACGGCCAGGGCATCGTGGCCACCGGCTCCATTACCGTCGCCGGCCAGGCCCGCGCCATGTTCGTTAAGGACTAGCCGTGGCGCTTGGGGTGTGGCTGATTACCAATAGCTGGCTGAACTGGGACGCCTTCGAGCGCCAGCACCAGCTGCTGGGCGAGGCGGCCCAGCGCGCCGGTCTCCAGCTGGAACGGGTGAGCAACGATTCCGTTGCCGCCCGCCTGGCCCAGGGCGCCCAACTTCCGGCCGCGGCCATCGTGGTTGACAAGGACGTGCGCACCCTGGCCGCCCTGGAGGCCCGCGGCGTGCGCCTCTTCAACCCGGCCCGCGCCATCGCCTTGTGCGACGACAAGGCCCTGACGCACGCCGCGCTTGCCGACGCCGTCCCCCAGCCGCGCACCATCGCCGCCCCGCTGTCCTTCCGACCGCTGGATCGGGGCCAGTGGCGCGACTCCGAGTTCTTCCGCGCCGTGCCCCAGGCGCTGGGATACCCCTTCGTGCTCAAGCACGCCATCGGCTCGTGGGGCCAGGGCGTGGCCCTGGTCCGCGACGCCGAGTCCTTCCTGGACCAGCTGGTGGCAGCCGGCACCACGCCGCTGATTGCGCAGGAGTTCATCGCCAGCTCCGCCGGGCGCGACGTGCGCCTCTATATGGTGGGGGATGAGCCTGTGGCGGCCATGCAGCGCTTCGCCGAGGGCGGCGACTTCCGCACTAACCTGACCGGCGGCGGCAGCGCGCAGCCATGGGAGCCCACGGGGCAGCAGGTAGACATCGCGCGCCGGGTCATGGACATTGTGGGCCTGGAGTTTGCCGGCGTGGATTTCCTCTTCGGCGCAGGCGATGCCCCGGTTATCTGTGAGGTCAACTCCAACGCGCAGTTTGTTGGCATCACGCAGGTGACCGGGGCGGACGTGGCCGGGGCCATCGTGGGGCACGTGGCGGGCGCGCTCAATTAGACTTAGCGCCCAGTACTTGGAAAGGTGGTTGTCTGTGAACACTCGCAACGCAGAAAACTCCCCGCAGGAGCCCTCGTGGGACGAGGTCGGCCCGCTGGGCCTGGGGCATAAGCCCACCAAGGACCCGCTCAAGCAGTTCAACGGCATGGTCACCGCCAACGGGCTGACGATGGAACTCATCACCCTGGTGCTGGCCCTGCCGGTGCTGCGCATGCTCTACGAGGGCTCGCTGTGGACGGCGCCCAACATTGCGTTCGTGGTGGGGCTCATCGTGGTGCACGTGGGACTGTTTGCGTTCATGCGCAAGCCGTGGGTGCTCACGGCCATTTTGGGCGTGCAGATCGTGGGCGCCATCGGGGGGCTCTTTGTCCACTGGTCGATTACCGCCATCATGATTGTCTTCGGCCTGGTGTGGCTGCTGGCCATCTACTTGCGGTCTATCATTGTCGCGCGCATGAAGCGGGGCCTGCTGACCACCCAGCACTTGGACGCCGCCTAGCCTAAGCTGGCCCGCATGCAGAAAGTCTCTTTCCTTCTGGCCGGGCTGTTGTGCCTGGCCGCCGTCATCGGCCAGTTAGTCGGCCTGCCGCGGGTGGGCGCGCTGGCGCTGCTAGCCGGCGCCGCCGTGTTCCTCGCCTTGGGGTTTGTTACCGTGGGCAAGCGCCGCGACCCGGGCGAGGTGGAACTCGACGAGGAGCAGCGCGCGGAGATCACCCGGCTGCTCGAGGAGGGCAAGTATGGCACCGCCATCGGCCAGGTGCGGCTGTGGTTCCGCAACGCCACCGATGACGACGCCGAGGCCGTCGTTCGCGCCCTGGCCCGCGACAGCTAGCGGAGGCTGCGCAGCGCGGCCTCGATGAACTGCCGGGCCTGGGCCAGGCCCGGCAGCTGCGCGAGGAAGGCCAGCACGCCGAGGATGCCCGCCGCCAGCGCCACGCCGGCGATGCCCGCGCCCGTCGATGATCCCTTCTCCTGCGGCTTACCCGGTTGCGGCTTGCCCGGCTTGCCAGTGTTGGGGTTCAAGGCGGCCAGTGCCGCCTCGGCCTCCGCGGTCCGCGCGGTGGCAGCCTTCAGCGCCTCCGCGGCCTCGCTCGCCTTCGCCTGGAGGTCCGCGTCCTGCGGATTTTTCTCGGCCCTTTCGGCGGCGAACTGGGCGTCGAAGCGGGCCTCGGCCTCGGCCAGGCGGGCGGCAGCGACCGCGCGCTCGGCCTGGGCGCGGGGCTTGGCGGACTCGGTGGCGGCGGCTAGGGCGGCATCGGCAGCCTCGAGCGCGGCGCGCTCGGCCTCGGTGGCCTTCTTGCGCGCGGCCTCGGCCAGGTTCTCCAGGCCCTCCTCGCCGCCAGGGGCCTCCTCGGCGAAGCGGGTCGGGGTATCCAGGCGGCGCAGGACGTAGTACTCGGTGTAATCGCCGCGCGACTCGTCGAGGGTGGGCACGAAGATCGCCCCGTCGGGGCGGGCCAGGAAGTAGTTGTTGAGCGCGTTGGCGGTCTCCCGGCCGTTGGGCAGGTTGAAGGTCGCTTCCGTGGCCAGGGTCTGAGCGTTGAGCCACAACAGCTCGCCGGTCGCGCCGTTCTGGACGATGGGGGTGCCCTCGGCATCGAAGGCCATCGCCGCCCAGCCCTCCTGATCCTTCGGGATTGCCACCGGCTCGCTGGCGGGCGTGACGCTGCGATCCGCATAAGTCAGCTTCTGGACGCGCCCGCCGCCCAACGTGTTCTTGTTGAAGCGGTAGAGATCGGTGCCGTGGGCCACCAGCGAGTTCAGGTACACCGAATTGTCCTCGTAGGCCGAGCCGGGCATGTACACCGCGCGCTGCTGCGCCACCTCGGCGGCCGGATCGATGGAGTAGAGCAGACCCTTGGCGGAGGAGTTAGAGTCGCCGAAGTAGACGTCCGGGTTGCCGAAGTAGACGAACGTGCCATCCGGCATGGGGAGTAGCTCGGAGGTGTCGCCAAAGTTGTAGTTGTCCCACGGCGCCGAGTACTCGAGGTTGGCGTCGTCGAAGAGCTGCTCGGCGGTGGGCAGCGGGGCATCGGCAAGCTTTCCGCCGGCGCCGGAGCTGAGCTGGGCGGCCTTGAAATCATCCGTGGACACCGCCGCGAGCACCTTCGTGGCCGGGTTGAGCCCTAGGGCCCGGACCTCGTGCGGGGCGGTGTGGACGTCCTGGGGCGCGCCCAAGGTGTCGCCGCTTACCGCAATGGACTTAATCTGCTTGCCGTCGGCGAAGTAGAACACGCCGGCTTGGGCATCGAAGGCGGTGATGCCGCGGGCAGACAGCGGGGCTTCGGTAAAGGCCAGCTGCTCCAGATCCGAATTCAGCAGCGCCAGGCCCTTGCCTGGGGCGGCCACCAAGACGTTGCGGCCTGCCTCAAAGAGCTGGTGGACGCCGGAGTCAAAAGCGGCGGGGGACTGCCAGGTGGCAGGGGCGAGCTTGACCTTGGACTCGCTGACCTTGGCGCCTTTGCCCTGGTAGCTAAAACTGACCGGGTCCAGGCCCTCGCCGACGTTGTAGAAGCGGGAGAACAGCCCATTGCCGTCCTCGGTCAAGGTGGTGGAGATGTCCGACCAATGGACCCAGCCGTCCTGCTCGGAGAAAGTGGCCGAGTCCGTGTGCAGCTTGGCAATCTGGACGGGCTTGCCCGGCTTGAAGCGGCCGCCGTCTGGGTACTGCTTGGAGTCGACCGTGGCCTCGAGGTAGGAATCCTCCGGGGAGATGACCACCTTGGGGTCTTCCAGGTTGAAGTCCAGGGCGCAGTTCTCCGGGGTCTTTTCGAGCTTCCCGCAGTAGTTGCGGTAGATGATTGTGCCGTCGAACTGGGCCTCGGTGCGCTTGGTTTCGGGATCGAAGGTGACGTCGGTGAGCGTGAAGTCGAAGATGTAGGGGTTGTTGGCGTTCTTCTTCGCCCCGTCCTGCACGGCGAAGGGGCCGCCGGTATAGGAGTTGAAGCTGGAGCGAATCCCCCAGGTCAGGCTGCCTGCTGCTGTTTCGGCGAAGGCCGGGGTGACGGGCAGGAGGCTGGCTGCAACCAGGCTGGCGATGGCCGTGCCGCGCCGGCGGCGGGTAAGTGCGTTCACGTTTGTGCGCCTTTCTTTTTTGGTGGTGTGAGCACCGCGTGAGATAAGAACGACACCAATTAACCACAGCCAGTTAAGGTAAGGCTAACCTTTTGAAAACCGGGGTTAAACTTTCCGGGCGCGCGGGCCGCACGGGGTGCTCTCACGGCGCGGCTGGCTGGCCGAATGCGGCGGGGTTGAGGCTGCGGAGGCCCCAGAGGCCCGGGCGGGGAGGGGGTAGCCGGGTGGCGGCGAGCCGGCGGCGGGTGCGCTAAAATGGCCGGCATGACTGAACGTACTCTGATTCTGATCAAGCCGGATGGCGTCAAGAACGGCCACATCGGCGAAATCATCGCCCGCATCGAGCGCAAGGGCCTGAAGCTGGCCGCCATGGACCTGCGCGTGGCTGACCGCGAGACCGCTGAGAAGCACTACGCGGAGCACGCTGACAAGCCTTTCTTCGGTGAGCTCGTGGAGTTCATCACCTCCGCCCCGCTGGTCGCGGGCGTCGTGGAGGGAGAGCGCGCCATCGAGGCATGGCGTCAGCTGGCCGGCGGCACCGACCCGGTGTCCAAGGCCACCCCGGGCACCATCCGCGGTGACTTCGCTCTGACCGTGGGCGAGAACGTCGTGCACGGCTCTGACTCCCCGGAGTCCGCCGAGCGCGAGATCGCCATCTGGTTCCCGAACCTCTAGCCCACCGCACTTTATTCGCAAACCCAGGCTTGAAGGCCTGGGTTTCGTCGTTTTCCGACAGCATTTCCTTCCCCCCAGCCCTGCCCTGTGGCGCCCGGCGATGTCAACGCGGCCCCGCCGGCCCGAGTGTGTAACAATTGAACTTGCCTGTGTGCCCATTTTCGGTGCGCTGCAGGCGCGACAATTCCATAGGACAATAAAGCTTGTGCAAGGCCCGCGCCCCGCGCGGCTGCACTGGGTGGCGAAGACGCCGGCGCGCAACGCGTGCGCGGGACCTAACCCAGTTGCGCCCGGGGTGCGGCGAGCCCGCGATAGAAAAAGAAAGAGCCAGGTGTAGCCCGTGGCTGCAAGTACGAAGAAGAATAACGAAAATCAGGGCCAGTCCGCGGCCAACCTGGAGGCAGCGGCCCGGCTGGCCGCCCAGGTGGACCGCTCCGCGGTGGGCGAGAAGACCCGCGTGTACGCGGTGGCGAAGATGGTGGGGCTGTCCTCCAAGGAGGCTGTTGGCCTGCTGGCCGACCAGGGGCAGAAGAAGTCCGCCCAGTCCACCCTCACTCGCGCCGAGGTCGAGGCCTTCCTCGACTTCCTGCAGGCTCCTGCTGCCGATGCCGCCCAGCCTGCCGATGCCGCCCAGGCCGCCGAGCCGGCCGCGAAGAAGACGGCAAAGAAGGCGACCAAGAAGGCGGCCAAGTCGGCAGCTAAGAAGAAGACCACAAAGGCCGCGAAGAAGGCGGCCGCAGAAACCGCCCCGGAAACCCCGGTAGAGCAGCCGGAACAGCCGGAGGCGGACAAAGCGCCGGCCCCGGCTGAGGACGAGGCCAAACTGCGCGAGCGTGTGCGCAAGAACGTCGAAAGCGAGATCTCCCAGATCGAGCACAAGGTCGACGCCGAGATCGCCCAGGCCCTGCTCGGCGGCGCTGGTGCCCCGGAGGTGCCGGAGTCCCCGGAGTCTGCGGAATCCCCGGAGGAACCGGCTGTTGCCGAAGCCGCAGGCTCGGAAGATCGGGCTCAGCGCCCCGCCGGTCGTGGGCGCCGCCGCGTGGTCAAGCGGACCACCAAGGCAGCCGCTGTAGAGCCTGACACTGAGCCTGACACTGAGTCGCCGCAGGAGGCCGCAGACGAGACCCAGGACCCGAAGCTGCGCGAGCGCGTGCGCAAGAACGTTGAGAATGAGATTTCCCAGATCGAGGGCAAGGTTGACGCCGAGCTGGCTCAGCAGATTCTCGACCAGGCCGCGCACGGCCACACCCACGACGAGCCCGCTGAAGGCGTTGCCGGAGAAACCGCCGCAGGAAACGTCACTGAGGGTGCCGCCGACGAGAGCACTGAGGACACCGAGGACACCGAGACCACCGAGGACGCCGAGGGTGCCGAAGGCTACGTGGCGCAGCTGCACGAGGCCCTGGTCGAATCGGGCGACGCCTTCGACGAGGACGACTTCCAGCCCGTCATCACCCCCATCCCGGACGACGAGGAGCACGACGCCTACGAGTTCGCGCCCATCTTCAAGGCGCCGCGCCTGGATTCCGCGCCGGCGAAGAAGGCCGCGCGCCGCCGCGCCGATGCCGCAGATGAGCAGACAGAGGTAGCGGAGGAGCCGCAACGGCCGGAGCAGATCGAGGAGCCCAAGGCCATCCGTGGTTCCACGCGCATCGAGGCGCAGCGTCGCCGCCGCCAGGAGTTGCGCCAGAAGGGCCGCGAGCGCCAACACATCGTCAGCCAGGCGGAATTTCTGGCGCGCCGCGAGTCCGTGGAGCGCACCATGGTCGTGCGCGAGAAGGAACGCACTGACGGCCACGGCACCGTCACTCAGGTCGGCGTGTTAGAGGACAACCTCTTGGTCGAGCATTTCGTGACCAACGAGGCCCAGGCTTCGATGATCGGCAACATCTATCTCGGCCGCGTGCAAAACGTGCTGCCGTCGATGGAGGCTGCCTTCATCGACATCGGACAGGGCCGCAACGGTGTCATCTACGCTGGTGAAATCGACTGGCGTCGCACTGGCGCACGCGGGCGCGCCCGCAAGATTGAAAACGCTCTGAAGTCCGGGGATCAGATCCTGGTCCAGGTGGCCAAGGACCCGGTGGGGCAGAAGGGCGCGCGCCTGACCACCCAGATTTCGCTGGCGGGCCGCTACCTGGTCTACGTCCCCAACGGCCGCAGCGCGGGCATCTCCCGCAAGCTGCCGGTGCCCGAGCGCAAGCGCCTCAAGGAGATCCTAGGCCGCGTCGTGCCCGACGATGGCGGCGCCATCATCCGCACCGCCGCCGAAAACGTGCCCGAGGAGGCGATTGCGCGCGACGTGCATCGCCTGCACCGCATGTGGGAGGACATCTCGGCCCGCGCCGAGCGCGAGAAGGCCTCCAAGGGAGCCAAGCCGGTGACCCTCTACGAGGAGCCGGACCTGTTAGTCAAGGTCGTCCGCGACCTCTTCAACGAGGACTTCAGCCAGCTCATCGTGGACGGGCGCCGCCCGTATAACATCGTGGAACATTACGTTGAGTCCGTCGCGCCAGACCTGGCCGACCGCGTGATCCGCTACGACAAGTCCGCCCACGGTGGGGTGGACGCGTTCGCCGCATACCGCATCGACGAGCAGCTGCAGAAGGCGCTGAGCCGCAAGGTCTGGCTGCCCTCCGGCGGCACCCTGGTCATCGACCGCACGGAGGCCATGACCGTCATCGACGTCAACACCGGCAAGTACACCGGCTCTGGCGGCAACCTGGAGGAGACCGTTACCCGCAACAATCTGGAGGCCGCCGAGGAAATCGTGCGCCAGATGCGCCTGCGGGATATGGGCGGGATGATCGTCGTCGACTTCATCGACATGGTTCTGCCCGAAAACCAGGACCTGGTGCTGCGCCGCCTCAAGGAGGCCTTGGGCCGCGACCGCACGCGCCACCAGGTCTCCGAGGTCACCTCGCTGGGCCTGGTCCAGATGACCCGCAAGCGCCTGGGCACCGGCCTGATTGAGACGTTCTCGACCGAGTGCGAGCACTGCCAGGGCCGCGGCATCATCATCCACGAATACCCGGTCGACGAGGCGGAGCCTGCGCCGAAGTCCCGCCGCGGTGCCAAGTCCCGCAGCCATTCGGGGCATGCTAGCCAGCCCGCTCCGAAGCGGGAGCCGCAGCAGTCCATCGAGGAGCTGGCCGCGTCCGTTGTTCCTCAAAGCTCTGCAGATACGGCTGAGCCTGCCGATGCCGTCCCCGGCTCCGCTGCTGAGGCTGACGAGCCCCAGGCTGAGTCCGGCTCTGAGTCCGGCTCTGAGTCCGGTAGCCGCCGTCGCGGTCGCCGCCGTGGTACCCGGGGCGGGTCCCGCGGGCGCAAGGCCCAGGCGCCGCAGCCGGCCGAGGAAGCGGTAAGCGAGGTGGAGGCGATTGCCTACGCCGCCGCCGACCGCGCCGAGCGCGCTGACGAAGTCGGCGAGTTCAACTCGCATGTCGCCGATGAGGCGCCCGCCAAGGCCCCCGAGGCGGGGCAGTCGGGGCGCCGCCGCGTGCGCCGCGTCACCCACAAGGGCACGCAGGCCCCGGTTAGCGGCCAGGCCAGCGCGCAGCCAGCCGAGCCGGGCAAGACGTACGAGGAGGCGCTCGCCGAGTTCGAGGCTTCCCCGCGCCGCAAGCGCCGCACCCGCGGCAACTCGCGCTCGGATCACGCGCCCCGACGCGAGGACTTCGAGCCGGCCCCGCCCACCACGACCGCCCAGTCCCAGGCCGAGGTAGAACCGAAGGCCGAGCAGAAGCCGGCTAAGGACCAGCCCAAGGACCAAGCCCGGGCACAGGGCAGTGCATCCGCCGGCCGCGGCCGCCGCCGCGTGGTGCGCCGCACCCGCCGCGAGCAGCCGGAAGGCACCCAGCGCACCGCGCAGGCACCTGCCGCAGATAAGCCAGCGGCAGCGACGAGCAACGCCGCAGACCCCAGCCCCCGCTCCGGGGCGCGGCGCACCCGCAAGCGCGTGGTACGCCGCACCACCCGGGGAACGCAGGGCGCGCAGGGGGCATCGGCAGGCTCGGGCTCTGGGGCCCGCGAGGCCGCGCCGGAGGCATCCGCCCCGCGCCGGGGCCGCCGTCGCGCGGCGCGCCGTTCGACCGACTAAGGGTTGATGGGGTAGCGCGGTTTGTGTTTTTGCGCAATCACGGGGTACTCTGTGACGGTCGCTGTTTAGGTTGCAAGCGCGCGGCACGACGTGCCTCGCGCGCGGTGCGCCTGAACGCAATTGTTAGAAGTAAATGTCCATTCAGGGCCCACTCATGGAGTCCTGAGCCGAGTTTAGATAAGGGGTAACCCTCTATGTACGCGATCGTCAAGACCGGCGGCAAGCAGTACAAGGTTGCTGAAGGTGACCTCGTCAAGGTCGAGAAGATCGAGGGTGAGCCGGGCTCCGCCGTGGCTCTCACCCCGGTTCTGCTCGTCGATGGCGCTACTGTCAAGGCCAAGCCTTCTGATCTGGAAAAGGTCTCCGTCTCCGCGGAAATCGTGGAGCAGACCAAGGGCCAGAAGGTCGATATCTTGAAGTACAAGAATAAGACTGGTTACAAAGTTCGTCAGGGCCACCGTCAGCAGCTGACCGTTCTCAAGATTACCGGTATCAAGTAAGCCTTAACCGGCTGTATTTTTCCTGAGGGAGGGAAAACCACATGGCACACAAGAAGGGTGCTTCCAGCTCCAGCAACGGTCGCGACTCCGAGGCCAAGCGCCTGGGCGTTAAGCGTTTCGGTGGTCAGCAGGTCAAGGCCGGCGAGATCATCGTCCGCCAGCGCGGCACCAAGTTCCACCCCGGTGAGAACGTTGGCCGCGGCGGCGACGACACCTTGTTCGCTACCGCAGCTGGCTCCGTCCAGTTTGGCATCAAGCGCAACCGTCGGATCGTCAACATCGTTCCGGCCGAGCAGGTTGCTGCTGAGGCCACCGCTTAAGGGGCCTTGAAGCCTGATTTAACTCATACCCGGGGCGCTTCACGTTGGTGAGGCCGCCCCGGGTATTTGTTTATACTTGAGTCCACGACCAGCGCGCCTGGCGCGCGATGCACACCGCACTTGGGGCATATCGCCCGAGAAAGAAGGGGCCTTCCCATGGCACGATTCATTGACCGCGTCGTCCTGCACCTGCAGGCTGGCGATGGCGGGCATGGCTGCTCGTCCGTCCACCGCGAAAAGTTCAAGCCCCTAGGCGGGCCCGACGGCGGCAATGGCGGCCACGGCGGGGACATCGTGCTGGAGGTCTCCTCGCAGATCCACACACTGATGGACTTCCACTACCGCCCGCACATCAAGTCCGAGCGCGGCGGCAACGGCGCGGGTGACTGGCGCAACGGCCGCCGCGGCCAGGACCTCATCTTGGAGGTGCCGGCGGGCACGGTGGTCTACTCGGAAAAGGGGGAGATGCTCGCCGATCTGACGGTGCCGGGCTCCCGCTTTATTGCCGCGGAGGGCGGCTTCGGCGGTCTGGGCAACGCGGCTCTGGCTTCGGCGGCGCGCAAGGCGCCCGGGTTCGCGCTCAAGGGCGAGCCGGGTCAGGCTCATGACCTGGTGCTGGAGCTCAAATCCATGGCGGACGTCGGCCTGGTGGGTTTCCCCTCGGCGGGCAAGTCCTCGCTGATTTCGGTGCTCTCGGCCGCAAAACCGAAGATCGGTGACTACCCGTTTACCACCCTGCAGCCCAACCTGGGCGTGGTGGATATGGGGTATGAGTCCTTTACTATAGCCGATGTCCCGGGGCTCATCCCGGGTGCGGCGGAGGGCAAGGGCCTGGGCCTAGACTTCCTGCGCCACATCGAGCGCACCGCCGTGCTGGCCCATGTGGTGGACGTGGCCACGCTGGAGCCGGGCCGCGATCCGCTCAGCGACATCGAGGCGCTGGAAAAGGAGCTGTCCGAGTACCAGGATTTGCTGGAGTCCGACACGGGCTTGGGCGATCTGCGGCAGCGCCCGCGCATCATCATCCTCAACAAGGCCGACATCAAGGAGGCCGAGGAGCTGGCGGAGTTCGTCAAGCCCGAGCTGGAGGAGAAGTACGGCTGGCCCGTCTTCATCATCTCCGCGGTGGCCCGCAAGGGGCTGGACCCGCTCAAGTACAAGCTGCTGGAGATGGTCAACGCCCACCGCGCGGCTCAGCCGAAGGTCAAGGCGGATGCCGAGCACCAGATCATTCGCCCCAAGCCCCTGGCCCGCAAGCCGGGCCGCCACGCCGACTTCGAGGTCAAGCCGGACCCGCAGGTCGCAGGCGGCTACATCGTCTCCGGCGACAAGATCGAGCGCTGGCTCATCCAGACCGATTTCGAAAACGACGAGGCCGTGGGCTACCTGGCCGACCGGCTGGCCAAGGCTGGCGTCGAGGACGAGCTATTCAAGCAGGGTGCCATCGAGGGCTGCCAGGTGACCATTGGGGACTTCGTCTTCGAGTGGGAGCCCATGTCCGGCGGCCGCGCCACCGATGCCGGCCGCGGCTTCGACGGGCGCCTTCTGGGCACGGCTCGTTCTTCGGCCGCGGAGCGCAAGCGTGCCTCGCAGGCGCGCCGTGGCCTCATCGACGAGTACGATTTCGGCGACGAGCCAGAAATCACGCGCGAGTCCGCTAACCGCGACCGCTGGCAGGGCTAGTTCCCCTGCCCTGGATCGCGGCGGCGCGCCCGCGCAGGGCCTTGGCCAGCGCCGCCTTGGCCGCCGGGGTGGAAGGCTGGCCCTGCTGCTGGAGTTCCTCGCGCTTGGCCTTGCGGGTCGCGTGTGCTTGCCGGGCCGCCTTAGCTGGCGATGCCTCCGGCCCCAGCTTCACAGGCGCCACCGGCGCCGGCTTGGGCAAATTGGTCCGCTGCGCGGGAGTTGCGGCCGGGGTCGGCTGTGCCTTCGCGGCGGCGGGGGAGGGCGCCGGCGCCGAGCCGAAGCGGGGCGCGAGCACGGGTGCCGCAGGCACCGGCTGCAGCGTGGGGTCGGTGTCCGCGGTGGCGGTGGCTTCGGCGCGCTGATCGGCGGCGCGTTCGGCGGCGGAGGCACGCGCCGGCAGGAAGCCTAGGACGGCGTAGGCGGCGATATAAGCGCAGGTGGCCAGCGGCCACCAGGAGGTCGCCCAGGGCTGGAAGGCATCGATGGCATCGAGGTTGGACGACGACAACGCGTGCCAGACCGGCGCGGAGACGTAGGGCAGCTCGACTACGAGCATGGCGCCCAGTCCCGCCAAGCCGGCCCAGGTCGGGCCCCAGGGGCCGGTAAGCCGCGCGCCAACGCGGCGGTTGACCTCGATGAGGACGGCCAGGCCGAAGGGGATGGTCCACACGAAGTGGTGGTACCAGGAAAACGGGGAGACCAGGCAGGCGCTCATGCCGGTCAGCGCCAGGGCCATCGTGCGGTTATCGCGGCGGTAGGCGGTGCGCAGCGCCAGGCAGGTCAGCACGAACACGGCCACCAACGCCAGCACCCAGGGCAGGCCGCCGTCGATGTCGAGGACGCGGTACATCAGGGAGCGCAGCGACTTCGCGCCGGTATTGGAGTGGGCACCCACGCGCGAGGAGTTGAACATGGAGTCGCTCCAGAACACGCCCGCGTCGGGGATGAACACGAACCCGATGGCCACCGTGACTAGGAACGACATGATGCACAGGTAGACCGCCCACCAGCGGCGCTGGAAGATGAGCACCAGGCCCAGGTAGGCCGGCGTGAGCTTGAGGCCCGCGGCCAGGCCGATGCCAATTCCTGGCAGGCGCCGGTTGCGCGGGAGGATGTCCAGGGCCACCAGCAGCATCAGCGCGATGTTGATCTGGCCGAAAAATAGGGTGCCGTGGATGGACTCGTTCGCGGGCATCGCCAGCACCAGCAACACGATGGCGGCCCAGGTCAAGGGGGTCAGGCGCACGCCGCGCTCGCGGAAGACCATGACCACGATTGCTAGCAGCGCCGCGGCGGTGGCCAGGTGGAAGCAGACTATGAGGGCGGCATCGGAAAACGACGCCAGCAGCGCAAACATGGCACCAGCAAACGGCGGGTAGGTAAAGGGCAGGTCGCCAATATAGGCGCTGTCGTAGAGGAAGCCGCCGGCGGCCACGTCCTGGCCGGCCAGAACGTAGATGCTCAAGTCCAGCGGGACGCGCCAGATGAAGGCCTGCTCGCCGGAGTAGACGGAAAACCTCACGTAGACGAAGGCCACGAACGCGGCCAGCGCGGTAACGAGCGCCGGCAGTCCGTAGAGCTTCTTCATGTGCCGGTGGATCCTTCCCGCAGTCCCTGCCAAACCAACTCTCGGAGACGCTAGCAGGCCTGCGCCCCGGCACAGGTAGGACACGCTAACCCGGCCCTCGCTGGGGGCTGAAGGCGCGCGCTTTTTGGGTGCGGAACTAAGATGGGCAGCCATGAACGACCGGCCTGCACCCGTACCCCATCTCCCGCTCGAGCCTTTTAGCGTTAAGGCCCACAACCTGCCCGAGCCGGGGTATCCCGCGGGGCCGGCGGGGCACGCTGCCGCGGCCGGGCACGCCTCAGCGCTGCGCGAGCAGCTGGCCGGCGCGCGCCGGATCGTGGTCAAGATCGGTTCTTCCTCGCTCACCGGCCCGGATTTTGCGGTCGAGCAGGCCAAGATCGACCGCATCGTGGATGCCATCTGCGCCCGCCAGGCCCACTCCGATATCATCCTGGTCTCCTCCGGGGCGGTGGCAGCCGGCATGCGCCCGCTGGGCCTTAACGAGCGCCCCCAAGACCTGGCCACCAAGCAGGCCGCCGCCGCAGTCGGGCAGGTCCACCTGGCCTACGAGTGGGGCCGATCCTTCGCCCGCTACGGCCGCACCATCGGCCAGGTCCTGCTCACAGCTTCCGATGTCGGCCGCCGCGACCGCGCCCGCAACGCCCAGCGCACCATCGAGCGGCTGCGCCAGGTCGGCGCGGTGCCCATCGTCAACGAGAACGACACCGTGGCGACCTCCGAGATGCACTTCGGCGACAACGACCGCCTCTCCGCCCTGGTGGCCCACCTCACCGGCGCCGACGCCCTGTTCCTGTTCTCCGACGTCGACGGCCTCTACGACAAGAACCCGGCCGACCCCACCGCGCGTTTCATCGAGGAGGTCGCCACCGGCAAGGACCTGGAGGGCATCGAGGCTGGCGATGGCGGCCGGGTGGGCACCGGCGGCATGGCCACGAAGGTCTCGGCGGCGCGCCTGGCCGCCCGCGGAGGCATCCCGGTGCTGCTGACCAACACCGACAACATCGGCCCCGCCTTAGACCACGCCGGCGTGGGCACCGTCTTCCACACGCGCACTAATCGCCGCCTGTCGGCCTGGAAGTTCTGGGCGCTATACTCGGCGGACTCCGGCGGCGCGCTGCGCCTGGACGCCGGCGCGGTGCGCGCGGTCACCGCCGGCGGCAACTCCCTGCTGGCAGTAGGCATCACGGAGGTCATCGGCGAGTTCAGCGCCGGCGAGATCGTCGACATCCTGGGCCCTCAGGGCGAAATCATCGGCCGCGGCGAGACCGCCTTCAGCTCCCCGGCTCTGCGCGAGATGATTGGCCTGCACACCGACGAGCTCCCGCCGGAATGCCGCCGCGCGGTGGTGCACGCGGATTACCTATCCAACTACGCCTCCCGCCTGTAGAACCCGCGCTGCCCGGGGTGGCATCGTCTAGGCTGGGCGGGCATGAAGTTCTTTATGGGGCCCAAGCCGTGGCCAGAAACGGTCCAGGAACTAGAAGCGCTCGGCCATGAGCACGTCGAGCTTGCCGATGCCGAGGTCTACCTCAACGCCACCCAGAACCCGCGGCTCATCCCGCCGCTGCCCGCCGGGGTCAAGTGGGTGCAGCACTGCTTCGCCGGGGTCAACGGGCTCATCGACGCAGGTGTTATTAGCGAGGACGGGCTGCCGTGGTGCAACGCCAAGGGCGCGTTTGGCAAGCCGGTGGCCGAAACCGCCCTGGGCCTGCTGCTGGCCGCGGCCCATAATCACAAGAAATTCGCCCTGGCGGGCACGTGGGACATCGCCCGCGAGGTCGATTCCACGCAGAAGTGGCTCTACCCGCGCGCGGCAAGATCGCGGGTGGCCATCTTCGGCGCCGGCGGCATCGGCCGCGAGCTCATCCGCCTGCTCGAGCCCTTTGACTGCCACATCACCGCCGTGACCCGCACCGGGCACGCGGTCGAGGGCGCGGACGTCAACGTGGCCATCGGCGAGGCCGACCATGTGTGGGGCGAGGCCGATTTCATCGTCTCGATCCTGCCCATGACCGTCCAGACGGCAGGGCTTATCGATGCCGCCTGCTTCCGCGCTATGAAGCCTTCCGCCCTGTTCATCAACGTCGGGCGCGGCGCCACCGTCAACACCGACGACCTGGTCTGGGCGCTGGAGACTGGCGAGATCGCGGGTGCCGCCATGGATGTGGTCGACCCGGAGCCGCTGCCGGATGGCCACCCGCTTTTCGCGCTGCCGAATGCGACGATTACCCCGCACATTGCGGCCTCCTCGCAGGTGGCCAAGCACCACATCGCCCAGGTGGTCGACGCCAACGCCCGCGCCTTCGCGGCAGGCGAGCCTCTGTCCACCCGCGTCGACGTGCAGGCGGGCTACTAGATGAAATTCGCCATGCTGCCCACCCGGTGGGAAGAAACCGTAGAGGCGCTGACCCAGGCCGGCCACACGGAGGTGGCCCCGGAAGGCGCCGAGATGTGGATCTTCAACGGCCAGCCGGGTCAGTTTCCCACCGACGCCGCCGGCCCCGCCC
>CAVFKS010000023.1:0-23155 GCA_963623015.1 Clostridia bacterium
GTCCACTTGGAGTGGCCCAGGGCCACGTCGCCCGAGGCGGTGGCGTCAGCAGCCGGCTCGAACAGCGGGGCGTCGACGACCCAGGTAAAGGCCCAGTCGCCGTCCTTGATAAGGCCCAGTTTCTCCGCGATGGCGCCGCGGGCCGCGCCCAGCAGCGCGCGGGAGGACTTGGTGTCACCGGCGGCGAAGAAGATGGCATCGCCCGGCTTGGCGCCCACATGGGCGGCAATGCCCTCGCGCTCAGCGTCGGTGATGTTCTTGGCCACCGGGCCGCCCAGGGTGCCGTCCTCGGCGATGGTGATGTAGGCCAGGCCCTTGGCGCCGCGCTGCTTGGCCCATTCCTGCCAGGCGTCGAACTGGCGACGCGGCTGGGAGGCGCCGCCCTCCATGACGACGGCGCCGACGTACTCGTTCTGGAACACGCGGAAGGTGGTGTCCTTGAAGAAGTCGGTGCACTCCACGATCTTGATGTCAAAGCGCAGGTCCGGCTTATCGGAGCCGTAGTACTTCATGGCGTCGGCATAGGTCATGCGCGGGATCGGCGTGGTGACCTCGTAGCCGATTAGTGCCCACAGGGCCTTGACGATTTCCTCGCCCAGAGCGATGACGTCGTCCTGGTCCACGAAGGACATTTCGATGTCGAGCTGGGTGAACTCCGGCTGGCGGTCGGCGCGGAAGTCCTCATCGCGGTAGCAGCGGGCGATCTGGTAGTAGCGCTCCATGCCGGCGACCATGAGCAGCTGCTTGAACAGCTGCGGGGACTGCGGCAGGGCGTACCAGGAACCCGGCTTCAGGCGGGCGGGCACGAGGAAGTCACGGGCGCCCTCCGGGGTGGAGCGGGTCAGGGTCGGGGTCTCGATCTCGGTGAAGTCGTGGGAGTCGAGGACCTCGCGGGCCGCACGGTTGGCGCGGGAGCGCAGGACCAGAGCGTTGTGCTGGCGCTCGCGGCGCAGGTCGAGGTAGCGGTACTTCAGGCGGGCTTCCTCGCCCACCTCGCCAGAGGTGGAGGGGTCATCGATCTGGAAAGGAAGGGCCGCGGACTTGTTGAGGACCTCGAGCTCGGCCACGTTGACCTCGATTTCGCCGGAGGCGAGGTTCGGGTTGGCGGAGCCCTCCGGGCGGGCCTCGACCACGCCGGTGACCTTGATGCAGTATTCGGAGCGCAGATCGTGGGCAGCCTCGGCCACCTCAGACTCGCGGAAAACTACCTGGGCGATGCCCGAGCGGTCCCGCAGGTCGATGAAGATCACGCCACCGTGGTCACGGCGACGCGACACCCAACCGGTGAGCGTGACGGTGTTACCGGCCAGCTCCTTGCGAAGCTCGCCTGCCAAATGGGTACGCAGCACTAGTGCTCATTCCTTTCAATCGTGTTTCGCCGGCCACCCCGCCTCGTGTAGACAGCACGCGCGGTGACGGCAGGCACATGAACGGCCCTCCATATTACTCCTAGGCCCAGACTCCCCGCCCGCCGGTGCCCCTTTTTAGGCCCGCGCCGGCCCAGAAGTTTCAGCACCGGTGCAGCGCACGGGCCGGTGGTGTGGGAAACTTGAAGGCATGACTTTTCGCTCTGGGGCAAATTTTGACAACACTCGCGCCCGGCGCGGCGGGGGCCGGCGTGGCGCCGTCGCTGCCGGCGGCGGCATCGGCACGCTGGTCTTCGTGGGCCTATTCCTGCTCTTGGGCGGCAACCCGGACCAGCTGGGCAGCATTTTGGGCTCTGGGGACGGGGTGTACTCGGACCAGGGCCAGTTGGGGGGCGGCGAGGGAACTTCGGGGGATTTCTCCCACTGCCAGACGGCCGAGGACGGCAATACCAATGACGAGTGCCGGGTGCTCTTTACGGTCAACTCGGTCGATGCCGTGTGGGAGAAGGTGCTGCCGGAGCAGGCGGGTATCGATTACACGCAGGCCGGCGCGGTGATCTTCCAGAATTCCACCAATTCGGGGTGTAGTTTCGCCTCCGCGGCCACGGGTCCTTTCTATTGCCCGGCGGATCAGTCTGCCTATTTTGATGTCAGCTTCTTCGAGCAGTTGGGCTCGTTTGGTGGCACGAACGCTCCCCTGGCGCAGATGTACATCGTGGCTCACGAGTTCGGCCACCACATCCAGCAGCTGGAGGGCACCTTGGGGCTGTCGAACTATAACGATCCCGGCGCGGATTCCAACGCTGTGAAGATCGAGCTGCAGGCGGACTGCTACGCGGGCTTGTGGGCACACCATGCTGACGATGGCGAGGATGCCTTCTTGGAGCCGATTAGTGACGAGGAGGTGCGCGCAGCTGTGGACACGGCCCGCGCGGTGGGCGATGACAATATCCAGCGCCGCTCGGCTGGCGAGGTTCGCCCAGACCTGTGGACGCATGGTTCTTCGCAGCAGCGCGCTGACGCTTTTATCACCGGTTACCGGGAGGGCACGATGTCTGCCTGCGATACCTTGGACCGCGGGGTCTATTCCTCTTAGGTCCCCGCGTTAGGCCCCCGCGTTAGATCCCCGCGTTAGGTCCCCGCGCGCGAGGGCTGGCCAAGACGTAGAGTGTGGCCCATGAGCACTAATCGGGCCCAGCTTTTCTTAGCCGCGTTCAATGACATTGAGCAGTTCCTGCGGGATCGCCTCAAGGCGCGCAATAGCGACCCCTTCTCCTCTTTGGTGGGCCAGGCGCATCAGAAACACCTGCTCACCGCCCGGCAGCAGGATGCCCTGCGGGACTTCGCGTCTTTGCGCAACGCGATTGCGCACGGGAGGTTTTATCGCAACGGCCCATTGCCGAGCCCGTGCCGGAGATTGTCGTGCAGATTCAGCGGCTGCGAGAGCTCTTGTTGACCCCGCCGGAGGCCCTCGGCGTGCTGGGAACCCGCCCGGTGGCCACGCTGGAACCCAGTTCTACGGTGCGGCAGGCCTCAGCCCTTATCGCGGAGAAGAACTACACGCAAATCCCCGTCTACGACGACGGCGGCTACGTGCAGCTGCTCACGGGCAACGCGATTGCCCGCTGGGTGGCAGCGGACCTGGGAGATAACGGCCAGATTGATGCCGGCACCGTGGGCGAGGTTCTCGAGTACGCCGAACCGGCGGAGCGCGTGGAGTTTGCGGCACGCGATGCCAGCGCGCAGGAAGTAGTCGACTTGCTCAGCGAGGTGGCGCGGGATGGCAGCCACGCGGTGGCGGTGATATTGACGGAGCAGGGCAAGCGCCACCAGCGGCCTTTGCGGATTATTACCGGCTCCGACCTGGGGAAATTGCTCGATGCCCTCGATATGGAATAGTCTCAAGACATACATTGTTGACATGTCATAGAACTACTGAGATTCTCCCGAGCCTCCCCCACCCGGCGGGATCGGGAGCCGTCCCCGAGGAGCACACATGCAATTTGGCATCTTCACCATTGGTGACGTCACCCCAGATCCGGTGCGCGGCACCACCCCCACCGAGGCCGAGCGCATTTCCAACATCACCGAGCTTGCCCTCAAGGCCGAGGAAGTGGGCCTAGACGTCTTTGCCACCGGCGAGCACCACAACCCACCCTTCTTGCCTTCCTCGCCCACCACGCACCTGGCGTATATCGCCGCGCAGACCACCCGGCTGCAGCTATCGACGTCCACCACGCTGATCACCACTAATGACCCGGTCAAGATCGCCGAGGATTACGCCTTCTTGCAGCACCTGTCCGGCGGACGCGTGGACTTGATGATGGGGCGCGGCAACACCGGCCCGGTCTACCCGTGGTTTGGCAAGGACATCCGCCAGGGCATCCCCCTGGCCGTGGAGAACTACCACCTGCTGCGCCGCCTCTGGCGCGAGCCCGTGGTCAACTGGCAGGGCAAGTTCCGCACCCCGCTGCAGTCTTTTACCTCCACGCCCGCCCCCTTAGATGCGGTGCCGCCATTTGTCTGGCACGGTTCTATTCGCTCGCCCCAGATTGCCGAGCAGGCCGCGTACTACGGCGACGGCTTCTTCCACAACAACATCTTTTGGAATAAGGAACACACCGCGAAGATGGTGCACATGTACCGCCGCCGCTACGAGAAGTACGGCCACGGCCGCGCCGATCAGGCCATCGTCGGCCTGGGCGGGCAGGTATTCATCGGGGACACCGAGCAGGAGGCCAAGGACTTCTTCCGCCCCTACTTCGACAACGCCCCGGTCTACGGGCACGGCCCCTCCCTGGAGGAGTTCACTGCCCAGACCCCACTGACCGTCGGCACCGTCGAGCAGGTCGTTGCGCGCACCATGCAGTTCGCCGACTGGGTCGGCGACTACCAGCGCCAGCTCTTCCTCATCGACCACGCCGGCCTGCCCCAGGAAGTGGTCCTGCGCCAGATCGAGATCCTGGGCACCCAGGTCGTGCCGGAGCTGTGCCGCCGCATGGAGGCCCGCCGTCCCGACCACGTGCCGTCTGATCCCCCGACGCACGCGAGCCTGCGCGCCGCTCGCGACGCCGGGCGGGCCCTGCCACACTTCTCCGTTTCCCCGGGCGATGAGCCTGGCGATGCCGCCGGAGCGCAGGCCTCCACCGGGGCGGCCGGGACCGCTGGGACGGTGGGCAATGCGTAAGCTCGTCGTCATCTCCGCCGGGCTATCTCACCCCTCGTCTACCCGGGCGCTGGCCGACTCGATTGCCGCGGCCACCCAGGCCAACATCGGCGGGCGCGGTGAGGGCGTGGACCTCGAGGTCATCGAGCTGCGGGAGCTGGCCACCGAGCTGGCCCAAGCCATGACCAACTGGGGTGCGACCACGCCGCAGCTCGATGCCGCCAAGCGCGCACTCGCCAGCGCCGACGGGCTCATCGCCGTGACCCCGGCCTTTCAGGGCTCCTATTCGGGGCTGTTCAAGATGTTCTTCGACACCCTCGACCCACACGCCCTCGAGGGGCTGCCCACGCTCATTGCCGCCACCGGCGGCTCGAGCCGGCACGCGCTCCTGCTGGACTACGCCGTGCGCCCCCTGTTTAACTACCTGCACGCCATGGTGGTGCCCACCGGTATCTTCCAGGCCACCGAGGACTTCGGCACCGACGAGGGCGCGGCGACGGCCCGGCGCATCGAGCGCGCCGCCGCCCAACTGGCTGACCTCATGGTCACCCCCACCGACCGCGTGGGCGGGCTCAGCGGCTATGCCGCCCCCGGCGCGCCGCAGCGCAAAACCGGCCTGGATCTCGAAGAGGACTTCGTGCCCTTTAGCGCGCTCCTTAACGGCCACGACGGCAACTAAGCCGCCCCACACATGAGGCGGCTTAGTTCCCGGTTAACTGCGACCGATGGCTAACAGCGGCCGGTGGCTAACTGCCACCGGTGGCTGCAGGGTCTAGCCGGCGGCCTTTAAGCGTCCACTAGCAGCAGCGGGCCCCCGGGTTGGCATCCTGGCTGGCATACCGGTTGCGCCAGTACTGCCGCTCGGTGGGCAGCTGCGCGCCGGGGTGGTGGGCACGCAGGTGATCGCAGTACTTGCGGTAGTCGTTATCCCCCATCAGTTCCGCGAAATACCAGCGCACGGATTTCAGCGCCTGGAGCATCTAGTGTCCCCCCGAACTCGAGTCGAAGGTCATTCCGTACTGGGCGGCCACTTCCTTCTCCCGCTTGGTGGGCATCAGCCCGCGGGGCAGGAAGAGCGTCGAAGCGGTCGCGGGCTCCTCCGAGTTGACCGGCTCTTGGCCTGCGGCACGTTGGCGCACTGCCCGGACGCACTCTACGCCGGCTGCGACCACTACCACGATGACTAGGACAGCAAAGAGGATGGACAGGCAGCCCTGGATGAAGGTGTTGCGCACGACGGCATCGATAGCCTCCGGCGAGGCCGCGCTGCCGAACTCGGTGAGGCCCTGGGCGGCGGCCTCCTTGAAGCGGGCGTGGTTGGCCCAGTAGCCAATGGACGGATCCGAGCTGAAAATCTTCTGCCAGGACGCGGTCATGGTGACCACCAGGTCCCAGGCCAGCGGGATGCCCGGAATCCAGGCCCACTTGTACATGCCCCGGTTGACCACGACCACCAACACCAGCGACAGGGCCATGGCGGCCAGCAGCTGGTTGGCAATACCAAACAGCGGGAACAGCACGTTGATGCCGCCCAGCGGGTCGGTCACCCCCATCACTAGGATGGCACCCCACAGGCCACAGACCACGAGGGTGGAGATCCACATGCCCGGCTTCCAGGACGGGTCGCGGAACTTCTGCAGGCCCGGGATAGCGCCCAGGGAGTCCGACATCATGAAACGAGCCACGCGGGTGCCGGCATCGACGGTGGTGAGGATGAACAGGGCCTCAAACATGATGGCAAAGTGGTACCAGAAGGCCTGCAGGCTAGCGCTGCCGAACAGCGAGGTCATGACTTCACTCATGCCATAGGCCAAGGTGGGCGCGCCGCCGGTGCGCGAGACAATCGTCTCCTCCCCGATGGCTGCCGAGGCGGCGGCGAGATCTTCGGCGGTAATGCCCGCCCCCGGCAGGTTGAGGGTGGCCACGAACTGGGCCGCGCCCTCGAACGTGCCCCCGGTGAGTGCTACCGGGGCGTTCATGGCGAAGTACATGTGGCGGTCGATGACCACGGCGGCCACCAGAGCCATGATTGCCACGAAGGACTCCATGATCATGCCGCCGTAGCCGATGGCGCGCATGTGGGATTCCTTCTCGATGAGCTTCGGGGTGGTACCCGAGGAGATCAGCGCGTGGAAGCCAGACAGGGCGCCGCAGGCAATCGTGATGAACAGGAACGGGAAGAGGTTGCCGGAGAAGACCGGGCCGTCGCCGTCAAAGGCAAAGGAGGTCACGGCGGGCATCTGGATGTCGGGGCGATCGATGAGGATGGCGATGGCCAAAAGCGCGATGACGCCGATTTTCATAAACGTCGACAGGTAATCGCGCGGGGCCAGCAGCAGCCAGACCGGCAGGATGGCGGCCACGAGGCCGTAGCCGATGATGGCCAGGGCCAGCCATTCCTTGGACCAGGTGAACATGACCACGCCCCAGTCCTGGTCTGCCACCCAGCCGCCGCCGATAATGGCGGCCAGCAGCAGCACCACGCCGATGACGGAGACCTCGGAGACCCGCCCCGGGCGCAGGTAGCGCAGGTAGAGGCCCATAAAGATGGCGATCGGGATGGTCATCGTAATGGAAAACACGCCCCACGGGGACTCGGCCAGAGCGTTGACGATGATCAGCGCGAGCACGGCGATGATGATGATCATGATGGCGATGGTGGCCAGGATGCCGGCGGCGCCGCCGACCTTGCCCATCTCATCGCTAATCATCTTGCCCAGGGAGCGGCCCCGGCGGCGGGTGGAGACCCACAGCACCAGGTAGTCCTGGACCGCGCCGGCGAAGATGACGCCGAGGACAATCCACAAGGTGCCCGGCAGGTAGCCCATCTGGGCCGCCATGACGGGGCCGACCAGGGGGCCGGCGCCGGCGATGGCGGCGAAGTGGTGGCCAAAGAGCACGCGGCGGTCGGTGGGGACGAAGTCCTTGCCGTCGTTGGCATACTCGGCCGGGGTGGCCCGGTTGTTGCGGGGCTTGACCACCTTGTACTCGATGAGGCGAGCATAGAGGGTGTAGCCGACCACGTATGAGCCTACTGCGGCGCAGACTAGCCACACCGAGTTGATGGTCTCGCCCCGGTGGAGGGCGAGCATGCCCCAGCCGGCGGCGGCGACGAGGGCGGCGATCAGGATGACCACCTTTTCTACCGGCCCGATGGTCTTCTGCGGGATGACATCGATGGGCTGGCTGGTGCCATCGACCTCGACGAATTCGATATCTGGTTCGCCCTGGGTGCGCGGCCCTTGCGGGCCGAGAGACGTACTCATACTGAAACTCCAGTGTTATGAAAGAGAAAGTGACCGCCGCTACAACCACTGCGACGTGCGCCTTATTATTTCCTAATAACTATAACGATGTAGAAAAACCGGAAAACTTCTTCTCCCCTCCCCAATACCGTGGGGAAAATAATCAATCACGCAGGCCACAGCCGATCTCCGCGGGAAAATAAAACGAATCACCGGGGGCGCGTTAACATGTAGGCTTTACGTCACAGTTTTAAGGATTAAGGCACCCCATGACCACCAGCATCGTTGACCTCTTCTCCATCGGGATTGGTCCCTCTTCTTCGCACACGGTGGGCCCCATGCGCGCCGCCGACGCCTTCATCGCCGCGCTGCCGCAGCTGCCCGCCACAGTCCACATCGAGCTGCGCGGCTCCCTATCTGCCACAGGCATAGGCCATGCCACCGACCGCGCAGTCATCCTCGGGCTCGTCGGCTGGCTGCCAGAGACCGTGCCCCTGGATGCCCAGCCGCCCGCCGGCGCCCCCATCCCCAACGCCGGCCGCGTTACCGGACCGCGCGGCGCCGTGGACTACACCATCGCCTTCGACAACACCCCGGTCCCCGAGCACCCCAACTGCCTCATCTTCAGCGCCTGGGACGCAGACGGCAACGAGCTCGCTGCCGGGGCCGAGTACTTCTCCGTGGGCGGCGGCTTTATTCTCTCCCGCGCGGAATACGATGCCGCCGCCGCGGCCGAGGCCGCCGGTAGCACCGGCACCGCGGAGGAAGTGGAGCTTCCCTACCCCTTTGACACCGGCGACGAGCTGCTAGCGTTGGCCGCGCGCACGGGCCTGCCCATCTGGGAGATGGTGCTAGCCAACGAGGCCAAAATTCACGCCCGCCAGGGCGGGGCCGACTTTGTCAACGCCCACCTGGACCGGGTGTGGGACGCCATGCGTTCCTGCGTGACGCAGGGCATTAGCACCACCGGCATCCTGCCCGGCGGGCTGGAAGTCAACCGGCGCGCGCCGGGGGTCTACCGCCAGCTCCTGCAGCGCGTGGACGACACCAGCTGTGGTTTTTCCGCCATGGAGTGGGTCAACCTCTACGCGCTGGCCGTCAACGAGCAGAACGCCGCCGGCGGCCGCGTGGTCACCGCGCCCACCAATGGCGCCTGCGGCATCATCCCGGCGGTGCTCCACTACGCCCGCGACTTCCAGGCTGGGTTTACCCGCCAGTCGGCCCGCCGCTTCCTGCTCACCGCCGGCGCCGTGGGCATCATCATCAAGCACAACGCCTCCATCTCCGGGGCGGAGGTCGGCTGCCAGGGCGAGGTCGGATCGGCCTCGGCGATGGCGGCGGCCGGCATCGCCGAGCTACTGGGCGCTAACGCCCGCCAGGTAGAAAACGCCGCCGAAATCGCGCTCGAGCACAACCTAGGGCTTACCTGCGATCCGGTGGGCGGCCTGGTGCAGATCCCCTGCATCGAGCGCAACGCCATCGGCGCGGTCAAGTCCATCAACGCCGCCCGCCTGGCCAAGCTGCATGACGGCGACCACCGGGTCTCCCTCGACCAGGCGGTGCAGACCATGGCCGAAACCGGCCGCGACATGCTGGACAAGTACAAGGAGACCTCGCTCGGCGGGCTGGCCACCACCTTGGGGCTTACCGTCAGCCACGTCGAGTGCTAGGGGCCAACCCATAGGGCCGCCCGCCACCTGCCCCCAGCGCGCATTTGCCGAGGGGCAGCTGTTTCGGCCGCCCCGACAACGCCGTGCTAAACGGAGACTTCCGGGTGCAGGTCCTTCATCGACCACGACCGGGCCCGGCGCGCGCCGATGAGGGCGAGCGCGCCGAAGATTGCGATGCACAGCGCCAGCGCGCCTACGCCCTGCCACAGGCGGTCGTCGAGCGTGGTGTCGGCGTGGAAGATCATCTGCCGCAGAAGGTTCGTGGAATAGGTCATCGGGTCGAAGTTGTGGAACCAGCGCAGGAACGCCGGCTGGGTCTCGGGCGGATAGAGGCCGCCCGAGGAGACGATCTGCAGCGACATCAAGGCGATGCAGACCACGCGGCCGACGGTGGTGCCCAAGAAGGCGTTAATCCCTAGCGTTATCATCTGGAACGTCGCGGCGGTCAGGCACATCGCCGCCCACATGCCCACCTCGTGGCTGGCATCGAGGTTCAGCGCCCACTTCTGGACGGCGAACATGACGGTGGCCTGGGACAGGCCCACCAGGAGTGCGGGCAGGTAGGAGGCCAGCACCACGCGCGGGGCGGCCATGCCGGAGTCGACGGCACGGCGCTGCAGGGGGTGGAAGACCATCCAGGTGATGGTCCCGCCCAAAAACAGGCCCAGGGAGATGAAGATTGGCGCCAGCCCCTTGCCGAAATACGGCAGGCTATCCCCCAGCGCGTGCGTGACCACTGGGGTCGACATCGCGCCGGAGTGCTGGGCGCGCGCATCCTCGTCGCCAAAGGAAGGAATCTGCTGCCCGGCCTCCGTGAGCTTGAGCGCGAGCTGCCCGTTGCCGTCATCGAGGGCGACCAGGCCATCGGCTAACTGGGTGGCGCCAACCGTGAGCTGCTGGGAGCCTTCCACGAGCTGGGAGGTGCCGTCGCTTAACTGGTTGGCCCCGATGACCAGCTGCGTCGAGCCATCGTGGAGCTGGTGTAGACCGCTGGCGAGTGCCTGCGAGCCCTGCGCCGCGCGCTGCATGCCGTCCAGGTAGGCCGCCGCCGGGTCGGTGAGTTGGCGCGCGACCTCAGCCGCGCCGGACTGCAGGGCGCCCAGCTGGGCTACGAGTTGCGAATCCTCGCCTAGGCCCTGGGTTCGCAGGGTCTCCGTCGCGGCATCGATCTGCCCGGCGACAGCGCTAGCCTGCGGCAGGCCGAGGGACTTCAACTGCGTGGACAGGTTGATGAGCGGCACCAGCAGCTGCTGTTGGGCCTGCGTGGCCTGGTCGGCCAGGCCGCCAATCTGGTCCACGCCGCCGGAAATCTGCGCGGCGCCAGACCCTAGCTGGTCGGTGGCCGCCTGGAGCTGTGCCAGGCCCGCGGCCAGCTGGTCCGCGGACTCGGCCGCGGTGCCCAGGCCGGAGTCGAGCTTCTGCGCGCCCTCGGCGAGCTTGCTGGCACCGGCGTCCGCGGATTCGATACCGTCGCGCAGTTTCTCGGATCCGTCCGCCAGGGTGCCCGCGCCCCCGCGGGCAGTGGACGCACCATCGGCCAGCTTGCCCGCACCGTCAGCGGCGGCATCGACCCCGGAGCCAATCGTGTTAAAGCCCACCAAAAGGTTGTCGGTGACCTGCTCGCCCAGCCCCGAGTTCATCGCCGCGAGGACCTGCGTGACCACCTGGTTGCCCAGCGTGGTGGCAATGAGCCCATTGTCGTTGTTGAACAGCGTGTTGAGCGTGGCCGGGTGCGGGTCATCGCCGGCCAGGCCCGCGACGTACTCGGAGAAGTTCTCCGGGATTTCGATGGCGAAGTAGTAGGTGCCATCGGCCACCCCGGCGCGGGCTTCCTCGGCGCTGACCTGGGTGAAGGACACCTGGTCGTTGTCCATGAGCCGCTCGGTGATCTGCTCGCCGGCGTCGAGTTCCTTGCCGTCGAGGCGGGCTCCGGTGTCCGAGTTGACGTAGGCCACCGGCAGTTGGTTGATGCGGCCTACCGGGTCCCAGTAGGACCAGACGAAAAGCCCGCCAAAGAGCAGGGGCAGCACGATGATCGTCAACAGGGCCACCGGCGGCAGCTTGCCGTGGCCAAAGCGGCGCAGTTCCGAGCCAAGATGCGTTAAATTCATGTCCTATTCCTCCCCCGTGATGCGCACGATGTGATCGACTTGGCCGTCTTGAGCCCCGTTGGCGGATACAGCTACCACGGGCAGGGTCTGGCTTAGCTGACTCAACGACTCCAGGAACTGCCCGCGCAGGCGGTTGGATCGCAGCTGGTCGATGTCGTCGACGACAACCAGCCGCGCTGCAGGCCGGGCGATGAGTGCTAGGGCCACGCGCAGGCGCAACCGGTCGAGCACCGGCATCTTCCCCACCGCGACCTCCTTGAGCTGGGCGTTGGTATAGTCCAGGCCCACCGCGGCGAACGCGTCCTGGACTGAGTCCACCCGGTCCACGTCCCGCGGGGTCAGCCGGTACCACGGCTGCGACCACGCCAGCTGCTCACGCACGACGGTCCAGGCGGGCACAAGGCGCTCGAGGCTATCGATTTCCGTCGCCCCGGCCAGCGCCACCTGCCGGAAGGCCTGCTTGTGCCCGAGCCCAGTGATGCCACCGGAGCGCGCCCGCATGCGCCCGGCCAGGGTCAGCGCCAGCACGGTGGCCGAGGACTCCCGGCTGACATGCAACAGGTTGCAGCCTGGATAGATGTCGAAGTCCGGGATCTGCTGCCGCGTGGACAGCTCCAGATCGCGGACCGAAAATGCCGCGTTGCTCACGCGTTCTCCTTCAACGTTCCCACAAAGAAATGATAGTGTTAACTATCAGTTACTGGAACCATCCAACTCCACCATCCCAGTCCTGTCAATTCACCCCCAAGGAGCCATTAAATGCGCGCAGACGCCCTCCGCCGCCGCCAAGCCATCATCACGGCCGCCACGGAACTGTTCCGCCTCCACGGCCCCGGGGTCTCGCTCGAGCGCATCGCCGAGGCCGCCGAAGTCGGCATCGCGACCGTCTACCGGCACTTCCCCGACAAGCAGTCCCTGGTGACCGCCTGCACTGCATACTTGGGGCAGGAGTTCGCAGACTTCCAGCACCAGATTCTAAAGGAGTACGCCGACGGCACACCCGGCATCGCCCGGGCCTATGCCACCCACCTGCTCGACATGAGCCTCAGCTCGCTCATCCCCGCCTTCCTTCCCGCCGATATCTCAGGCTTAGACGAGCCCCTAGCACAGCACCGGGAAATACTGCGCGCCGGCGGCGAGGAATTCATCGCCATGGCCAGGCGAAACGGCGAAGTCGGCCCGGGCGTGACCCACCTAGAATTCGTGGTGGGCATCCTCGCCCTAGCCCGCCCCCGCACCGTCCACATCGAGGCCTTCGAGCCTGAGATTCAAGCCCGCATGGTTGACCTCTACCTAGCCGGCATCCGCGCCGGGCATTCCCCCTCTGCGCAAAACTAAAAACTAAAAGGGGCCGCCATTCGGGCGACCCCTCTAGGACAGGTGGTGCGGCCGGCCCGCCTGGCCATACGGCCGGGCGCGGGTTAGCCGCAGGGTTGGGCACTTTAAGCCAGCTGGCCCACCAGGTGCTCGACGATGCCGTCCAGGCTTACTGCGTGCTGCTCGTGGGAGCGCAGGTCCTTGACGGCAACCTCGCCGACCTCCAGCTCGGACTCGCCGAGCACCAAGGCCACGCGGGCCCCGGCGCGGTCGGCGCCCTTCATCGCCCCCTTGAGACCGCGGTCGCCAAAGGACATGTCAGCGGAAATCCCGGCGCGGCGCAGGCGGTCGATGACCTCGACCATGCGGCGCTTGGCGTCCGCCCCCAGGGCCACACCGTAGACGGCGACGCGCTCGTCCACGCCCGGCAGCTCGATGTCCTCGGCCTCGAGTGCGAGCACGGTGCGATCCACGCCGAGCCCATAGCCGATGCCGGAGAGATCCTGGCCGCCGAGCTGGGCCATCAGGCCGTCATAGCGGCCACCGCCGCCGATGCCGGACTGGGCGCCCAGCAGCGGGTGGACGAACTCGAAGCAGGTCTTGGTGTAGTAGTCCAGGCCACGCACCATGCGCGGGTTGATGGTGTAGTCGACGCCCATGTCATCGAGCAGGCCGGTCACGGTCTCAAAGTGCTCGCGGCAGGGGCCGTCGAGGTGATCGAGCATCAAGGGGGCATCGGCCAGCTGGGCCTGGACCTCCGGGCGCTTGTCGTCGAGCACGCGCAGGGGGTTGATCTCCGCGCGGTGGCGGGTCTCCTCGTCCAGATCGAGCTTGAACAGGAAGTCCTGCAGCCTCTTGCGATAGTCCGGGCGGCAGTTGCTATCACCCAGGCTGGTCAGCTCCAGGCGGAACTGGCTCAGGCCCAGCGCTCGGTAGGAGCGATCCGCCAGCGCGATGACCTCAGCATCCAGCGCCGGATCGTCAACGCCAATGGCCTCCACGCCCACCTGCTGCAGCTGGCGGTAGCGGCCGGCCTGCGGGCGCTCATAGCGGAAGAAGGGCCCATAGTAGTTGAGCTTGACCGGCAGCTGGCCTCGGTCCAGGTTGTGCTCGATGACCGAGCGCATCACGCCCGCAGTGCCCTCCGGGCGCAGGGTAACCGAGCGGTCCCCACGGTCAGCGAAGGTGTACATCTCCTTGGTCACCACATCCGTGGACTCGCCCACGCCGCGGGCAAAGAGGGCGGTGTCTTCAAAGATGGGAAGCTCGATGTGCTGGAAACCGCTCAAGTGCGCCTGGTGTACCAGGGTCTCGCGCACGCGCAAGAAAGTAGCCGAGTGGGGCGGGAAATAATCCGGCACACCCTTCGGGGCGGACAGGGCCTGAAACTGCTTCTTATCACTCACGCCCATTAGAGTACCTCCCTCAACTGCGCCAGGAACGGATTAGTGGCCCTTTCGGCGCGCATCGTCGTGGTCGCCCCATGGCCAGGCAGCAGCGTGAGGGCATCGTCTAGGCCCCACACGGGCCCGGCTAGCGTGGCGCGCATAGCCTGCGGGTCGGAGCCCTGCAGGTCCGTGCGCCCGATGGAGCCTTTGAAGATGACGTCACCAGTGAGCGCGAACTCTTCGCCGACGATGATGACGCACCCCGGCGAGTGCCCCGGCGCATGGTGGAGGGCGAAGGTATGCCCGATAAGTTCCAGGCTATCGCCGTCCAAGTAGCGAAGGTCGGCAATCGGCAGCATGTTTTCGGCATCGAAGAGCCGCCGCGACTGCTCGCTCATGCCCTTGGCCCGGTCGAGGAAGGGCTCGTCCGCCGGGTGGATATAGACCGGAATCTTGCGCTCGGCGGCGATGTCACCGGCCTCCCGGACGTGGTCGACGTGCCCGTGGGTGGCCACGACCGCCACCAGGTTCCAGCCGTACTCAGCACACAGGGCGTCCACCCGCTCCTTGGAGTGCATGCCCGGGTCCACCACGAAGGCATCACCCTCGTGCGAAATCAGGTACGTGTTGGCGCTATAGGGGCCGGCGGCGAATCCATAAATTTCCATGCCCCCGAGCATAGTACGAGCATAGGATTTGCCCGCTTGAGCCACCGTCCCCGGGTCCGCGCCGCTTACGCCTGGCGAAAACCAATAAGCCGCACCGCGGGGCATTCCCCACGGCGCGGCCTACTGTAGTTTGTGGTCGCTTAGCTACCACTCAAGCTAGCTGGCGCTTCGCGCTTGCGACTTAGTTGAGCGCAGCGATAGCGGCGTCGTAGTCCGGCTCGGTGGTGACTTCCTCCACCAGCTGGGAGTAGACCACCTTGTGGTCGGCGTCGGTGACGATGACGCCGCGGGCGAGCAGGCCGGCCAGCAGGGTGTCCGCCAGGGTCAGGCCGAAGTCCTCACCGAAGGAGGAACGGAAAGCGGAGGCCATGACGACGTTGTCGATGCCCTCAGCACCGCAGAAGCGGTCCTGGGCAAACGGCAGGTCCTTGGAGATGCACAGAACGACGGTGCCGTCGACCTCGGCGGCCTTCTTATTGAAGGCGCGGACCTGGGCGGCGCACACGCCGGTGTCGACGGACGGGAAGAAGGACAAAACCAGGCGCTTGCCGACGAAGTCCTTGTTGGTGATGGCACCGAGGCCGGTGCCAACGAGCTCGAACTCGGGCAGGGCCTGGCCCTGGGCAGGGAGATCGCCGGTGGTATGAGCAGGATCATTATTAAACTTAATTTCAGCCATGTCCCCCAACATAGTGCTGACTTTGTCGCCCCGCAATGAAATTTTCCCGGCTTGCCGGGGCGGGGCCCCGCCCACGTGCAGGCATTGACTACTATTGTCCGGGTTAAACCCACTGTTAAACCCATTGCCTAAGTAAAGGAAACTGAGTGCCGGTGTCTGATAACTCCGCCCGCGGCGCTGAAGCGCTGTCCAAGCTCGAACGCGAGCTCAAGTCCCGTGACCGCAAGGAGAAGTCGCGTCCGCTGGGCGTGATGGCCGCCTCCCTGCTGGCCATCCTCGTCCTCGTGGGCGGCATCTGGTTCGTCGCCACCCGCGACGGCTCCAACGAGTCTGTCGTGGCCGAGGAGTCCTCCGCCGCACCGACTACTACCCCGGAGGCCACCCCGCTGTCGGGCAAGCGCGCGCAGGCACTACCGGCCACGGTCCAGTGCACCTACGAGGAAGACGGCCGCGACGGCAACGGCGCCAAGGTCCCCAATGGCAAGGACGTCACCACGGAGGGCACCGCCAAGGTCACCTTCGCCACCAACCAGGGCGACATCGCCATGGAGCTCGACCGCGCCGTGGCCCCGTGCACCGTCAATGCCATTACCGACCTGGCCGAGCAAGGCTACTACGACAATTCCGTCTGCCACCGCATGACCAGCGGCGGGCTCAACGTCCTGCAGTGCGGCGACCCGACCGGCACCGGTTCCGGCGGCCCGGGCTTTAGCTTCGCGGACGAGTACCCGACCGATGAGACCGACGAGGCCGACCTCAACACCCCGGTGGTCTACCCGAAGGGCTCCATCGCCATGGCTAACTCTGGCCCGGACACCAACGGCTCCCAGTTCTTCATCAACTACGACGAGTCCCAGCTTGCCCCGAACTACACCTACTTCGGCAAGCTGACCGATGCCGGCCAGGAAACCCTAGACAAGATCGCCGCCGCTGGCGTCGAAGGTGGCGCCACCGACGGCGCCCCGGCCGAGGAAGTCAAGATCACCTCGGTGAAGGTGAGCTAGGACAGTCCCTCAAAACCAGGCTCCAGCTCAACGCTCGGACCCCAACCAACCCAACCGCCCCTCCTGAGAATTTCCTCTTTCGGTTTTCTTAGGATGCGGGCGGTTCTTTTGTCTCGGGGCCTGCCCCATAGCTCCCCCACACGACCCCGAAACCGCCACACTAGTCACATCAATAACACCTTTAACTTGCGTCAACACCCAGGTACTTCACAGCGGAAATATTTCCCAATACACCTTGCAATGGCTTCCGAAACGCGATAGCCTCATGAACGTCTGAAACACCGGATTCCAAAACTTTTAAGGATTCACAACATGAAGTTCTTCTCCCGCAAGGCTCTCGTTGCCTCCGCAACCGCCGTGGCCGTGGCCTTCGGTGGCGCTTCCGTCGCTACCGCTCAGTCCTCTTCTGAGCCCGCCGCTGCTCCTGCCACCACCACCACTGACGCCAACTCCAACAAGAGCACCACCACGACCACCACCACCGAGGACAACGGCTCCTCCAAGGACGGGTCCTCCATGGGTGACGTTGAGCCCAAGGAGATCCGCGACTGGATCGCCGTGTTCACCGCCGTCATCGGCGCCCTGGGCACCATGCTCGCCTTCCTGAGCAAGTACTTCAAGCTGCCGTTCTAAGCCTTAGCGCATAGATTGGCCGGACTCCGGCCCCAGCACGCTTAGCCGCCTCGGTTCTCCGAGGCGGCTTTGTTGATCTCGTGGCGCTGTCCAGCCCCTAACCTAACCATCACTGGCTATCCGACGGAATTGTCAGCACACTCGGCTAGTCCCAGGAGTCGTGGCCACCACGGTCATTGTTCTGAGTCATCGTCGTGCTGGTGGCGCAAGGCACGGGCCTCTAAGGCCTCAGGCACGCCGAGGACGTCTTCTAAGACCTTCGGATCGATCTCGAGGCCAGCCTTGATGATGGAAATCTGGCCCGTGGGTTCCAAGATCATGGCCTGGACGTCTTGATAGCGGCCTAGGCCGGCTTTACGGATGGCTGAGGCGATATCGTGCTCGCTAACGTGGGCGAAGCGCATATTTCCGGGGTCGGCCACACCGTCAAACATCAGCAGGATTGGGCGGCGGTCGATAAAGCGCGACCACCCGACGTAGCGGCGCACCGTACCGAAGGCGGCCTCTAGGGCCATGAGCGTAGCCAGGCCCACGATGCCGGCGGCTAGGGTGGGCGGGTTGCCCACGATGACGCGGCCCGAGACCGCGCCGAACATGATGATGATAACGGCATCGGAGGCCGTCATCGAGGTAAGCACCCGAGACCCGAAGAGCTTAACTAGGGCCATGAAGGCCACGTAGATGCCAATTGAGGCCACGATGACCACGATGATGCGGTGCGGCTCAATCCCCAGCTGGTAGACCAGCTCCCGGCGCAAAATATCTAACCATTCCACGCTTACTCAGCCTACCGCCCGAATCGGCTAGCGCGGCACTGAGTGCGCACGGAACTAGGCTGTCACACGGTAGACGTCGAAGACGCCCTCAGTGTTGCGCAGGGAGGTCATCAGCTGGCCCAGCTGCTTGATGTCGGAGACGGAGAAGGTAAAGCGGATGGTGGAGATGTTGTCGTCGCCGCGGTTGGAGTTCATGCTCAACACGTTGAGGTTCTGATCGCTAAAGACGCGGGTGAGCTCAAAGAGCAGGCCCTGGCGGTCAAGCGCCTCCATCTGCACCGTCGCGGTGAACGCGCCGGTAGAATCCTTGCCCCCGGCCCAGGAAACCTCCATCATGCGCTCCGGCTCCTGCCGCAGCTTATCCGCGTTCGTGCAGTCCGCCCGGTGGACGGAGACCCCGCCGCCGCGGGTGACGAACCCGAAGATCTCATCGCCTGGCACCGGCTGGCAACACTTGGCCAGCTTCGCCAGCACGTCCGGGCTGCCCTCGACCAGGATGCCCGTGCCGGAGGCGGCATCGGTAGTCTGCAGCCGCTTCTGGTGGTTTTCTAGGGCCGTGACCCCGGAGCGCTGCGCCAGGGCATCGACGGCATCGTCCTGATCGCCAAACAGCGCCATGAGCTGGTTGGAGACGTGCTGGGCCGAGACCGTGCCCGCGCCGATGGCCGTGTAGAGGGCGTCGACGTCGTCGAAGTGCAGCTGGCGCGCCACCTGCTTCATCGAAGAAGCGGTAAACAGCCGGTGCATCGGCAGCCCACCGCGCTGAATCTCCTGCGCCAGGGCATCACGGCCGGCCTCCAGGTGCTCCTCGCGGCGCTCCTTGGCAAACCACTGGCGAACCTTGGCCTTCGCGCGCGGGGAGACCAAAAAATCCTGCCAGTCACGCGAGGGGCCAGCGTTGGCGTCCTTGGAGGTAAAGATCTCCACCTTGTCGCCGGACTTGAGCGCGGACTCTAGGGCCACGAGCTTGCCGTTGACCTTGGCGCCGATGCAGCGGTGGCCGACCTCGGTGTGGACGGCGTAGGCGAAGTCCACCGGCGTGGACCCAGCCGGCAAGTTAACCACATCGCCCTTGGGGGTAAACACGAAGATCTGCTGCGAGGTCAGGTCATAGCGCAGGGAGTCGAGGAACTCATTCGGATCCGCGGCCTCCTTCTGCCAGTCGAGCAGCTGGCGCATCCACGCCATCTGGTCGACCTCGGCATCCGACTTGTCGTTTTTGCCCTTGGTCTCCTTGTAGCGCCAGTGAGCAGCCACGCCGAACTCGGCGTTGTAGTGCATCTCGTGCGTGCGCACCTGCACCTCCAGCGTGGAGCCGCCGGAGGCCATCACCGTGGTGTGCAGGGACTGGTACACCCCGAAGCGCGGGGAGGAAATATAGTCCTTGAAGCGGCCCGGCAGCGCCGAATACAAGGCGTGCACCACACCGATGGCCGCATAACAGGAGTTGACGTCGTCGACGAGGACGCGGATCCCCACCAGGTCAAAGATCTCATCGAACTCGTGGCCGCGGACGATCATCTTCTGATAAATCGACCAGTAGTGCTTTGGCCGGCCCATGACCTCGGCGTCGATGCCGTTTTCCTTCAGCGCCGCCGTGACGTCGCCGATGATTTCCTTCAGCGCCTTGTCCCGCGACGGGGCGCGGTCGGCGACCATGCGGACGATCTCGTCGTACTTCTTCGGATAAAGAATGGCAAAGGAAAGATCCTCGAGCTCCCACTTCACGCTGGCCATGCCAAGGCGGTGCGCCAGCGGGGCGATGACGTCGAGGGTCTGGCGGGCCTTCTTCGCCTGCTTCTCCGGCGCCAGAAAGCGCATGGTGCGCATGTTGTGCAGGCGGTCGCAGACCTTGATGACCAGCACGCGCGGGTCCGTGGCCATGGCCACGACCATCTTGCGGATGGTCTCCGCCTCCGCGGCCGCGCCCAAGGCCACCTTGTCCAGCTTGGTCACGCCGTCGACTAGGCGGGCGACCTCCGGGCCGAAGTCGCCCGTGAGATCCTCGAGCGAGTAGTCGGTGTCCTCCACCGTGTCATGCAGCAGTGCTGCTACCACGGTGGTGGTGTCCATGCCGATCTCGGCGGCGATGGTGGCCACGGCCAGTGGGTGCGTGATGTAGGGGTCCCCCGACTTACGGAATACACCATCGTGCAGGCGCTCGGCCGTGGAATAGGCGCGGTCGAGCAACTCCACGTCGGCTCGCGGGTGGAACTGCTTGTGGATGGCCAGCAGGGGGTCGAGCACCGGGTTGACCTTGACCCGGCCACCAGTGAGCGAGCGGGCCAGGCGTGCGGACATGCTCCGCATGCCGCCCCGGGTTTGCTTGGGGGAACGATCGTGTGTCATATGAGCCGCCCACTTTCTTCGTCTCCGCGTTGCCTTTGTGCCACCGCGTCTAAGGCGCGGCAAAACTCTTGTGCGCCGCGTGGGAAACCTGTAGAGGTATCTATAAGCCTAGTCCGAAACTTAGTCGGCGTCTGCCAGCACGACCAGGGGTGCCGCGCCTAGTCGCTCGCGCCCGCCTAGCCCCTTGACCTCGAGGATGACGACGTTGCCCACGACCTCGGCTCCGGCCTTCTCCAGCAGCTTGCGCGCCCCGTAGAGCGTGCCGCCGGTGGCCAGGACGTCGTCGACCAAGGCGATACGCTTGCCGCGGATATCCGCGCCATTTTCAGGGATCTCCAGCGCTGCGGTGCCGTACTCGAGCTCGTATTCCTCATGCAGTACCGGCGGCGGCAGCTTGCCGGCCTTGCGAATGGCCAAGATGCCCACGCCCAACTTGTAGGCCACGGCCGATCCCAGCAGGAAGCCGCGGGCGTCCAAGCCGCCGATCATCTCGGCGCCGAGGCGCTCACAGGCTGCGGCCAGGCCGTCGACGACGGTGGCAAAGGCCTCGGCATCGGCAAGCACCGGCGTCAGGTCCTCAAAGAGCACGCCCGGGGCGGGGAAATCCTGCACGAGGCGAACCTTGTCCTCCAAGGCCTGGCGGGCGGTAGCGTACTTAGTCACTATTTCTTCTCTTCCTTATCTGTCGAGGCCGCTACGGCCGGGGTGGATGTGCTCCAGCGGTCCATGTTCCAGCCGATGCCAGCCAGCCCGGTATAGGGCACGACATTTTCTACTCCGCGGTCAATGATAAAGGTTCGCGGCTGCGCGGCGATCGGGATAGCCGTAACTTCTTCCCACAGCTTCTCCTCCGCCTTCTTCAGCGCCGCCACGTTCTTGATGCGGGCGTCCGGGGCCGAGTATTCCGTCATCGGATCGACCGCGCCCAAAAAGGCGTCGATCTCCGGGGCGCCGGTCTCCGGCTGGGGCTCGAGGTAGCCCGCGCTCATGTAATCGGTCTGGCTGTCGACGATGGTGATTCCGGCGGGCTCGCAGGACTTGCGCAGCGACTCCACCATCGCGGCCAGGCGGGCATTCGGGCCTAGGTAGCCGACGCGGATGGTCGCCCCCGTCAAGGCGCCGGCGGCCTTGACATCCGTCCCGCGGTGGGCCTGGGCCACCCCGTCGAGCTGCTTGCCGATGGGATCGTTGTGGCGCAGGGCGTGGACGTAGACCGGGTGGACGTCCTGCCCCGACTCCGCGGAGCTGACCTTGGCGAGAGCCTCCTGGTCAACGCAGGCGGCAAAGGCCTGGCGCGCCGCCTGTTCCGCAAACACGCCGGCGTCGGAGAGCAACAAGGTGTCGGTGAGTTCACCTTCCATGGACACCACCTGGAAGCGGCCATCGCCGGCAAGACGCGTCTTCACGCCCGACTCGCTAGGAGGCGCCGCCGGGGCCGCGGAGTCTGTCCCGGCGGCCGGGGCCCCAGACGCAGGTGCCGAAGTAGAGGTCGCGCTCTCGGGGCTTGCCGATGCCCCGGCGGCAGAGTCAGCAAACCACTGCGGCGTGCCCACGGTGGAGTCGGCCACGCGCATGGCACCGGACTCAACTAACTCGGAGTCGGCGGTGTTGCCCGGCCAGATGACCATCGTCTCCAGCTCTGCGGGCGGACCGTAATAGTTCGGGTTGCGCTTGAGCACGACCTCGCCGGACTCGCCCACCTTATCGATGACAAAGGGGCCATAAGAGACCTGCATCTCGGGGTCAAAATCACCCAGCTGGAAGCCGAAACGCCAGGCGTCGGACACCCCTTGGAGCTGGGTGGGATCCCAGGACTGCAGGGCCGCCACCAGATTTGGCTGGTCAAGGCCGGCGCGCGCGGCCACCACGTGGGAGGGCAGCACGGTGCCGGGGCCGAACAAGTAGCGCCAGCGGTCGCCCTGCCCCTCCTTCAGGGTGACGGTGAAGTCCTTGGCACCAGGGGCACACTCAAGATGCTCGATGTCGTTGAGGATCGGCACGTGCGAGCCGAACAAGGCCGGCATCGACGCGGCCGTATACGCCAGCAGGAAGTCCTCGCAGACCACCGGGGCGCCGTCGGAATACTTGGCGGCATCGGAGATCCGATAGGCCACCTGGCGCTGCCCGGCCTCGGTGGCGGGCAACTCCTCGGCGCGCACCAGGTCGGTGTTCTGGACGATCTGGCCGTCCGGTCCGGGCACGAATGCCGCCGGGTACAGGCGGTTGGATAGGACGTGGGCGTTGCTGGCCGCGCCGAATGCCGAGGCCGCGTTGGTGGTCACCAGGCGGGAGGCAACAACATAGCCGAAATGGTCAGCGTTGCCGGCCTGCTGGTCGCCTTCCCCAGTGTCGCTGCCGCAAGCGGCCAGCGCCAGACTAGCGACTGCCGCTAGACCAAGCACGCCGAAGCGGCGGGCACGGCGTGGGCTTGGCCGCAAACTACTTCTCACCATCACATACTTCCTTGAGCGGGGCCGGCTGTGGCCCCGGGTTGTGTACCGCGCTCAAAGCGCATGGCTCCTAGCGCGGTGGAATCCTACCGGCCGGGCCGCCAGGAGGCGCCACCAGCGGCGGTCTCGCCCGGGTGGCCTGCCGGGGTGTGGGGCTCGGCGGGGCTTATGACGCGGCGCGGGGCCGGGTCATCGCCAGCCTCGGCATCGGCTGCATCTGCGGCTTGGCCGGCCTCGCCCGGGGCGGCGGACTGGCGGGCGCGGAAGGACTCGACGGAGGCGGTGTGCTCCTGAATGTCCTTGCGGCGGCCGACCATGCTCACTCGCCGCGG
>CAVFKS010000024.1:0-6028 GCA_963623015.1 Clostridia bacterium
TATCAGTGAAACTCCTTCAGATCAGAGCCTCACACACAAACTTCCTGACACTCTCCACCCGCCTGGGCCATATCGCTGAGATCCCCGGCATCGAGGCGTTCATTCAGTCCTTCCACGTTTAAGCGACCGGCACCCATCACCGCCGGAACGCATAAACACCTATATTCATCCTCTTTGGTATAAGGAGACTTCTCTTATGACCACTGCAGCCACGATCATCAGCTCCATCATCGGCTCCGTCAGCTCCCTGGTAACCCTGGGGCTGTCCTCCTTCGGCATCTACTCTGGCCTCCTGGAGACCGGCAACATCGCCCCGATTGCAGCGATTGAGGCTCTCTTCTAGGCCTCTGCCCCATTCTTGGCCTTCCTAGGCCACGAATATCTAGGCCCTAACCCGGCTCACGGGTTGGGGCCTAAATTTCGCTTTGACCGCACTGATGGCCGCCCCAGTGAAGACACGCAAAAGCCCCTGCAGGGACCACTCCTCTAACAGGAGGGCCCACGCAGGGGCGCAATACTGCGGCGCGCTAGGGGCCAGCGCGCCTACGAGCAGCTAGCCGTGATAATTAGTCACCAATCTGGTCGCGACCACGCTTGACGATGTTCGGGTCCGGCTCGCCGACGATGTCGTGGTCCTTGTTGGTGTACTCGAACTTGGAGAGCACGTAGCGCATGGCGTTGAGGCGGGCGCGCTTCTTGTCATTCGACTTGACGGTGATCCACGGGGACTCGTCGGTGTCGGTGTAGCGGAACTGCTCTTCCTTGGCGCGGGTGTAGTCATCCCACTTGTCCAGGGAGGCCAGGTCCATCGGAGACAGCTTCCACTGACGAACCGGGTCAATCTGGCGGATAGCAAAGCGGGTGCGCTGCTCCTTGCGGGTCACGGAGAACCACAGCTTGGTCAGCGAGATGCCAGAGCCCAAAATCATGTTCTCCAGCATGGGAACCTCGCGCAGGAACTCTGCGTGCTGCGACTCGGTGCAGAAGCCCATGACGCGCTCGACGCCGGAGCGGTTGTACCAGGAGCGGTCGAAGAACACGATCTCGCCGCCCGACGGGAAGTGCTGGATGTAGCGCTGGAAGTACCACGAGGTGGACTCGCGCGGCGACGGCTTTTCCAGCGCCACCGTGCGCGCACCACGCGGGTTGAGGTGCTCGTTGAAACGCTTGATGGTGCCACCCTTACCGGCGGCGTCGCGGCCTTCGAAGATGATGATGTGACGCTGGCCGGTTTCCTTGGTCCAGTTCTGCCACTTCAGCAGCTCAATCTGCAGAGCACGCTTTTCAACCTCGTACTCCTCGCGCGTCAGACGCTCCTCATACGGGTAGTTCTCGCGCCAGGTCTCAACCGGCGAACCATCCGGCATAATGAGCGCCGGGTCATCCTCATCCGAGTCATCGACCACGTAGCCGTCGGTCTTAGCCAGGTCAATCTCGGGAAGTTCGTCGTCTTTAATGTTAGCCATAACCCCAGTTTAACCGGTCACTTAAGGACCGGCTGGCCAAACCAAACGCTAAACAGAAAATACCCCTATTTGTGCCGCGCCACCCCGCGCATGCAAAAAGCCCCACCAAAAGGTGGGGCTCAAAGCTATCGCTTTACAGCTTGTTCTTAGTTGAACATGCCCAGCAGGGTGGACAGGCCGTCAGCAATGTTGACCAGCGGCTTCATGAAATCAGCGATGGTGTTGAGATCGAAAGCGAACTCAGACGAACCGATGATGAAGTTGTCCCAGCCAGAAACGTCCTTAAGCTCCATTTTTAACTCCTTGTTGTGTGAAAGTATGTTGTTTTGTTGGACTTCAATGTCAAAGACCAACTATACGGGTTGATTCAGGCAATTAGGCAGCGGCGTCAGCAGCCGGCTTAGCGGCATCGATGTAGGAAGAGGTTGCCGGGAAGAAGTCAGCACCCTCCGGCTTGGAAGACAGGAAGTCGAAGCCCAGGGTCAGGTTCTGCAGGGTTGCGCCAACGTTGCTGAAGATCTTGCCCCAACCGGTCCAGGTATCAACAAAGTTGTCCAGGTGGGTGATGATGAGGGAGAGGTCCATATTGAACTCCTAGGGTTGTTCCGAAGCTTTGTGCCCCGGAGAGGGTTTGCAATTTTGCAGACACCCTCACGGGGCGTCACAAACAATTATTTTGGCACAAAATCGTCCAGATGCAAGTCAAAACCCGGGGCCAACTATTCCTGCGGAGCCTTTCCTCAATGACTGCTTGAGACTTCCATGCTACACCCAACCAGAAGTGGCGCACACAATTTTTCAAACGAGGCAATGCCGCCTTACCTGGACATATAGCCACTCTCTGAGATGAATTCGACGTCACTGAATTTAATGTCTGTAACGCCTCAATTGAGTAGGTCGATAGATTTCAACTTGAAAAGCAGCCATGCCTTCAGCCAATGCAAGGGTGCGAAGGCAGCTTTTTACCCTATAACGGGGCTATAACGGGTCTCTACGTGTCCGTCGGAACCACCCCAAACCTGAGGGGCATCTAGCATAAGGCCGCTGATCACTCTGCATTTCTCTGTCCAGAGCGTCTTCCCCAAGGCATAGCCAGGCGCCTGCCGGGAAGCACTTTAAGAAGGCCGAAGCTGGCGAAGAATAGAACCTCGACCGCCCCACATATGGCCCGAATGCCGCGTTCAGGCGCGTATATGTGGCATTTAAGCCTCGATAAGGTTCGCCAGGCAATGGCAGCGTCGCGGCCTTTGAGCCACCCCAGCCCTTCCTGCGGTCAAAAAGAAACGGCGCTGCAGCCTCGTGCGCCCAACGACACGTGCTCAGGCGGTCGCATACCTGCTTTCGGTACGCACGTGTGGGACCGACACGCCGGAGAGCAAAAAGCCGCCCGCCGACGGTGAAGTCGGCGGGCGGCTGTGCACCTGGCGCTTGCGCACAGGTGGACAAGGGACGTAGCGGGCGCAGTGCGGCTAGAAGCCTCCCTTATATATAAGGGTGCGCTATGCCAGGGCACGCGGGCGGCTGCCGGCTAATGCCGCCGGCAGCAGATGGGAGTGGCGTTGGGGCTTAGAAGCCCATGCCACCCATCTCGTCCGCGCCCGGGGCGGCCGGGGCGGCCGGCTGGGGCTTGTCGGCGACGACGGCCTCGGTGGTCAGGAACAGCGCGGCGATAGACGCGGCGTTCTGCAGGGCAGAGCGGGTGACTTTGACCGGGTCGTTGATGCCGGCGGCCATGAGGTCGACGTACTCGCCGGTGGCGGCGTTGAGGCCCTGGCCTGCGGGCAGGGAGGAGACCTTGTCGGCCACAACACCCGGCTCCAGGCCAGCGTTGGCGGCGATCTGCTTCAGCGGAGCAGACAGGGCCTCGCGGACGATCTTGACGCCGGTGGCTTCATCGCCGGTCAGGTCGGAGAGGGAGTCCAGCGCGGAGGCGGCCTGCAGCAGGGCCACGCCACCGCCGGCGACGATGCCCTCCTCCACGGCAGCCTTGGCGTTGCGGACGGCATCCTCGATGCGGTGCTTGCGCTCCTTGAGCTCCACCTCTGTGGCGGCGCCGACCTTAAGGACGGCCACGCCGCCGGAGAGCTTAGCCAGGCGCTCCTGCAGCTTCTCGCGGTCGTAGTCGGAGTCGGAGTTCTCGATCTCGGCGCGGATCTGCTTGATGCGGCCATCAATCTGCTCCTGGGCGCCAGCGCCCTGGACGATGGTGGTGTCATCCTTGGTGACAACGACCTTGCGGGCCTGGCCCAGGTAGTCGAGCTCGGCGGTCTCCAGGGTAAGGCCGACCTCCTCGGAGATAACCTGGCCGCCGGTGAGGATGGCCATGTCCTGCAGGGTGGCCTTGCGGCGGTCACCGAAGCCCGGGGCCTTCACAGCCACGGACTTGAAGGTGCCGCGGATCTTGTTGACCACGAGGGTAGACAGGGCCTCGCCCTCGACGTCCTCGGCGATAATTAGCAGCGGCTTGCCGGTCTGCATGACCTTCTCCAGCAGCGGGACCAGGTCCTTGATGTTGGAGATCTTGGAGGAAACCAGGAGGATGTAGGGATCCTCCAGGACGGCTTCCTGGCGCTCCATGTCGGTGGCGAAGTAGCCGGAAATGTAGCCCTTGTCGAAGCGCATACCCTCGGTAACCTCGAGGTCCACGCCGAAGGTGTTGGACTCCTCGACGGTGATGACGGAGTCCTTATTAACCTGGCCGTTGCCCACGGTGTACATGGCCTCGGCAATCTTGGCGCCGATGGCCGGGTCCGCGGCGGAAATACCGGCGGTGGTGGCAATCTGCTCCTGGGTCTCTACTTCCTTGGCGGAGCTCAGCAGGGAGTCCACGACGGCCTTGGTGGCGGACTCGATGCCGCGCTTGATGCCCATCGGGTTGGAGCCGGCGGCCACGTTGCGCAGGCCCTCGCGGACGAGCGCCTGGGCCAGGACGGTGGCGGTGGTGGTGCCGTCGCCGGCGACATCGTCGGTCTTCTTGGCTACTTCCTTGACCAGCTCAGCGCCGATCTTCTCATAAGGATCCTCCAGCTCGATCTCGCGAGCGATGGAGACGCCATCGTTGGTAATGGTCGGGGCGCCCCAGGACTTCTCCAGGACGACGTTGCGGCCCTTGGGGCCGAGCGTGACCTTAACGGCATCGGCCAGCGTGTTGAGGCCACGCTCGAGGCCGCGGCGGGCCTCCTCATCAAAGGCGATAATCTTTGCCATGTTTCGTGCTCCTTCACAGTCTGTTATTCGCTCAGGCGACACCCACGCCCAACCCCTGCGAGAGCCCGCGACGGCACGGCCGGTAGGTGTACACCAACCTCAACCGCAGAAGTTTTTCATTTATTTAGCACTTGCTCCATGCGAGTGCTAGCAACCATTCTGGCACTCACCCCCGCCGAGTGCAAGAACCAACGCGCACGCTGTGGGAGATCGGCGTGTGCGCCGCTGGGGCATCGGCAGGCTCCGGGCACGCCAAAGGCGGCGGCCCCGGGTGGGAAGCCGCCGCCTTGCTTTAGGATGCGTGATGCCGCTGTAGCTAGCTCGCGAACTAGTTCGCGAGGGCCTTCTTCATGGTCCAGCGGTAGAGGCCGAAGATCCCGGCGATGAAGAGGATGACGCCGAGCACGTTGGCATAGGTGCCGCCGGGGAAGATCTCCAGCGGGCTATTGCCGCCGGAAGCCGCGATGATGGCGGCGTTGACCACGCCGAACAGGGACTCGCCCACGATGAGGCCGGTGGCGGCCAGGGTGCCCAGGCGCTTCTTGGCCTTCGGGTTGGGCTGGCGGGCGGCCCAGCGGTCGTAGACGGTACCGATGATGGCGCCGATCGGGATGATGATGGTCAGCGAGGCCGGCAGGTACATACCCATGCCCACGGCCAGCGGGGACAGGGAGTACTTGTTGGTCTTGGCGCGCAGGAGCTCGTCGATGACGATGAGCACCACGCCGATCCCCATGCCCATGAGGATGAGGTTCCAGTCCAGGGAGTCGTTGAAAATACCCTGGGCCACCGAGGACATCAGGGCGGCCTGCGGGGCGGCCAGGGCGTCCTCGCCGGCGCCCTCCATGCCCTGGAAGCCGAAGCCGGTGAGCATGACCTGGAGGATCGGCGGGATGACCACGGAGCCAAAGAGCACGCCGATGACGAGGGCGACCTGCTGCTTCCACGGGGTAGCGCCGACGAGCTGGCCGGTCTTCAAATCCTGCAGGTTGTCGTTGGAGATGGTGGCAATGCCGAAGACGATGGCGGCGGTAAACAGCGTGTAGGCCACCAGAGACAGCGGGTTGGCGTCGGTGCCGGCGGTCACGGCGGCAATGAGCAGGGAAATCGCCAGCACGGCGATGATGCCGATGGAGGAAATGGGCGAGTTGGACGCGCCGATGAGGCCGGCCATGTAGCCGCACACGGAGGCGATGACCAGGCCCAGGACCAGGATGAAGGCCACGGAGATGCTAATCAGGGCGAACATGTGCTCGTGGATATCCGTCGAGCGCAGGAAGTCCCACAAAAGCAGGCCGATGGGGATCATCAGCGCCAGGATGGTGCCGGCCACGTACGGGAACGGAATGTCGCGC
>CAVFKS010000024.1:6038-23115 GCA_963623015.1 Clostridia bacterium
CAGTGAGATCGACGTCCTCGCCGCCCTTGCGGCGCCGGGAGGCGGCCAGGGACTGGGTAATGCCCTTGGCAATCGGGCCGGTGATTTTGATCAGCGTCCAGATGGCGGCGATGGCCATCGTGCCCACGCCGATGAAGCGGATCTCGCCGGAGAATACGGAGTCGACCACGTCCATCATGGCCGCGGCATCGACTACCTCGCCGGCGGTGCGGATGGGCAGCAGGACGAAGAAGGAGATCACCACGCCCACGAGCATGGCGATGCCGACGGGCAGGCCCACCAGGTGGCCCACGCCGATGAGCGCCGTGGACAGGGACGTGCCCAGCGTGGTCGCACCCGCACCGAGCTTGAAGTAGGTGGACACCGACGAGGCGGTGGCCTTCATCGCGGCGAGCAGGGCCATGCCCGCAGAGAAGAGGCCGCCGACCAGGATGACGCGCAGGCCCTTGGCGTTTTCGGCGTGGCTTTCTTCGTCGGCATCGTCGTCGGAGCCCACCTTGAGGACCTCGGCGGCGGCCACGCCCTCCGGGTAGGGCAGGTCGGAGCCGGTGACCAGCGCGCGGCGCAGCGGGATGGAGTACATGACGCCGAGGATGCCGCCGATGGCGCAGACCAGGGTGGTCTCCAGGAAGTCAAAGCCGGTCCAGTAGCCCACCATCACCAGGCCCGGGAGGACGAAGATGATGGCCGAGAGCGTGCCCGCGGCCGAGGCGATGGTCTGGACGATGTTATTTTCTTTGACGTTGTGGCCGGCGAACTTGCGCAGCACCGCCATGGAGATGACGGCGGCCGGGATAGAGGTGGCGAAGGTCAGGCCGACCTTGAGGCCAAGGTAGACGTTTGCGGCCGTGAAAACTAACGTGATGAGGCCGCCGATGATGATGCCGCGCAGCGTCAGTTCGCGTACGCTTGCACCAGCGTGGGCCGTGGAGGTAGCCATGCTGGTCCTTTCTATTGAGTGTGCAACAGTAAAATCGTAGTCCTCCGGCTCACATTTTCCACATTGTGAGAGATGCCACCACCCCATGGGAGTCCAGCGCGTGCCCGGCGCGGGACCGCTGGGCGTTAGAGTAGACGGCATGAGTGAACAGAATTCTGAAGCAACCGCCGCAACCATCGCGGAGAACGTGCGCGCCAACCGCGAGCAGATTTTTAAGGATCTGTCCGAGATCGTCGCCTTCGACTCCGTCCACGACGAGCCCGGCCACGAGGAGGACTGCGCCGGCGCCGCCGCCTGGGTGCGCGCCCAGCTAGCCGATGCCGGCTTCGAGGTCGAGGCCATCGAGACCGCCGACGGCTCCACTGCCCTGCTGGGCACCCGCGCCGGCGATCCGGATGCCAAGACGGTGCTGCTCTACTCGCACTATGACGTCGTTCCCGCCGGCGATCACGCCGCGTGGGATTCCCACCCCTTCGAGCTGACCGAGCGCACCGCCGCCGATGGTTCCACCCGCTGGTACGGGCGCGGTTCCGCGGACTGCAAGGGCAACATCGCCATGCACTTAGCCGCCCTGCGCGCGGTGGAGGCCGCCGGCGGCACCAAGCTCAAGCTCAAGGTGCTGGTGGAAGGCTCCGAGGAGCGCGGCGGTGACGGCCTGTCCAAGCTCATTGAGTCCCGCCCGCAGCTTTTTGCTGCCGATGCCATCCTCATCGCCGATGCCGGCAACGCCGCCGTGGGCACCCCGACGCTGACGACCTCCCTGCGCGGCGGCGGCCAGATCGCCGTCACCGTGGACACCCTGCACTCCGCAGTCCACTCCGGCCAGTTCGGCGGCGCCGCCCCGGACGCGGTCAAGGCCCTGATGCGCACGCTGGACTCCCTGACCGACGAGTACGGGCGCACCACCATCGACGGCGTGGACTGCACCGGCCACTGGGAGGGCCTGGAGTACGACCGCGCCGCCTTTGCTGCCGATGCCCAGATGCTCGACGGCACCGAGATCATGGGCGCGGCCGACCCGGCCGGGCCGACCCCGGTGGCCGATATGGTCTGGGCCCGCCCCGCCATTACCGTCACCGGCTTTACCTCCACCCCGGTGGCCGAGGCCGTCAACGCGGTGCCCGCCACCGCCTCCGCCAACCTCAACCTGCGCGTGCCCGCCGGGGCGGATGCCCGCGCCATCGCCGATGCCGTCTGCGAGCACCTGCGCGCCCACGCCCCGTGGGGCGTAAAGCTCACCGCCGAGGTGCTCGAGTACAACGACGGTTTCTCCACCGACCCGACCAAGCCGGCCGTGGCCCTGCTGGGCGAGTGCCTAGGCGAGGCCTATGGCGCGGAGACCGTCACCCAGGGCATGGGCGGGTCCATCCCGCTGACCACCGAGCTGCAGACCGCGCACCCGGACGCCGAGATCGCCCTCTACGGCGTGGAGGAGCCCCGCGCCACCATCCACTCGGCCAACGAGTCGGTGGATCCGAGCGAGATTGAAAACATCGCCATCGCCGAGGCCCTGTTCCTCACCCGCTACTAAGCCCCCGCGCCCGTGCTTGCCGCCCGTGCTTTTCGCACGGGCGCTTCGTCGTTTTCGGGCCGTCGCACGGGGACGGCTATCAATACGGGCGTATACATAGAATCAAACTTTGGGGTAAGGTGGGCAAGGTTAAGGGACTGACTAAAGGGTCAGGCCCACGTTGTAAGCTGCACATCTTCTTAGACGAGTTTGGGAGCCTTAACCGCACGTGTTGTTCTTGCTCATAGCCCTACTCGCCGCCTCAGCCCTCGCGCCTTTCCTCATTAACCGCCTCGGTCGTCCCGCCTTCGGGCTGCTGGCCCTGGTCCCCGCCGCCGGATTCTTCTGGGTCGCGGCGCAATTTATGCAAGGCACCTTCGCAGGCGGCAATGCCATCACCCGCACCATCGAATGGATGCCCGCCGCCCACCTGAACCTGGAGTTTAGGCTCGACGCCCTAGCCGGCCTGTTTAGCCTCATCGTCTTAGGAATGGGCGCGGTCATCCTCGTCTACTGCTGGGGTTACTTCGATAAAACGCCCCGCCGCCTGAGCCTCTTCGGGGCCCAGATGGTGGGCTTTGCCACCGCCATGTACGGCCTGGTGACCTCCGACAACTTCCTGCTCATGTACGTGTTCTGGGAGATCACCTCGCTGCTGTCCTTCCTCCTGGTCAGCTACTACGGCGAGCGCGCGTCCTCGCGCCGCGCCGCCCAGCAGGCCCTCATGGTCACCGTGCTCGGCGGCCTGGCCATGCTGGTGGGCATCATCAGCTTCGGCCGCCAGACCGGTGTGTGGACCTTCTCCGGGATTACCGCCCTGGACCAAGACATCACCACCACCCCATTCATCGCGGCCTCCATCGTCCTGGTGCTCGCCGGCGCGCTGACCAAGTCCGCCATCGCCCCGGCCCACTTCTGGCTGCCCGGCGCCATGGCCGCCCCCACCCCGGTCTCCGCCTACCTGCACTCCGCGGCCATGGTCAAGGCCGGCATCTACCTGGTCGCCCGCCTGGCGCCGGACCTGCACGTGGTCAAGACCTGGCACCTCGTGGTCATCCCGCTGGGAATTTTCACCATGCTGCTCGGCGGCTGGATGGCGCTCAAGCAGCGCGACTTGAAGCTCATCCTGGCCTACGGCACCGTCTCCCAGCTCGGCTTCATCACGGCCATTGTGGCCATCGGCTCCAAGGAAGCCATGCAGGCCGGCCTGGCTCTGACCTTTGCGCACTCCCTGTTTAAGGCCGCGCTCTTTATGGTCGTCGGAGCCATCGACCACTCCTCCGGCACCCGCGACATCGCCAAGCTCTCCGGCCTGGGCCGCCGCGAGCCGCTGCTGACGGCAATCGCCATCGTCTCCGCGCTGTCGATGGCCGGCATCCCGCCGCTGCTCGGCTTCGTGTCCAAGGAAGCCGTCATCGAGACCGTCCTCCACGAAGAGCTGCTCGCCGGCATGCCCCGCAACATGCTGCTCGTGGGCGTCGTCCTCGGCTCCGTGCTCACCATGGCCTACGCCCTGCGCTTTTTGCGCGGCGCCTTTGCCACCAAGGGCGGCAAGCCCTCCGAGGCCGTCGAGAACATGCACGCCGTCGGCCCCTTCCTGTGGGTTCCCCCGGCCCTGCTGACCGCACTGACCATCTTCTACGGCATCCTGCCGCTGCCGCTGTCCGACATGATCAACCAGCACCTCGACGGCACCTTCGGCGGCGAGGAGCTGAAGCTGGCCCTGTGGCACGGCTTCAACCTGCCGCTGGCGCTGTCCACGGTCATCATCATCGCCGGTATCCTGCTGCACTGGCAGCGCAAGGTCGTGGCCAAGGCCCAGTTCGACACCCCGGCGCTCGGCTCGGCCGACGATGCCTACGATGCCGTCCTCACCTGGGCGCGCACCCTGTCGCTGCGGATTACCGCCTCCACCCAGCGCGGCTCCCTGCAGTACAACCTGACCACCATCTTCATCTGCCTCATCCTCATCGTCATCATCCCGCTGATCACCGGCGACATCACCGCGGTGCGCATGGTCGTGGCCGATAACCCGTGGCAGGCGCTGGCCGCCGTCGTCATCATCATCGCGGCCCTGGCCACCACCGTCATGCACAACCGCCTCTCCGCGGTGCTGGTGGTGGGCCTGACCGGCTACGGCATCTCCTTTATCTTCGCTATCCACGGCGCCCCCGACCTGGCGCTGACCCAGCTGCTCAGCGAGACCCTCGTGGTCGTGCTGTTCATGCTGGTGCTGCGCAAGATGCCCTCCAACGTGGAGTGGCGCCAGGAGCCCAAGATGAACCGCCTGCGCGCCTGGCTGTCCGTGGCCACCGGCCTCATCGTGGTCATCGTCGGCATGTTCGCGCTCAACGCGCGCACCGCCGAGCCGATCTCGAACTACATGCCAGAGTTGGCCAAGGAAATCGGCCACGGCTCCAACACCGTCAACGTGCTCTTGGTGGACCTGCGCGCGTTCGATACCTTCGGCGAGGTCTCCGTGCTCGTCATCGCCGCCACCGGCGTGGCGTCGCTGTTCTACGGCACCAAGTCCTTCGCCCGGTCCTCGCGCCGGCCCACCCTCCAGGTCTTCGGCCGCCGCTGGCTGGCCACCGGCCTAGACTCCGAGAAGTCCCAGAACCGCTCCCTGATGGTGGACGTGGCCACCCGCATCCTCTTCCCGTCCATGATGGCGCTGAGCATCTACTTCTTCTTCGCCGGCCACAACGCCCCCGGCGGCGGTTTCGCCGGCGGCCTGGTCGCCGCCCTCGCGCTGACGCTGCGCTACCTCGCCGGCGGCCGCGAAGAGCTCGAAGAGGCCCTGCCCATCGACGGCTCCCGCATCCTAGGCGTCGGCCTCTTCCTGGCCGGGGTCATGGCCTTGCTGCCCATGTTCTTCGGGCACCCGCCGCTGGCCACCGCCTACATCGGCCTCGACGTGCCCGTGCTGGGCTACGTGCCCTTGCCGTCCGCTCTGCTTTTCGATGCCGGCGTCTACCTCATCGTCGTCGGCCTCGTCTCGCACATCCTCACCTCCGCCGGCGGCAAGCTCGACGCCGAGGAAGAGGCCCGCAAGGACCGCGCCCGCGCCCGCAAGCAGGAGCTCGCCGCCAAGGTGCGCCGCCAGCAGGCCGCCCGCGAAGAAAAGCTCGCGCAGGCCCGCGCCGCACAGACCACCCCCGCCGGAAAGGAGAAATAAATGGAAGCCAACCTCATGCTTCTGCTAGCCACCGGCGTCCTCTTCGGCTCCGGCGTCTACCTCATGCTCGACCGCGCCATGACCAAGATGCTCATCGGCATCATCCTCATCGGCAACGGCGCCAACCTCTTCATGCTCCAGGCCGGCGGCCAGCCCGGCTCCCCGCCGATTGATGGCCGCGAGGCCGAACAATTCGGCTCCCAGATCGCCGATCCCCTGGCCCAGGCCATGATCCTGACCGCCATCGTCATCTCCATGGCGATGACCGCCTTCATCCTGGCGCTGGCCTTCCGCCAGTACCGCTACCGCACCGCCGACGTCATCGAGGACGACTCCGAAGACGCCGCGCTCGCCGCCATCGTCAACGCAGCCGGCGGCGCCGGGCGGGCGGCATCGGCAGGCGTAGCCACCGCCGACCAGGACGCCTCCAGCGACCCGACCACCGGGCGCGCCACCGAAAAGGGCGACATGTTCGGCCCCGAATTCTTCGAAGAACCCGTCCAAAAAGCACCCCAAAAGGCACCCGAGAAAGAGGAAGACGATGACTGAGACACTGCGCCCCTTCGTCGACTCCCTCCTGCAATACGTCGGCTACCTCATCCCCCTGCCCATCATCATCCCGGCGCTCGCCGCGGCCGCGGCCCTCATGCTGGGCAAGCACCCCACCGCGCAGCGCGTCGTGGCATTTTTGTCCCTACTGGCCATCTCCGCGGTTAACGCCGGGCTCATCCTCATCGCCGACTTCCACGGCATCCAGACCCTCCAGGTAGGCGGCTGGGACGCCCCGGTGGGCATTACCCTCGTGGCGGATCGCCTGAGCGCCGTGATGCTCTTTACGTCCTCCATCGTGCTGTTTTCGGTGATGTGGTACGCGATTAGCCAGGGCGTGCGCGACGGCGGCAAGGACGAGCCCGTGGCTGTCTTCCTGCCCACCTACATGCTGCTGACCATGGGCGTGAACGTGTCCTTCCTGGCCGGCGACCTCTTCAACCTCTACGTCGGCTTCGAGATCTTCCTCGTGGCCTCCTACGTATTGCTCACCGTCGGCGCCACCCCCGCCCGCGTGCGCGCCGGCGTGGGCTACGTGATGGTTTCCATGGCCTCCTCACTCATCTTCATGGTGGGCCTGGGCCTGGTCTACGCCTCCGTGGGCACCATGAACATGGCCCAGATCGGCGAGCGCATGGCCGACGTCCCCGGCGGCACCAAGGCCGCCGTCTTCGGCGTGCTGCTCGTTGCCTTCGGCATCAAGGCCGCCGTCGTGCCCCTGGACGCGTGGCTGCCGGACTCCTACCCCACCGCCCCCGCCCTGGTTACCGCCGTCTTCGCCGGCCTGCTGACCAAGGTGGGCGTGTACTCCATCATCCGCATGCGCACCTCGGTGTTTACCGACGGCTCGCTCGACACCTTGTTGATGTGGGTGGCGCTGGCCACGATGGTCATCGGCATCCTCGGCGCCATGGCGCAGACAGACATCAAACGACTTCTGTCATTTACCCTGGTCAGCCACATCGGCTACATGATCTTCGGCGTGGCCCTAGGCACCGCGCAGGGCCTGTCCGGCGCCATCTTCTACGCCGTCCACCACATCCTGGTCCAGACCACGCTCTTCCTGGTCGTCGGCCTCATCGAGCGCCAGGCCGGCACGTCCTCGCTGCGCCGCCTCGGCTCGCTGCTGTATACCGCGCCGCTGATTGCAATCTTGTACTTCATCCCCGCCATCAACCTGGGCGGCATCCCGCCGTTCTCCGGCTTCCTGGGCAAGATCCTCATCCTCCAGGCCGGCGCCAACGAGGGCTCCTGGCTAGCCTGGGTCCTCATCGTCGGCGCCGTCGTAACCTCCCTGCTCACCCTGTACGTCATGGTTCTGGTCTTCGCCAAGGGCTTCCAGCGCGACCGCGCCGATGCCCCCGAAGGCAACCTCGCCCAGGCCCGTCCCACCTCGCTGGGCGCCAACGCTGCCGATGTCGAGCTGGCCGAGCGTCAGGACCCGGGCAAACTGCCCCGCGGCATGGTCGGCTCCACCGCACTATTGGTGGTCGCCTCCCTGTCCATTACCGTGCTGGCCGGGCCCATCTCCGGGGTCACCTCGCGCGCGGCCGAGTCGATCACCGACGTCAACAACTACCGCTACGCGGTGCTCGGCGACTCCGCCGAAAACCCCACCCGCCACCTCAACCAGCGCGAACGCTACGTCGATGGCGCCGACTCCTACGAGCAGCGCTCCACCCCGCTGCCCGAGCCCGCCCCCGGGATCTCCACCGCGCCCGTGACGGCCACGGAGAGCGAGGAGAGCGAGGACGCCAGCGCGCCGGCTACGACCAGCCGCGCCGAACCCACCGACCGCAACGAACAGGAGGTCGCCGGTGAATAATCGCTTCCAAGGGCTCCGCCACCGCTTCCGCCCGCTATTTATCTGCTGGATCCTCATCATGTGGATCCTGCTCATGGGCGAGCTGTCCTGGGCCAACGTCTTAGGCGGCCTCATCGTGGGCCTGCTGGTGACCATGCTGCTGCCCCTGCCCGCGATGCCGGTGGCCGGCCTGCACATCCACTGGGGCAAGCTCTTAGCCTTCCTCGGCTCCTGGCTAGTGGACTTCATCCAGGCCTCCTTCAAGGTCGCCTGGCTGGCCATCCGCCCCGCCGAGCCGCCGCGCTCGGCCATCCTGCAGGCGCCAATGCGCGTGGACTCCGAGTTCGTCCTGTCCGTCGCCGTGCTGCTCTACAATCTGCAGCCGGGCGGATCGGTCTCGGAAATCGACATCGCCGAGCGCATGCTCACCGTCCACGTCCTCGACGCCGACAACGAAGCCGCCATCGCGCGCGAGCTCGAGGCCGTAGCCAAGCTCGAGCGCAACCTCATCGCCGTATTCGAAAGGACCGTCTAAATGGACTGGTATCACATCGGGCTATCCGTGGCCGCGGCATGCATCACCCTGGCCTTCTTCATCACCACCTGGCGGATCGTCACCGGCCCCAACTCGCTAGACCGCCTGGTGGGCCTGGACGGGTTCATCGCCATGTTCCAGTGCGCGCTAGCGGTCTACATGTGCTGGTCGCTGAATACCAGCGTGGTCAACGCCATGCTCGTCGTGGCCCTGCTGGGGTTCATCTCCACCGTCGCCGTCACCCGCTTCCGCAGGAGGGACAACCAATGATCGCAGACCTCATCTCCCTGGCCTTCATCCTCATCGGGTCGCTCTTCGTCCTGGCGGCATCGATTGGCGTGGTGCGCTTCCGCGACACCATGTCGCGCGTCCACGCCGTCACCAAGCCGCAGACCATCGGGCTGGTGATGTGCCTCATCGGCGCCATCATCCGCGTGGTGTTTGCGGATGACTTCGGCGTCGCCGAGCGCAGCGACATCGGCCTCGTGGTCCTGCTGGGCATTTTCGCGCTGCTGACCTCGCCCGTCACCGGCCAGCGCATCGCCCGCCTGGCCCGCCGCGAGGGCCTCTACGGCCCAGAGGAGCGCATGTCCCGCAACGATCGCCCCGCCGGCCGTTCCCTGCGCCAGAAGTAGTCCCCCGTGAAGAAGCTCTACGGCCTTCCCACGCTCGCAGCCGGCCTCACGGCGCTGGCGGCGTGGGCCTTCTACCGCACCGCCCACTTCGACGGCATGCACGCCTTGCACTGGCGCGTGCCGCTGGACCTGCGCATCTATGAGATGTCCGGCGCCGACCTGGCCGCCGGCGGCGATCTTTACGATGCCCCCTACATCGACGATCTCCCCTTTACCTACCCGCCTTTTGCCGGCTTCCTCTTCCGCGGGCTGGCCGGGCTTTCCGATGCCGCCCTCATCGCCGCCTGGCAGGGCGGCACCGCCCTGGCCTTGGCCGCCGTGGTGCTGCTGGTGCTGCACAACCGGGGCGTGCGGCTGGGTTTCGGGACCTGGTATGTGGCCGTGGCGTATGCCGCCTGCTGCTTTGGCTTGCAGCCGGTCCACGGCACGTTCTTCTTCGGCCAGATCAACATCCTGCTGATGTTTTTGGTCAGCCTCGACCTGTTGCCGCGGCGCTGGCGCCTGCCCGGCATCGGGGTGGGCCTGGCCGCCGGCCTCAAGCTCACCCCGGCGTTTATGGGCTTGGTGTTGTTGTTCCAGCGGCGCTGGGCGGCTGCGGCCGGGGCCGTGGCCACGTTCGCCGCCACGGTGGCGGTGGGCTTTGCCGTCATCCCGGACGCGAAGGTGTTTTGGACCGACGCGATGTTTAACTCCTCCCGCGTGGGCGACCATTCCAACCCCGGCGCGCAGGCGCTGCGCTCGCTGCTCATCCGGGTCTTCGGCACCGACTCCACCGGCGTGTGGCTGGCCGCGGTGGGCGTGGTGTTTGCGATTACGTGCGCGGCGATCTGGGTGGCGGTGCGCCGCGACAACGCCGCGGCCGCGATGGCGTTTGCGGGGTTGAGCTCCTGCCTGGTCTCGCCGTTTGCGTGGTACCACCACTTCGTGTGGGTCGTGCCGCTGGGCGCGGTCATCATGGTGGGCGTCAACCAGCGCCTAGGCGCGCTGTGGTGCCGGCATGGCTCTGGCGGCACTGCCGGAGCTGGCGGGTTCTGGCGCTCCCAGGCCGCCGGGCTGGCCTCGCTACTAATCACGGCCGCGGCCCTGCTGCCGTGGGTGTCCTCCCCGCTGTGGTACGACGCCTCCTACCGGGGCATAGGCGAGGCCACCGGCCTAGGCGAGGCAGCCCAACTGCTCTACGCCGGCGCAGCGGTGGTCTACATGGCCGCCTACGCCTGCTTCGGCGCGTGGCAGGAGGCCGGCGGCCGCGACGGCCGACACGGCCGGCACGCACGGCATGCCCGCAAGGCGCCGCTATTTGCCAGCCGGGCCAGCCGACTGGGCGAGCTAGGTTAGCGGCCGCATGGTCTCCATCTCGGCGCAGGTCTGGTCCACGACATCCAACCAGGACCCGGTGCGCTCGTAGAGGGCGCGCTGGCGCTCATAACCCGCGCCCCCGTCCACGATTTCCAGCACCAAGGCCAGCTCGCGGGCGCAGCCCAGCTCCTGCGCCAGCGGCGTCAACTCCGCCAGCAGGTCGCGGAGCTCGTCGCGCACCCAACGCTCGTCGGTCTCCCGCGAGACAATAACCAGGGCGTCCATGCCATAGCGCGCCCCACGCCACTTATTCTCCGCCACGTGCCACGGCTGCAGCGTGGGCAGCTCCTCGCCGCGCTCCGCCATGCGGTCATAGTGGACCACCAGGCAGTGCGTGAGCGCCACGATGGCAGAAAGCTCGCGCAGGTTCGAGGCGGCATCGGAAATCCGCACCTCCACCGTGCCCCACTTGGCCGCCGGGCGGATATCAAAGTGCATCGAGCCCGTGTGGTTGATAACGCCCGAGCGATCCTGGTCCACCATGTAGGACTCCCACTCCGCCCACGAACCAAACTGATAGGGCATGCCCGCGGTGGGCAGCTGCTGGTACAACATGGTGCGGTTAGAGGCGTAGCCGGTATCCAGCCCGTCCCACCCCGGCGAGCACGCCGAGATAGCCAACAGGTGCGGGTACTTCGTCATCAGCGCGTTGATAATCGGCCACACCTTATCCTCGTGGCTAATACCGACGTGGACGTGCGTGCCCCACAGCAGCATCTGCTGGCCCCAGTACTGGGTGCGGTTGATAATCTCCTGGTAGGAGGCCTTGTCCCCCAGCGGGTTGGCGCGGAAATCCGAGAACGGGTGCCCGCCGGAGGCCCACAGGCGCAGGCCCAGGGCATCGGCAGCCTGGCGCACAAAGCCTAGGGAATGGTCCAGATCGGCAATCGCCTCCGGCACGGTGTTGCAGATGCCGGTGACGAGCTCGACGGTGTTTTGGAGGAACTCCTTTTCCAGGTGGACCTCCGGGGCAAGGGCGCCCACCCAGTCGATGACCTCCGGGCCGCGCGGGACCAGGTCGCGCGTGTGCGGATCAACCAGAGCTACCTCCCATTCAACACCCAGGGTGGGGCGCGGGGAGCGGGCGAATGTCTCAGTAGTCACCCATAAAGTCTAACCCTATTGATTGACCAAAACCACCGTTAGCGCGCCATGTTCCACGGCCGGTGCAGGCAGGGACTGAATATTTTCCCGAGCCACGCCGCCCAGCTTATCGGCCAGCGTGCGGGCCTGCGCCTCCGCAGCGGCGTCGCCGGCCGGGAAGAACACGGTGGTCTCCGGCAGGACTTCCTCCGCAAAGTTGCCCACCTGGCCCAGCGTGAAGCCGGCGGACTCGATATCGCGCGCCTTATCGGCCGCAAGTCCCTGCACGGTGGAGTTGTTCAAGACGTTGACTTGGCGCTTGCCTTCCGATGCCGCCGGCTGCCCCGCGGGCCGTTCCACGGGCTGTTCCGCCGCGGCAGGGGGGTTCTCCTGGCCCGGCTGGGCGGGCGCGGTTTCCTGGCCCGGCGTGGGCTGGGCTGGCTGTTCCGGCTGTGCCGACTGGGCCGGCTGCTCCTGCGGGGCGGTGGCGGTGGCTGTAGCATCGCCGGCACCGCCGGCGGAGTCCTGGGAACCGGAATCATCCGAGGTCAGGGCATAGAGCCCCCACAGGCCGAGCATGACGGCGACGGCGATAAGCACCATCGCCAGGCCGCGCAGCGGGAGGCCGGACGCGGCGGGGGTCTGGGAAGAAGCGTTATCTACATTCTCATTAGTCACACCCGTTACTTTATGGGGCGCGCCCACCTAGTCGCGCGCGGCGCGCCGAGCCCGCGCCCGCAACTGCCGCACCCGCCGCAGGCGGCCCACCAACTGCGGGGCGGCGGCCAGGGCCTCCGGGTCCTCGAGAAGCTGGTTAAGCCGCTGGTGATAGCGCACCTGACTCATCCCCAACTCCGCGCGAATGGCGGCCTCCTTCGCCCCCACCGACCGCGGGGCGCGGGCCTCAAACTCCAGAATTCGGGCGTCCAACTCGTGCATGCCTAAACTGTAGGCCATGACCATTCTTCCCATCGTGATCCACGGCGACCCAGTCCTCCACCAGCCCACCCAACCGGTGGACAAAATCGACGATCCCCAGCTGCAGCAGCTCATCGCCGACATGTACGAGACCATGGACGTCGCCCACGGCGTCGGCCTGGCCGCCAACCAGGTGGGAGTGGGCAAGCGCTTCTTCGTCTACCACTGCCCCGACACCGACGGCCCGAACGGCACCGAACTGCCCGCCGATGCCGCCGGCATGCGCAAGGGCTGCGTCATCAACCCCGTGCTCGAGACGTCGGAAATCCCCAAGACCATGCCCGCCGATGACGGCAGCGACGACGAGGGCTGCCTGTCCGTGCCCGGCGAGGGCTTCCCCACCGGCCGCGCCGACTGGGCCCGCGTCACCGGCAAGGACGAGCACGGCAACGACGTCACCGTCGAAGGCTACGGCTTCTTCGCCCGCATGCTCCAGCACGAGGTCGGCCACCTCGACGGCTTCGTCTACACCGACACCCTCATCGGCCGCTACAAGCGCCAGGCCAAAAAGGCCATCAAGGCCAACGGGTGGACCACCGCGGGCCTGACCTGGCAGCCGGGCGAGGACGCCGACCCGTTTGGCCACGACGCCGACTAGACCACCGTGGCCAAGATCTTTCGCTCCGATGCCCCGCGCGTAGGCGACCGCGTCACCGTGCGGCGGACCTTCCAGGTCGACGGCAAAACCACGCACTCCGATGTCATCGGGCACGTCACGCACCTAAACCCGCTGCGCGTGCGCCCCCAGATGGTGGGCGGGTACCCCTCTGCGGCGCCGGAGATTGAGATCCCGGTAGACCAGGTGGGCATCGTCAAGCGGTTGAGCCCGCGCACCGTGCGCAACTCCGAGATCCGCAACCTGGAGCTGGCCTACGCCAAGGCTTTCCCCGGCATCGAACACACCTGGACTAAAGACGGCCAGTGGCTCATGCGCGCCGGCGATGGCATCACGGAGCGCTCCAACTCCGCCACCCCGCTGGGGCCTTCCGCTGGGTTTAGCCCGGTGCCGGTGGAGGAAATCCGCGAGTTCTACGCCCGCCACAGGCTGCCGGCGCAGATCCAGCTGCCCGAGCGCCTCGGCCGCGCCGCCGAGAAACTCCCCCTGGAGCTGGGCCCGGAGATCCTGGTCATGACGCGCGATCTGGACGCGCTGCCTGCCCCGGACGCCGGGCTGGAATTTCGCATCACCGACCAGCCGGACGCCGACTGGCTGGCGCTTTACCACTTCCGCGGCCAGGACCTGCCGCCGCAGGCGCTGGAGTTCCTGCGCGCACGCATCGACGGCCACATGGGCTTTGGCAGCCTGCGCTCCCTAGAAGGCGAGACCGTGGCGATCACCCGCGCCACCTTGACCGAAGACGCCGCCGGTAACACCTGGCTGGGATACTCCGCCGTGGAGGTCGCCCCCGCCTGGCGCCGCCGCGGCCTTGGCACAGCACTAGGCCTGCACCTTCTGGCCTGGGGCAAAGCCCACGGCGCGCAGGGGGCCTACCTGCAAGTCCTGGCCAGCAACGCCGCGGGGATTGGGCTCTATGACAAACTCGGCTTCGTCGAGCACCACCGGCACCGGTACGCCCGGCTCTAGGCATTGCGGGTAACCTGATTGCATGCGCATTGGCACGTGGAATATCAACTCGGTCCGTACCCGCTCGCAGCGAGCCATCGACTTGGCTAAAAAGCACGAGCTCGACGTACTGTGCCTGCAAGAGACCAAGGTGGCCGACGATAAATTCCCCACCGCCCCCTTCGAGGAGGCCGGCTTTCACGTCATCCACCAGGGCTTTAACCAGTGGAACGGCGTGGCCATCCTCTCCCGCCAGGCCCCGGACGAGGTCTACTACGGCTTCCCCGACCAGCCGGGCTTCAACAAGGACGCCGCCGCGGAGCAGGGGCTGGAGGCGCGCGCGCTGGGGGCGGTCATCCGGGGCATCGAGATCTGGTCCCTCTACGTCCCCAACGGGCGTGAGCTTGCCGATGCCCACTTCCGCTACAAGCTCGCCTTCTACTACGCCCTGGCGCGGTATGCCGCCGCGCGCTCGCGGGGCAAGCTGCTGCTGGCCGGCGATTTCAACGTCGCGCCGGAGGATACGGACGTGTGGGACATCGAGGTCTTCCGCGGCAAGACGCACGTGAGCGAGCCCGAGCGCGCCGCGTTCCAGATGCTGCTGGAGACCGGCCTGAGCGAGCTCGAACACCCCGAGCCCTACACGTATTTCGACTACAAGGGCCAGCGCTTCAACCGCAACCAGGGGATGAAGATTGATTTCCTGCTGGCCTCGGAGAAGATCCGGGCGGCAGCCGGGCGCACCTGGGTGGACTTGGAGGAGCGCGCGGGCGAGAAGACCTCGGACCACGCCCCGCTGATAACCGAGCTGGACCTGCCGGATTTCGGATCGGTGCGCTAACCCATGGCGGGTGAGTGGCTGTGAATTTGAGCTTGGATTTTTCCACGTGGCAGGCCATCGGCCTGATAATCGACTACTCCATCAAGGCCTTTGCCATCGGCTTTGTGCCGGAGGGGCGCAGGCCTTCCTCGTCGACGGCGTGGCTGCTGGCCATTTTGTTGCTGCCCTTCGTGGGCCTGCCGCTGTTTTTGCTGATGGGTTCGCCGTATATCAACCGGCGCCGCCACCGCATCCAGCAGGAGGCCAACGCGATGATCCAGGACGTCCAGAGCGACGTGCCGGATCATCCCAGTGATCAGTTCCCGCCCGAGGTGGAATCGCTCATCAAGCTCAACCGCCGGCTGACGGGGTTCCCGGCCGTGGACGGGAAGAACCTGGGCATCCACGCGGACTATAACCAGGCCATCCTGGCCATCTCGCGGGCCATCGACGCAGCGGAGAAATACGTCTACGTCGAGATTTATATCCAGTCCTGGGACGAGGCCACCGAGCCCTTCTACCAGGCGCTGCGCCGGGCCCGCGAGCGCGGCGTGGAGGTCAAGCTGCTGCTCGACCAGATTGGTTCGCTGAAATACCGGGGCTATTTTGGGCTGGGCAAACGCCTTTCCGCCATCGGCGTGGAGTGGTATTTGACGCTGCCGCTGCAGTTGCACAAGTTCCGCTTCCGCCGCCCGGACCTGCGCAATCACCGCAAGATCGTGGTCATCGACGGCGAGCGCGGGTTTATCGGCTCGATGAATATGATTAACCGCGGCTACAAGCGCACGGGCCGCTACTGGGTGGACTACATGGTGGAGCTATCCGGGCCCATCGTGACCTCGCTGGAGGTGATGTTCGCGGTGGACTGGTACTCCGAGTCCGATGAGATCATCGACTTCAACCCGCCGGCACCCGCCCAGCTTGCCGATGCCACCACCAACTACCTGCAGCTTATCCCTTCCGGCCCCGGGTATACGACGGAGCCGAACCTGCGGATGTTCAACTCCGTGATTCACCACGCCAAGCGGCGGTTGGTGATGGTCTCGCCGTATTTCGTGCCGGATGAGTCCATGCTCGAGGCCGTGACCACCGCCTGCTACCGCGACGTGCAGGTAGAACTTTATGTCTCCGCTAAGGCGGACCAGTTCATGGTCAACCATGCGCAGTCCTCGTACTACCAGGCGCTGCTGGAGGCCGGCGTGCGCATCTGGCAATTCCCGGAGCCCTTCGTGTTGCATTCGAAGTTCCTCATCGCTGATCCCGCCGGCGCAGGCCCGGACGCAGGGCCGGACACGGGGCCGGTCGGGGAGGCCAATCACCCTTTGTGCATGTTTGGCTCTTCCAACATGGACATGCGGTCTTTCGGGCTCAACTACGAGTCCACCATGCTCGTGGCAGAGGGAAATCTCATCGACGAGTTCACCGACCTGGCAGCTGCCTACCAGGCGGTCTCCCACGAGCTCACCCTCGAAGAGTGGAATGAGCGTGCCTTCATTCGACGCTATGTCGACAATGTCATGCGGCTGACCTCGGCCCTGCAATAGCCGGGCCGGGCCGAACTGGGCCGGGCCGGGCCGCTAGCCGCCGGCGCTAGCCGCCTGGGTCGGGGCCCGATTCCGGCGGGTAGTGGCCCCGGTAGCGCGGGTTGTGCAGGCGGCCGTCCCTGCCCCAGACGCGGGTGGGTACCTCGCCTACCCGCTCGATGTGGCCGTTGCGCGGCGGCGCCCCGGGGGCATCGTCGTTGCGGCCGTTGTGCGTGTGGCACAGCGGCGCCAGATTATAGACGTCCGTGGCGCCGCCGTGCCCGGCGGCGAGGAGGTGGTGGGCCTGGCAGTCATCGGCAGGCTGGGCACACCCGTCCCACGCGCAGGTGGGGTTCTGCGCCGCTATCATCGCCCGCTGCAGCTCGTTGGCGAAGCGGTGCGTGCGCCCGGCGGCAATGGGCATGCCGGAGGGTTTGACCAGGGTGGCGAAACCGCGGTCGGCCAGCTGGGCGTTCATGAACTCGATGCCCGTCATCCGCACCCCGTTGGTCAGGGTCAGCATCACGTCGAACTGGCCGTGTTCGATGGCGCGCACGGTCTCGTCCAGCGGCACCAGCACGTTCGTGTGCACCGCAGTGCGC
>CAVFKS010000025.1:0-16440 GCA_963623015.1 Clostridia bacterium
TCCATATCCTGCGCGGTGCCTGAAGTAACCAGGAGCACGCGGGCCGCACCCGTCTCGGCGGCGCGCTCGCTGGCAGCGGCGACCGCGGCCACCATGGCGCTGCGGGTCTGCGGCACCCCGCCGGTGCCAAACTGCATCAGCGCCTGGGCGGCCGGCTCGGCAGCTCCGAACCCGACATTATTGCGGTATCCCACCGTGGCCTGCGGGGACAGGGGAGAGGAATAGTTCCACACCGCCACCGCATACCCCTGGGCGCCGAGTGAGGTGGCGGCATCGGCAAGCGACTGCGAGGCCGGACCGTATGCAGACGCCATGGCTTCAGAGGTATCGAGCAACAGCAGCGTGTCCGTGGCCTTGGGCTTCGGCGCCGGGGCGCTGGTGGACACCGGGGCGGCCGACGTCGGCGTCGAGCTAGTGGCAGCGCTCGTAGAAGTCGGGGCCCACGCCACGGGCGCAGCATCGTCAGCGCCGCCGCGCAGCCACCAGACAATTCCCGCAACGGCAGCGATGGCGACCACCACGATGAGGGCAATCAGCCAGCCGGCCAGGGCGAAGCTATTTTTCCCATTTGAATGACGAGCCACGGTATTCCTCTCGCGTCGCGGGCTACAGACTAGTGCTTGCTCAGTCTAGCCGCCGCGGCGCGATCAATGAGGTCGACAAGCCGCTGTCGCAAAGGCTTGGCGATGCCCGCCAGCTCCCGCTGCCGCCGCACGTACTCGGCCTTGCCGGCGGGGGTCTCGATTTCGACGACGCCGAAGCCTAGGGACCGGCAGTCGTACGGGGAGGCCTCCATGTCGAGCACTCGGGCCCGAACGGCCAAGTCGAAGGTGGCCAGGAAGAGATCCCCGGGCACGACGGGGCCGAGCTTCCAGGCCCACTTATACAGGTCCATCGTGGCGTGGACGCAACCAGCCTGATCGAAGTCGGGCTGGTCCTTGCGGTGGAGCACGGTGAGGTTGAGCGGGCGGGCCGCCGGGGTAAAGAAGCGGAAGGCGTCATAGTGGCTGCACTTGAGCCGGTTGTCCTCGACCACGCGGTTGGTGCCGGCGGGGCCTAAGCGCAGGGGGAGCGAGTGGCGCGGGCTATCGGTCTGGTAGACCATCGCCCACTCGTGTAGGCCGAAGCAGTCGAAGGTGGTCGGGTTATCAGCGCTTTTGACCAGGAGCTCTCGAATATAGGTGGCGGTGGCGCCGCGGCGCTCCCACCAAGAATCCGCGTCGAGGGTTACGCCGCTTTCCGATGCCCGGTAGTACTTCCAGTCCGCATGCGGCGGCTGGCCGGCCAACGCGTAGCCTGCGCCCGGATGCCAGCGGCGCAGGTGGCTGGGGCGCACCGGGTAGTACTCGAAGAGGAAGTCGTAGACCGGGTGCTTGGCCCCGCCCGGGTGCCGGAAGCGGGCTAGCCGTTCGTCGGCGGCGCGCTCATGGGTGGTCATGGCCGCACGCCAGTGGTGCTCGTCCCAGACCTCTAAGGCGGCTGCGGGGGAGTCCACTGCTACCGCGCCCGCTTCCGCCCGCCCCGGCGGTGGCCCGAGTTTTTCCGCGCGCCGTTGCTGCGGCCGTGGGCCTTTCTGCCGCCGGAGTTCTTCGGCTGGCTGGCGGCCTGCTGGCCGGGCGGCAGGAGGGGAGTGCCAGAGGGCTTGCGCGCGCCGGTAATGCGCGCCAGTTCCGGGCTCGAGGCCGGGTTGTCCAGGGCGGAGATGTCGAGCTCGGCGGCATCGACGCCGGCCTTGGAGATGAGCTTGGCCACCTCGTCGCGTTGCTGGTCCATCACCAAGGTAATCACCTTGCCGGACTGCCCGCCGCGCGCCGTGCGGCCCGAGCGGTGCAGGTAGGCCTTGTGCTCAGCCGGCGGATCCACGTGGACTACCAGGGACACATCTGAAATGTCGATGCCGCGCGCCGCGATGTCGGTGGCCACCAACACCGGAACGGAGCCGTCGGCAAACCCTTCGATGGCGCGCGTGCGCGCACCCTGTCCCTTGTCCCCGTGCAGGGGCTGGGCGTTAATGCCCTTGCGGCGCAGCTTGTGGGTCTGGCGGTCCACGCCGTGCTTGGTGCGCATGAACAAGATGGTCTTGCCCTCGCGGGCGGCAATGCGCAGCACCACGTCGTTGCGGGCGGCGCGCTCGCCCACAAAGCACAGGTAGTGCTCCATGGTGTCCACGGCGGCCTCCACCGGGGCGGTGGAGTGCGTGACCGGGTTATGCATGAACTGCTTGACCAGCTTGTTGACGTCGCCGTCCAGCGTGGCGGAGAACAGCAGGCGCTGGCCCTTGGCGGGCGTGAGTGCGAGCAGCTTGCGGACCTGCGGCAAAAAGCCCATGTCCGCCATGTGATCGGCCTCGTCCAGAGCGGTAATCGCAACGTCGCCAAAATCGAGCTTGCCCTGGTTGACGAGATCCTGCGCGCGGCCCGGCGTGGCGACCAGGAGGTCGACCGGGCGGGCCAGCTGCCGGATCTGGGTGTTGATGTTGACCCCGCCCACCACGGCGAGCGTGCGCAGGCCCAAAGCGTTAGCGGGCTCATCCAAGCGCTGCTGGATCTGGGCGGCCAGCTCCCGGGTGGGAGCAAGCACCAGGCCGCGCGGGCGACCGGGCCTGGAGGCGCCGCGCTCGGCCAGGCGCGCGAGCATCGGCAGCCCGAAGGTGAAGGTCTTACCCGACCCGGTGGGCCCGCGACCGAGCACGTCGCGGCCGGCCAGGGCATCGGGGATGGCGGCGGCTTGGATGGGGAAGGGGGACGAGATTCCCTGGCGCTGCAAGACGTCGGTGATCTCGCGCGGCAGGCCTAGTTCGGCAAAAGTAGTCATTGAGAATCAATACTACCCCCGGCCCCTAGACTGGCAGTTGGTGCACGTACCAGTTTTACTCTCAACACTATTGCTAGGAAGTTTACATGACCTCGCCTACATCGCCTGCCGATGCCCCTCCTACCGAACCCACTGCCGCCCGCTCGGGCTTCGACCTCAACCTCATGTGGATCGCGGTGGCCTTTGCCGCGCTCATCGGGGTGCTGTGCATCCCGATCGATTCCCTGGACTGGGGCGGGCGGGTGGCCTTAGGGATGCTCGCCTTCGCGGTCATCATGTGGGTGACCGAGGCCGTGTCCTACCCGGTCAGCTCCCTGATGATTGTCGCGCTCATCTCCCTGCTTCTGGGGTTGGGACCCAACCCGGAGGACCCGGACAAGATCTACGGCACCGGCAAGGCACTCGGCGTGGCGATGGACGGGTTTGCCTCGTCCTCGCTGGCGCTGGTGGCCGCGGCGCTCATCTTGGCTGGGGCCATGCAGGTCACCGGCCTGCACAAGCGCTTGGCGCTGATGGTGCTCAAGATCGCCGGCGAGAAGGTCTCCCACATCGTGGCCGGGGCCATCATCATCGCCATCATCCTGGCCTTCTTCGTGCCTTCTGCCACCGCCCGCGCCGGCGCCGTGGTGCCCATCCTCATGGGCATGGTCGCCGCCTTTGGCCTGGCCAATAACTCCCGCTTGGGCGCCCTGCTCGTCATCACCGCCGCGCAGGCGGTATCCATCTGGAATATCGGCATCAAGACCGCCGCGGCGCAGAACCTCGTGGCCGTCGGCTTCATCGAGGACCAGTTGGGCCGCACCGTCTCATGGGGCCAGTGGTTCCTGTGGGCCGCGCCCTGGTCGGTGCTGATGTCCGTGGTGCTCTTCTTCGTCATGCGCATGGTCATTAAGCCGGAGACGGACCGCATCGCCGGCGGTCGCGCGCTCATCAACGAGCAGTTGGCAGATATGGGCAAGATGTCCGGGGCGGAAAAGCGCCTGGTGATCATCGCCGTAGCGCTGCTGTTTTTCTGGGCCACCGAGGATCTTCTCCACCCGGTCAGCTCCTCTGTGGTCACCGTCGTAGCAGTGGCGCTAATGCTTGCGCCCAAGATTGGCGTGTTCACCTGGAAAGAAGCCCAGGACCGCGTGAGCTGGGGCACGCTCATCGTCTTCGCCATCGGAATTTCGCTGGGCTCTTTCCTGCTCAACACGGGTGCGGCCACGTGGCTTTCCGAGCAGACCTTCGGCGCCATGGGCTTAGACAACCTGCCTATTTTGGCCACCATCGCGCTGGTCTCGCTGTTTAACATCCTTATCCACCTGGGCTTTGCCTCCGCGACCTCACTGGCCTCGGCCCTCATCCCGGTGTTTATCGCGCTGGCCTCCACGCTGGCCGTGCCGGACCAGGGCCTGGGCTTCGTCATCATCCAGCAGTTCGTGATCTGCTTCGGCTTCCTGCTGCCGGTCTCCGCGCCGCAGAACATGCTGGCCTATGGCACGGGGGCGTTTACCACCAAGCAGTTCCTCAAGTCCGGCATTCCGCTGACTATCATCGGCTACCTGCTTATCCTGGTATTCTCAGCCACCTACTGGAACTGGCTGGGCCTGGTCTAGCCCCTGCCCGAACATGCCCAAAGGCCGGGTCCCGCGTACGGGGCCCGGCCTTTAAGCGTGGAATAGCTAGTCCACCTGGGTCATGGAGCGGTCCCCAGACCACTCGACATGGTAGGTGCCTGGCTTATCGACGCGCTTGAAGGTGTGCGCCCCGAAGAAGTCGCGCTGGCCCTGGATGAGGGCGGCCGGCAGACGCTCGGCGCGCAGGCTGTCGTAGTAGGACAAGGAGGAGGCAAACACCGGCACCGGCAGGCCCAGCTGGGTGGCGGCGACGATGACGCGGCGCCACGGGTCAACCAAGTCCGTGAGCTCCTGCTTGAAGTAGGGGTCCAGGATGAGGGCGGCGAGATCCGGGTTTGCATCGTATGCCTCGCGGATGCGGTTGAGGAACTTCGCCCGGATGATGCAGCCGCCGCGCCAGATGGTGGCCAAATCGCGCGGGTCAACGTCCCAGCCGTGATCGTCGGAGCCGGCCTTGATCTCGTCGAAGCCCTGCGAGTAGGCAATCAGCTTGGCGGCGTAGAGCGCGCGGCGCACGTCCTCGACGAACGCGTCCTTGTCGATGCCCAGCACGTCGATGCCGGAGGCAACCTCACCGGCCGGAAGATCCTCGGCGCGGGCGGCCTCACGCTGCGCGGTGGCAGAAGACTGGGCGCGGGCAAAGACGGACTCGGCAATACCGGTGACCGGGATGCCCAGCTCCAGGCCGTTGATGGCGGTCCAGCGGCCCGTGCCCTTCTGGCCGGCGGCGTCGACGATGACATCGACGAGCGGGCGGCCGGTATCGGAGTCGGTCTGCGCGAGGACTTCGGCGGTGATCTCGATGAGGTAGGAGTTGAGATCGCCGGCGTTCCACTCCTTGAACACCTCTGCGATCTCGGCCGGGGTCATGCCCGCGCCGTAGCGCAGCAGCTGGTAGGCCTCGCCGATGACCTGCATGTCGGCGTACTCGATGCCGTTGTGGACCATCTTGACGAAGTGTCCCGCACCGTCCGGGCCGATGTGGGCCACGCACGGGGTGCCGTCGACCTGGGCGGCGATGGACTCGAGAATGGGGCCCAGGGTCTCCCAGGACTCACGCGGGCCGCCGGGCATAATCGACGGGCCGTTAAGCGCGCCCTCCTCGCCGCCGGAGATGCCGGCGCCGACGAAGTGCTTGCCTTTGGCCGCGACTTCCTTTTCACGGCGGATGGTGTCGGTGTAGAGGGCGTTGCCGCCGTCGATGATGATGTCGCCTTCATCCATGGCGTCTGCCAGCTGGTCGATGACGACATCGGTGGCGGGGCCAGCCTGGACCATGATGATGGCCTTGCGCGGGGTGGCCAGCGAGGCGACGAAGTCCTCGATGGTCTCGGAAGGGATGAAGTTGCCCTCGTGCCCGTGGTCAGCAATCAGCGCGTGCGTCTTCTGCGGGGAGCGGTTGAAGACGGCCACGGTGTTGCCATTGCGTGCGAAATTTCGTGCCAGGTTGGAGCCCATGACGGCCAGGCCCACAACGCCGATAGATGCTTGTTCACTCATGCCCCTAATCGTACAGTGGCCGCCGCTTACTATGCTGAGGTGCATGGACCAGTTGCCAAAGATTGCCACCGACCGTAACGCCACGGCCGCCGAGCTCGCAGCGCTAAACGTTGCCGGCGGTTTCGATTCCACCTTAGGGCTCGTCTACACGCAGTTGGGCCCTACCCAGGCCCGCGCCGAGATCGAGGTGGACAAGCGCCACCTTCAGCCCTTCGGGATCGTCAACGGCGGCGTCTTTTCCGCGCTGGCGGAGTCCGTGGGATCGCTCTACGGGGTGTTGCTAGCAGGCGGGGTTCCGGTCAGCGGGGTCAACAACGACACCAACTTCCTGCGGGCGGTGCGCTCCGGGCGCATCGAGGCGGTGGCCACGGCGCTACAGGCCGGCCGGCGCACCCAGGTCATTGAGGTGGCGATGTACCAGGGAGAGAGGCTGGTGGCGAAGTCGACGCTGCGCACCCTGGTCCTCCACGAGCAGGCGAGCTAGAGCGCGGGCCTAAATCGGGCGGGCGGAAAAGCGCATGCCCGCCGCGTGTAGCCGGTGCAGATACTCCACGCCCAGGCCGGTGGCCGGCGTGAGCACCCCGCCCGCGCCCGGATGCGACTCCAGCAGCGTCAAGGCGGCCTGGCCCAGCATCATCGCCGTGAGCTCATAGCCCGGGTCGCCCTCGGCGGTGACCCGCCCGCGCCAGCGCACGCCATCGACGGTGGTGGCGTAGTGACTAATCTGCATGTACCCGCCCTCCAAGCCAGGGGAGGGCAGCAGCTTTTCTACCAGCGGGCGCGTGCGCGCGTTCTGGATGCCGGAAAATATCGCCTGCGTAGCCAGGCCCACGGCATAGGCCTTGAGGCGCCCCGGCAGGCCCTCCCCAGTAGCCCAAGCTTCCTTGTAGTAGAGCCGCTCGCCCCACGCGCGCCCCAGCAGGGCATTGGAGCGGCGCACGATTCGCGTATTGAACATGGCCATGAAAAACGGGCCCGTCCAGCCCACCTCAGGCACCCGGCGGACCTCGAAGTCCTTTTGCAGACCCTCGAGCCTGGGGCCGGCGTGCGGATCCGGATCCAGCGAATAGGGGTTGTGGAGGTTGCACGCGACCTCGCGGTCGGCATGCGCGGTCTGGGATACCCGCCGCGAGGACTCGACCGTGCCGGGAGAGATCCCGCCACGCAGCCGGTCGACCACCATGGTCACCTCCGTGAACGGCACCCCGGCAGCTTGCGCCACGTTGAGCATGCCCATGTCGGAGGGCACCGAATCAAACCCGCAAGCGTGGATTATCCGCGCCCCGGTCTCCTGGGCCCGGGCGTGATTGCGGTCGATGCTGCGCCGGATAAACGGCACCTCGCCGCACAGATCCAGGTAGTCCACGCCAGCGGCCGCGCAGGCGTCGACGACGTGGTGGCCCAGCTGCGTATAGGGCCCGACCACGGTGATGAGCACGCGGGTGGCGGCGACGAGCTCGGCAATCTGGGCGGCATCGTCAGCCTGGGCCACCGCCACCTTCCAGGCGGGGTTGAACTCGGCGCGCAGGGCCTCGAGCTTGGCCCGGTCGCGGCCGGCCACAGTGACGGACTCGTAGCCAATCGAGTGCAGGTACGCGGCCGTGAGCCGGCCTACCAGGCCGGTGGCGCCGAAGATGGTGATGTCGCTTCGCTGGTCTCCCATGCCCGCTGAGCCTACCCCGGCTGGCGCGTTGGTGGGCTAAATCCACTTATTCTTGCGGAACCACGCCCACAGCACGCCGACGACCACCACCATGATGAGGATGGACATCGGATAGCCAAACGCCCAGTGCAGCTCCGGCATCTTGTCGAAGTTCATGCCATAGATGCCGGCCACCAGAGTCGGGGCCGCCCACATGCCGACCACGGCGGAGATGGTGCGCATGTCGGCGTTTTGCTGCATGGAGACCTTGGCCACGGAGGCATCGATAAGCGAAGTCAGGCGCTCATCGAAGTGGGCGACCTCGTCTTTGACCACTAGCTCGTGGTCGTTGACGTCGCGCAGGTAGGAGCGCAGCTGCTTGGAAATAAGGTCCTTATGGTTGTTGATCATCGAGCTCAACGCGTCCGACAGCGGGGCCACCGCGTGCTTCATCTCCAGCACCTCGCGTTTAAACATGTAGATGCGGTCGATGTCGAACTGGGAGTCGGGAGTAAAGACCATCTCCTCGAGCTCGTCGACCTCGATGGCCAGAAGGCGCGCGATCTCGGAGTAGCGGTCGACCAGCATGTCGAGGACCTTCCAGGCCATAGCCACCGGGCCCAGCTCGACCAGGTCCTGATCCTCGCCGATGATGTAGGCCAAGTTGGGCAGCTTCGCCCGGTGGCGCACGGTGATGATGAAGTCGGCGCCGATGAGCATTTGGACCTCGCCGGTGGAGATGATCTGGCGCTTGTCGGTGACCTCGTCGTGGTCGCGGTAGTTGACGGAGCGGGCCACCACGAAGAGCTGATCATCGTAGCGCTCCAGCTTGGGGCGCTGGTGGGCCTGGACGGCGTCTTCCACGATGAGCTCATGGATCCGGAAATCCTCCGCCACGGAGGTCATCTGGTGGTCATCGGGCTCATGCAGGCCCACCCACACGAAACCACGGCCATACTCGGCCACGGCGGCCTGCGCGGACTCCGGGGTGTACTCGCCGGGCAGGGCCTCGCCGTCGACGAAGACGCGGCAGTGCTCAATGGCACGCTCCACCGGCACCTTCAGGCGCGAGACCTGGGGTGCAGGTTCCTTCGGCTTGCGGGGCTTGAACGGAGATGGGACTCCAGCCATGGATCTGCCTCCCTTGACGGTCTCGGCGGCGCACAAATGGTCTCACGCGCGCGGGTTTTTCAGCGGCGCGTTAATCCTAGCGCGCTTTGGCCCCGTATACTCAACCTCATGCCTACCTGGAAAGAAGTCACAACCGCCAACCCTGCGCATTCGGAGAATTTCGCCCGCAAATGGAAGCTCCTTGAGGCTCAGGGCAAGGACATCCACGGCGAGGCCCGGCTTGTCGATGCCATGCTTGAGCGCGGATCCTTCGTCCTCGACGCCGGCTGTGGCACGGGCCGCCTGGGCGGGGAGCTGGCCCGCCGCGGGCACAAGGTGCTCGGCGTGGACGTCGACCCCATCCTCATCGGCCATGCGCAGGAGGACTACCCGGACGCCGAGTGGGTCGTAGGCGATCTCTCGGAAGACGAGATCCCCGGCCGCGGCTTTGACATCGCGGTCGCCGCCGGCAACGTAGTGGGGTTCCTGGCTGAAGACGGCCGCGAGTCTGCCTTCCGGCATGTCTTTGAGGCCCTCAAGCCAGGTGGCCGCTTCGTGGTGGGGCTCGGATCCGGGCGCGGCTGGGAGTTTAGCGACCTGTTGGACTTGGCCCGCGAGGTTGGCTTCCGCGTAGATTACACGTACTCTTCCTGGGACCTAAAGCCCTTCACTCCTAACTCGACGTTCCTGGTGGCCACGCTGACCCGGCCGGGCGCGGGCCTGTTGAACTAGCGTGGGGCTCACACGCGAGAAAGCGGGCCGCACGCCTCCTACAACTTAGGTGGGAGGGTGCGGCCCGGTTCTGGTATCTGGGACGGACTACTCGGAGTCGCCCTTAGCCTCGTCGTCGACGGAGTCGAGGACGTTGCGGGCCACGCGCATCTGCTGGGTGAACTCCAGGTGCGGGCGCTCGCGGGAGATGGTGTTGGCAATCCAGTTAATCGCGGTGGTTGCGCGGTTGTGGAAGCCCACCAGGTAGGTGATGTGCAGCGCCAGCCAAGCCACCCAGGCGATGAAGCCGGTGAACTCGGTCTTGCCCATCTTCACCACCGCGTTGAAGCGGGAGACGGTGGCCATGGAGCCCTTGTCGAAGTAGTCGAAGGCCTCCTTGGTGTTGGCAGACGAGTCCTCGTCGACCTTGGCCTTGATGAGCTTAGCGGCGTGGTTGCCGCCCTGGATGGCCACCTGGGCCAGGCCCGGCAGGCGGTTGAGGCCCATCATGTCGCCTACGACGTAGACATCGGAGTACTCGCCCACGGTCAGATCCTCGTTGACCATGACGTGGCCTGCGCGGTCGGTCTCCACGCCGGCCTGCTCGGCGATGAGCTTGCCCAGCGGGGAAGCGGCCACACCGGCGGACCAGATCTTGACGTTGGCGTCGAGGGTGACTTCCTTGTCGGTCTTCATGTCCTTGTAGGTCACCGAGGTCTCGTTGACGTCGGTCACCATGGCGTTGAGACGCACGTCGACGCCCAGCTTCTCCAGGGTGCGCTGCGCAGAACGGCCCAAGCGCTTGCCGAACGGCGGCAGCACCTGCGGCGCGCCGTCGAGCAGGTAGATCTTCGCGGAGGCGGGAGCGAAATTGGAGTAGGCGTCAGTAAACGCGCGGCGGGAGAGCTCAGCGATCTGGCCGGTCAGCTCCACGCCGGTCGGGCCGGCGCCGACGATGACGAAGGTCAGCAGCTTCTCGCGCTCGGCCGGGTCATCGACTAGCTCGGCCTTCTCGAACGCCGTCATGATGGAGGCGCGCAGCTCCAGGGCATCGTCAAGCGTCTTCATGCCCGGTGCAAACTCGGCGAAGTGATCATTGCCGAAGTAGGACTGGCCGGCGCCGGCGGCAACGATGAGCGAGTCATAGCCGTAGGTGCGCACGGTGCCATCAAGCTCCGCGGTGACGGTCTTGTCCTCGAGGTTCAGGTCCGTGACCTCGGCGTTGACGAAGTTAGCGTTGTCCTGATCGCGCAGGATCTGGCGGGTGGACGGGGAGATTTCACCTGCCGAAATCATGCCGGTGGCCACCTGATAGAGCATCGGCTGGAATAGGTGGTGGTTCTTCTTGTCGATGATGGTGACGTCGACGTCGGCGTTCTTGAGCTGCTTCGCGGCATTGAGGCCGCCGAAGCCGGCGCCGATGATAACGACGTGGTGGCGACCGCCATTAGGGCGGAACGGGGTCACTGAAGTGTCAGCCATAAAAGTGTGAAACCTCTCTAAAAATCTTTACTAACCTTGTGGTGCTTGCTCAAGTGTAGTAGCCGGCGCAACCCGTGTCACAGTTCGGGTCTCCTTGGGGCCCATACGGGCGGATCCCGCACGGCATGGCGCACGAACCCAACCCGCCGTGGCCCCTAGACTAAGAGCCTTATGGAGCCCTTTACCCTCGATGCCATCGACGCCGCCGCCTGGCCGGGCGTGGCCGAGCTGCCGCGCCTGCGCTTTACCGGGGTGCGATCCCGCCGCGCCGAGGCCGAGTTCGCACAGGCCTGCGCGGATGCGGAGTTAAACCTCGAGGGAGACGAGCCCGATCTGGTCATCCATCATGACGGGCTGTTTACGCGCCTTGCCGCCAGCGGCTGGACGGGGCTGGCCGAGTCCTACCTGGCCGGGGAGTGGACCGCCCCCAGCCCCGAGGGGCTCCAGCGGGTCCTGCGCGCCCTATTAAAGGTCGGTTTCCACCCGAAGACGCCCGCGGTGGCCGATGTCCCCGCCACCGGGGGCGAGCTGCCCCATGAGCTGGTGCGGCTCTATGCCGGCGATGGTATCTCCCCGCACCCCGGCATCTATTCCACCGGCGTGCCCACCACGGTGCGCAACTCGGTGGCCACCAAGTCCTCCGGCCGCGGTACGCCGAAGTCCCACTTCGTGGATGTGACCACGCTCAGTGCCCCGCATGCCGTGGACCGCGACGATCTGGGCTCAGCCCAGGAGCGCGCCGCCCAGTGGCTTGTCGATGCCGCCCGGGTGGGCACCGGCTCCCACGTGCTGGTCTACCCGGCCTCCGGGGCCCGCGCGGCCGTGCAGGCGGCCGACCGCCGCGCCATCGTCGACGTACTCACCGCCGACCCGGCGATGGCCACCGCGACCAAGGAGTACCTGGTGCTGGCGGGGGCTGCCGATAGCGTGCACGTGGAGCTGGTGCCGGAGGCAATCCCGGGTGCGAAAACGTGGCGGGGGCGCTATGACGGCATCGTCAGCGTGGAGCTGGTGGAGACCCTAACGCGCAAGGATAAGCGCCGCTACTTTGCCGCGCTGGACCGACTGCTGCACCCCAACGGGCGCGCGGTGGTGCAAAGCGTGTTGGCCACGGAGAAGTTGAGTGCGCCGGGGCGCGACAGCCTGGCCGCGCTCAAGGCGTATGTGTGGCCGAACCTCGACCTGCTGACGATGGAGCAGCTGCGCGAGTGTTGCGAGCAGGCCACGGGCCTGCGGATTATCTCGGAGGTCTACTCCGGATCCCATTACGCCGAGGGGCTGGCGCAGCAGCGCTCGTTTTTTGCCGGGCGCACCCGGGAGGCGGCCGCGGCGGGCTTCGATGCCGTATTTAGGCGGCTGTGGCTCTACCAGTTTGCGCTGCGCGGCGCGCTCTTTGACCTAGGAATGCTCGAGGCGGTGCACGTTACTGCCGTGCACCGCCATCGGGGCGGGCGCCGCTAGCGCCGGATTTTTAAGGGCGCTAAGCCTAGACGTGTGCGAGGTCCTGCTTGGACATTTCCTTCATCATGCAGATAGCCACCAGGGAAACACCCGTGACGATGATGAGGTAGTAGCCCACGTGCGCCACGGAGTAGTTGGCCACCAGCCAGGTGGCGATGAACGGCGCCACGGCCGCGCCCAAGATGGACGAGACGTTATAGGAGATCCCGGAGCCGGTGTATCGGACGTTAGTGGGGAAGAGCTCCGGCAGGACCGCGGACATCGGGCCGAAGATCAGTCCCATGATGAACATGCCGGTGACCAGGAAGGCCAGCACGGAGCCCGTGGTAGCAGTGCCGATGTTCAAGAAGAACGGGAAACACAGGCCGAAGACCGCCATGAGCACGGAGGTAGCGATGAGGACGGGCTTGCGGCCGACCTTGTCGGCCAGGATCGAGGCTACGGGGATGCCGGCGATGAAAGCGAAGATGGAGACCAGCTGGATTTCCAGGAAGTCGATGTACGGGATTCCCAGGCCCAGGCCCTTGGAGTCATCGCCGATGCCGTAGGAGAGGATCCAGGTGGTAACCAGGTAGAACATGGTGTAGCAGGAGACCATGACGAAGGTGCCGATGATCATGGGCTTCCAGGCGGTGGTAAAGGCGTCGACCAGGGGAGTCTTGGCCTTCTTGCCCTCGTCCATGGCCTGGCGGAAGACCGGGGTCTCCTCCAGCTTCAGGCGGACGTATAGGCCGATGAGGACCATGACGGCGGATCCTAAGAACGGAAGGCGCCAGCCCCATTCCATGAAGGCGCCGGTGGTATCCCCGCGCGAGTAGTCCATAGTGGCCACCAACGTCAGGAAGAAGCCGTTGGCCAGGAAGAACCCGAAGGGGGCGCCGAACTGCGGCCACATCGCGGCGAAGGCGCGCTTGCCTTCCTTGGCGGTCTCGGAGGCCAGCAGCGCCGCGCCGGACCACTCGCCGCCTAAGCCCAGGCCCTGGCAGAAGCGCATCAAAGCCAGCAGAGCCGGGGCCAGCAGGCCCGCGGTCTGATAGGTGGGCAGCAGGCCGATGATGAAGGTGGCCACGCCCATCGTCAAAAGGGCCGCGACCAGGGTGGCCTTGCGGCCGATGCGGTCGCCGAAGTGGCCGAAGACGATCGAGCCCAGGGGGCGGGCGATAAACGCCAGGCCGAAGGTCGCGAAGGACTGCAGCAGCGCCACGGTGGGGTCCTCAGTGGCGGGGAAGAAGAGAAAAGGAAAGACTGCCACAGCTGCCGTGGCATAGATGTAGAAGTCGTAGAACTCGATGGTGGTGCCAATGGTCGAGGCAAAAGCCACGCGGGTTCGGTCCCGGGAAGTTAGTTGGTTTCCAGTACTGGCCGGCGGTGCGGCCGCCGAGGTGGTCAAAGTCACGGGAGCAACCTCTTTTCTATCGTCTGTTCGGTTTAGTAAAAACGAGACTACTATTCCGACATATGAGAAATCAAGTCCGTGTAATGAGACAACGTCGGGCGTTAGAGTCAGGAGAGAGGCATGCGCTCAAGACAAAGGGGCCGCACCCCTTGCAGGAGGTGCAGCCCCAGGGCCGGCCAGCAGAGGACTTAGCCCTGTGCGGGTGGGAGCTCGTCGAAGGAGCCCATCAGCTCGACACTAGGCACGAAGAAATTCGTGCCGGTCACAGCCACGGAGAAGTCCAGGATGCGGTCATAGTTGCCCGGCGGGTTACCGATGAACATGTTGCTCAGGCGCTCATCGATGTTCGCGGGATCGTAGGCGTAGCCAATGAAGTAGGTGCCCATCTCGCCGGCGGCGAAGGATCCGAAGACCATGTTCTCGCGGTAGATGTCCTCGTCCAAGTCGTTGAGCGCCACGTGAGAGTTCGTGGGCTTGGTATCGTCGTCCATCTCGATGTCATCGATCTTGGAGCGGCCAATGACCTTTTCTTGTTCCTCGGTGGAAAGGTCTGCCCAGGACTTGAGGTCATGTAGGTACTTCTGGACGGTGACATAAGACCCGCCGGGGTAGTCGCCATCTTCCGGGATACGCACGGAGGCTAGCGCATCTTCATTGGTCGGGTTGGCCGAGCCGTCCACGAACCCCAGCAGGTCCCGGCGGTCCAGGTACTTGAACCCTTGGGTCTCGTCGACGACGCTGACGGCATCGCCCAGCTTGCGCAGCAGCTGGAAGGCAAGCTCATGGCAGATGTCATAGGAGTTGGAGCGGAAGTGGAATAGTAGGTCGCCAGGGGTGGACGGTGCGACGTGGTGGGAGCCGCGCAGCTCCTGGAACTCGCGCAGCTTTTCGGGCGCCGGGGCCGACGTCAGGCGCGGCCACGCCTTGGCGCCGATGCCCAGGACCGCGAAGAGATCTTCCTCGGCATAGCGAAAGTCAACGGACTTGACCAGACCCTTGAAGCCAGAGATCAGATCCCGCACGGCACCTTCGCCGCCGGGGTTGATATCAAGGACTAGAAACAATGCCGCCCGCGAAGGCTTATCCACGATGTGCTGAGTAGTCATGGCAACCAGTCTAGGCGGGCATCGGCTAGCGGCTCGCATTTAGGATCGGCAAATTTACCAGCCGACGGCCCGCACGGGGGGATGCTCCCACAAATCTAAAATGACATAATGTACATTATCGGACATTTATTGCCGTGGGGATTTGGCGACGCCTGTGTTATCGGGGCCTCCGCTCAGCTTCCACCTGCCGCCATGCGGCGGGCTCGACATCGCTTGGCTAGATCTTTGCCTGGCCGGCCCTGCCGATTGACCGATGCTTTCCAGCCGCGCAGCGTCGGATTTGCGCGCAGGTCCCGGACGGCATGCCGGGAATTCTGCGCCAGGCGCCCCGAAGGCCACAAGTGCACGGCGGGCCCATATTCCCCGGCTTGGCCCCTTGGATATTCGCCACCTTTTAGTAACTGTTACGAAATTGTGCGTGTGCGGCCGGGCGCTTCTAACGGTTGCGGTACACGATGACCAACTGCGCCACAGTGATCAGAGTAAGAACGATCGCAATGGCGGTAACGATCCACATATCCTGCGCGGCCACGAAGATGCTAAAGCCCACCAACACCGCCAGGCGCAGCCAGATGAGCGGAATGATTTTCTGAGTCACGGTCGCCGCCGCCTACTCGCCGTCGGCCTGGCGCAGCGACAGGCGGATGTTAATCGCGCCTTCTTCCTCAATCGTGGCGGCGATGAACTCCGGGGTCACGACATCGAAATCCAGGCGGTTGATCGGGATGTCCCCGCCGACTACCAGATCGGCGCCATCGCGCAGCACGGTAAACGTGCCCTCGACCGGCTGGGTCACGCCCTTGATCTCCAGATCGCCGGCAACGTCGACCTCGGCGGGCGTGCCGTCGACGGGTACGCCAGAGACATCGACGGGCTCGGTCAGCTCGAAGGTGGCCTCCGGGAACTCGCCGGTCTCAAACAGCTTCGTCTTCATGTTCTGGTCACGGACCTTCTTGTCCGTGGTCAGCTTGGTCATGTCCACGCTCACGCGGGCCTGCTCGAGCACCTCGCCGGAAATGACGGCCTGGCCGATAACATTCGTGGTCGAACCCGAAGTCGTGGTCTTCTCACCCGGCAGGACCTCGTTGAAGGTAAAGCCCACGGAGCTATAGTTGCGCGAGCTGCCCTGCACGACTTCCCAGGTGCCGTCTACGCCTACCGATGCCTCCCGCGCCCGGTCCGCGTTTACCGGCCCGGTCTGCACGCCGCGGCCGACGAACAGCGAAAACACCAGCGGCACGATGGCCACCAGCGTCAGCGCCACGATGACCACCACGAATAACGAGATGACCAGCTTGCGGTTTCCCAACAGCTTCTTCACTGAGACCTACTTCAATTCCTCTAGGCGGCGGGCCATGTCTACTACCTCGCCGCATAACTGCTCAATTTCTTCCTGCGTAGCGCCCTCGCGAGCCGCGGTAGCAACGTCCTCGGCCGCGCAGCGCAGCTCGAAAAGCCCGTCGCGCAGCCCGCTGGCTCGCTCCTTGGTCATGATGACGGCATCGGCCGGGATTTGTGTTCCCAGCACGTTGTGCCGCTGCTCATAGGCGCGCTGCTTGCACGAGGGGCTGCAGAACTTCCGCGGGCGCCCCCGCCCAG
>CAVFKS010000025.1:16450-18312 GCA_963623015.1 Clostridia bacterium
CCCGGCCGGCGCCAGTTCCTTGCCGCACCATTGGCAGGTGGGCCGCGGCTTCGGCTCGGCTGGGCGGTGTGTGTGCATCACGCCGTTTACCTTAGCCCAAACCCCACCCCATGGGAACAAATGGCGCGGTCTGTCCGTTATACTTATATGTCTTGCAATGCGTAACCCCACCCCCGGGCCGCGCTTGACTAACCCGTCTAGACTAACCCAGTAAAGGATGATGAGGCAATGGCAGATCGCGTACTCCGTGGCAGCCGCATGGGCGCCGTAAGCTACGAAACTGACCGTGATCACGATCTTGCGCCGCGCCAGATGGTGAAGTACCGCACCGAGGATGGCGATGTCTACGAAGTCCCCTTCGCCGACGACGCCGAGATCCCCGAGGAATGGCTGTGCAAGAACGGCAAGTGGGGCACCCTGGTGGAAGGCGAGGGCGTCGAGTCCAAGCCCGTCAAGCCGCCGCGCACCCACTGGGACATGCTGCTCGAGCGCCGCAGCATCGACGAGCTCGAGGAGCTACTGCAGCAGCGCATGGAGACCCTGCGCAGCCGCCGCCGTTCGGCCGCTCGCCTGCTCAAGGAACAGCAGCAACAGGAAGAGGCCAATAAATAAGGTCGCCTAAGATCTTGCCCCGGTACCTACTCGGTGCCGGGGCTTTGCCGTACCAACCCGGTCAGCGCGAGCTCACTGAGATACACCGCCAGCGCCGGGCCGATGACGATCACGAAGAAGACATATGCCCCCAGCTGCGCCGGAAACACCAGCGGGAACGCCACTAGGGCCAGCCACGGAAGCAGCGCTAGCGCCGTGCGTGGCAGGTGCGCCACCGCACCCCAAGCGGCGGTGAGAACCCGGCGGCGCAGCGGCGCGGCATCGTCGCCGTGGAAAAACCACACCGTAATCCCCGCCCACACCAAAAGCCCGGAGAGCACCGCCGCGCGCAGCACCAACGCCATGCCCTCCCCTAGGCCGGCGCGCGAGATGACCCACAACTCATAGGCTCCCAGGCCCGCCACCGCCAGACTCGCCAGCCACCACGCGGTCGTGCCCGCCGGGCGCACCAGGAGGCCACGCACAAAGGTTGCTGCGGGCTTGGAGCCTTCCTCCCCGGCCATCGCGCCGAGCACTCGGTGGCCGGCGCGCAGCGAGAGTCCGCCGGTTACCACCGGCCAGCTCGTGGCCACCATCAGCAGGTTGATGACCACCAGGTCCGCAAAGAGACTCAGGGCCTCGTACAGTTTGGACTCGGGCCCGATGAACCTATTCATAAGCCCCTACCCTAGCCTGCCGATGCCCCGAAAACCGCTTTAGGCCGCGCCTTGCGGTCGGAAAGACGGGGCCCAGGCGGCGCGTGCGGCTTAGCCCTTGACGGCGCCGGCGGCCACGCCTTCGATGATGTACTTCTGCATGGCAACGTAGAAGACCACGATCGGAATGATGGCCAGGACCAGCATGGCCATCATGGCACCCATGTCGCGGTTACCGTTGGAGCCCACGAAGGTCTGGATGACCACCGGGATGGTCTTGTACCGGGTGGACAGGCCAATGACCAGGTACGGCAGCAGGTAGTCGTTCCACACCCACATGGCATTGAGGATGGCCACCGTCACCGCGGTGGGCTTGAGCATGGGCATGACCACCCGGAAGTAGTTCTGGAGCGGACCGCAGCCGTCGATCATGGCGGCCTCCTCGATCTCCAGCGGGATGGACTTGACGAAGCCGGCGAACATGAACACCGACAGGCCCGAGCCGAAGCCCAGGTAGAGCACCACGATGCCCAGCGGGTTGTTGAGGTGCAGCATGTCTGCCACCTTGACCGTGGGGAACATGACCATCTGGAAGGGGATGATCATCGAGACCAC
>CAVFKS010000025.1:18322-22906 GCA_963623015.1 Clostridia bacterium
TAGTACAGGGCCGTGGTCCACCAGGCCTTGATGCGGGTGATGTAGTAGGCGGTCATCGCCGAGCAGAAGACGATGACGATGACGGACAAGATGGTAATGAAGAACGACCACCAGGCCGCCTCCAAGAAGCCCTGCTTGTTGAGGCCTACCAGGAAGTTTTCCACGCCGACGAAGATGTCACCGGTCGGGATGGAGAAAGGATCGGTGGCGATCGCAAACTTCGACTTGAAGGAGTTCAACAGGATAAACAGGATGGGGCCTACGAAGACCACCGTGAAAAACACCAGCAGGGCGTAGATGAGGCCCTTGGCCGGGCCGGACATGCGGGACTCGTCGGCCTTGGCAGTCTTGGCGGGCTTGGGGGCGGCATCGCCAGGCTTGAGTGCAGTTGGCTGGGTCATGGCTTAGGCCTCTACTTCCTTGTCACGGGTGGCGCGCAGCTGGAAGTAGGCAATCGCTACCACCACGACCACGAAGATGACTGCCTTAGCCTGGCCCACGCCCTCGACGTTCATGCGGTTAAACAGCGTGTTGACGATGTTGAGGGCCACCATCTCGGTCTGGCCGCCCGGAGCGCCATTGGTTAGTGCTAGGTTCTGGTCGAAGAGCTTGAAGGAGTTCGACAGGGTCAAAAACAGGCAGATGGTAATCGAGGGCATGACCATCGGGATGGTCACGTGCCGCAGCAGCTCCCACTTGCTCACGCCGTCGAGCTCAGCGGCCTCGATGAGCTCCGGCGGGACGTTTTGCAGGCCGGCGATGTAGATGATCATCATGTAGCCGATGAGCTGCCAATTAATGAGCATGATGAGGCCGGCGTAGCCGAACTTCCAGTCGGCGGTAATCGTGGTCGACCAGTTCGCCAGGACGGCGTTGATCATCGTCTGCCAGGTATAGCCCAACACGATGCCGCCGATGAGGTTGGGCATGAAAAACACCGTGCGGAAGAAGTTCGTGCCCTTAAGCTTGCGGGTTAGGAACCAGGCCAGCGCGAAGGCGATGACGTTGACGGTGATGACGGAGACGACCACCACTAGGAGGGTAAACCCGAAGGCCTCGACGAAGCCCTCCCGCTCGGAAAAGGCCTTCTGGTAGTTGGAGATGCCGACCCATTTGGCGTTGGTGATCGTCGTGAACTTCGTAAACGAGAGGAAAAACCCGATGACGAAGGGAACGAGGAACGCGATCAGGAACGCCAGCAGCGTGGGCAGAACAAATACCGGGAAGTACTTCTTCAGTGTTGCTTGCATGGTGTACTCATTCTTTTGTGCGAAATTTTGCGGCGGGGCGCCGCGGGTGCGGTTGGGGGCGACCACAACCGGCCCGGATGCGTCCGGACAGGCAGTGCACGCCCCCACGGGCCGGGGTAGATCCTACCCCGGGCGCGGGAGGGGTTTAAAGCTTCAGGATTTCAACCGGCCTACTGCCAGTTAGCTTCCTTCTCGGCCCTCCAGTCGGCAACGAACTGCTCGACTACCTCGGCCCAGGTCAGGTTGTCGGATGCGTAGCCGGACAGAGCCTGGCCGAAGTCATCCTTGAACTGCTGGGACGGGAAGTACTGGAATGCCCACGGGATGGTGGTCTTGTCGCCGTTGATGGCCTCATTGACCTGCTGAGCCAGCGGGTCGGCCGGGACATCTTCCTCGCCGTAACTGTTGAACGGGGCGATGAAGCCCAGGTCATTGACGACGTGCGTCTTGCCGGCCTCGGAGGTGAACAGCCAGTCCATGAAGTCCTTGGTCGCAGCCTGGTCGGCTTCGGAGGCCTCGGCGTTGACGGCCAGGTAGTTCTCGGTGCCGACGTTGAGGCCGAAGTCGCCCTCGTTCGGCAGGCCCATGTACATGGGCAGGAACTTGATCTTGTCTTCCTTGACTACGTTGCCGTCGGTCTCGGAGATCTGGGACCAGGCCCAGTTGCCGTTCTGGACCATGGCGGCCTTGCCCTGGGCAAACTCAGCCATGGAGTCGGAGACGTTCTTGGACGGCGCCAGGGTCTTTTCCACCGTGGAGTTGTTCAGGTAGAGGTCGAAGAGGTTCTGGAAGTTCTCGTTGTACTTGAACTCCACGTCGGTCATGTCCTCGGCGTTGTTGTCCTCAAACTCCTGCCAGATGGGGGCGTTGGCCAGGTGGGTCTGCCAGCGCCAGTCCTCACCGGAGGCCAGGGAGGTCGAGGCGAACGCGCCGTCGATGCCCAGCTCGTCCTTCTTGGACTGCATGTCCTCGGAGACCTTCTTGAGGGTCTCGAAGCTGTTGATCTCTTCGGTGGACTTCACCACGGCGTCCGGGGTGGCGTAGTACTTGTCGAAGATCTCTTCGTTGATGATGATGCCGAAGCCCTCAACCGCAAAAGGCACGCCCTTGACGGCGCCGTCGTCCCCGGTCAGGGCCGGCACATCCGCGTTGAGCTGCTTGGCCACCTCGGTATCGGAGATATCAGCCATGTAGTCCTGCCAGGTGATGAACCCGGCCGGGCCGTTGACCTGGAACAGGGTCGGGGCGTCGTCCTTGCCGACCTCGGCCTTGAGGGTCTGCTCGTAGGAGCCGGAGGCGGCGGTGACGATCTTGACCTCGGTGCCGGTCTCTGCGGTGTACTCCTTGGCGATGGCCTGGTAGGCGGCCTCTTGCTCGGGCTTGAAGTTCAGGAAGTAGACCGAGCCGGCCCCGTCGTCGGAGTCGCTGGAACAGGCAACCAGGGTGGATGCCGCCAGTACGGAAGCCAGGGTTACCGATGCAATGCGGTTCATACGCTTCATCGTGTCCTCATCTTTCGCTAAGTGATGTCACCCCGGCGAAGGATTCCCGGCCGCGGCGCATCAGTGTCCATGAGATAAGCGCCTTGTGGCGCGTGCTTCTAGGGCTAAACAACTGTTAGCTAGAAGGCTCGCCTACCAGCCTAGTGAGATGGCGCACAAGCCCCAAGCCCCCGGGCAATCCTGTGACTATGTACATACCCGGACGGGCAAAAATCCACCCTGAATGGGGCTAGTAGGCGCGATCGGGCGCCCATTCGGTCACAGTCCCCCGCTCCCGATCGCCCGAACCCACAACTAACCCGCCTGCCGATGCCCGTTTGGCCCGCCGCCCCACGGCCCAGGCGGTGAGCGGGCCTAGTCGGTGGGGCCGAGCAGCCGCGCCTCGTCCCGGTGGGACGGCAGGACCTCCCGGATATAGGACTCCACGGCCTCGCGCATGGGCACGAACCCGCCGCGCCGCTCGGCTAGGAACCACCGGTGGTCAGTGACCTCATGGAAGACCTGCGCCGACTCCAGCTTGGCCGAAAGCGAGGCGGGCACGGCGGCGACGGTCGGCTCGTATTCGTCGCTGAGCCAGCGGTGTGCGGCCTGTTCTAAGGGCACCTCGTTGCCGAGCTCGAGCGCGCGGTAGGCCTGGATGGCGTTGAGCAGGCGGCGGGCTTGGTTCTCTTCGACCTGCAGGCCGGTCAGCTCCGCTAGTCGCCGGTGGTGGTGGCCCGGCTCCACCACGGCGGGCTTCATGGACACCCGCTGGGTATCGGCCCGATCGAGGCGCAGCTCGCCAACGTCGAAGCCTAAGGCATTGAGCCTGTCGATGCGCGCGCCCACCCGCCAGGACTCCGTCGAAGCGATGTCCTCGCGGGCCGTGAGCTCCTCCCACAGCTCCAGGTACGTCGACTCCACCAGCCCGCCTAGGGCGATAACGTCGATATCCTCGCTAATGAGCCCGCCGGCCTGGAGATCCATGAGCTCGCCGATGACGTTGACCCGGGCGATCTCCACGTCATAGAGGCGCCGGTGAGAACTCAGCCGGGGCTGGAACTCCCCCGTCTCGGCATCGACGAGGTAGGCCGAGTAGGTATGGGCGTCGCGCCGGAAGAGCGTGTTGGAAAGGGAAACATCACCCCAGAAGAAATTGAGCAGGTGCAGACGCACCAGGAGCATCGACAGCGCGCGGATGAGCTTTTCGGCGATCTCAGGGGTGAGGGTGCCCGAGAATACCTCGCGGTAAGGCAGCGAGTATTCCAGGTGTTCAGTCACCAAGGCGGCGGTCAGTTCCCCGGAGTCCGGGTCTTCGGGGGTACGCCCGGTGATAACCGCCACGGGCACTACCGCCGGCGCGCCCAGCCTTTGCAGCTCACGCAGCATGCGGTGCTCGTGGTGGGCGGTGCGCACCCCGATCTCTTTGATCGCCACCACTCCGCGATCTTCGCGTTTTTCCAGCCCGACGAAACGCACCACGTGCCGCGAGATGCCCCGCGGCAGCGCGACGATGAGTTCCGCCGGCCACTCCTCCAGAGGCAGGCCCCACGGCAGGCGCAGCAGGGAGACCGCGTAGGTCGACGAAGAAATGCGCATGGACTCAGCCATGACAACCTACCCTCAAGGCTACGGCAGGCGCACGCCGGTGGCGTAGGAGAAGTTGTGCTGGCCGCCAGCCGCGATGCGGGCGTGGAAGACCGTGCCGGGGGCCGGGGCGGTATTCGGCAGCGCACGCACGACCACCTGGCCGGCCTCGGCGACGTCCTCGGCGGAAGAGCCCAGGTCCCCGCCGCCCACGAGCTTGCCGTAGAGATAGGAGTCCGAGCCCAGCTCCTCGACGAAGTCCAGCT
>CAVFKS010000026.1:0-8090 GCA_963623015.1 Clostridia bacterium
GGTGGCCGCGAGGTAGTCCTTGTATGCGTTCATGCCTTGCAGATTAAAGGCCCCAGAAGCTCTTTTCTAGGGCTGCAGGCCCGGAAAACTGAAGCCGGTTTTCGCCCTGTGGATAACCCCTAATTTTTGCCCAATGGATTGGGCACCGAAGCAGTTATCCACAGATCGCCCGCCCGGCCGCCAGGCTGGGGTGGCGAACCGATAAGCAATCCGGTAAACAGGAAGCTTTGGCCGCCGAGGCCTGTGCCCGAATCTGGGGGTAAGTCCCTGGTGGGCGGTCAATTCCTCAGCCCAGGGGCATCCTGGTTATTGTGTAATACACGCCGGAAACCCGCCGGCGGGAACGAGGAGTAACACATGAGCCACCGCACCACCCAGACCCCGCTGCTGGCATCGCCGCCGCAGGAGGAGGCCCGGCGGGCGTCGCTGCGCAAGTGGAAGACCATCGCGCTGAGCCTGCTCATCGGTGCCGCGATCATCTTCCTGGCCTGCTCCTGGTGGCAGTCCACTGGCCAGGCCCCGGCATGGGTGGGCTACGTCCGCGCCGCCGCGGAGGCCGGCATGGTCGGCGGCCTCGCGGACTGGTTCGCCGTCACCGCGCTCTTCCGCCACCCCATGGGCATCCCCATCCCGCACACCGCGCTCATCCCCAACAACAAGGACCGCGTGGGCGACGCCTTGAGCGACTTCGTGCGCGAACAGTTCCTCACGCCGCAGGCTTTGGGGCAAAAGATTCACGATGCCCAGCTGCCCCGGTGGGCCGCCACCCAACTGGTTACCCCCGGCACCGCGGAGCGCCTAGCCGAGCAGGTCGCCCAGCGCCTCGACAGCGTGCTCCACGACATCGACCGCGACGAGGCCGCCGAGCTCATCCAGACCCAGGTCATCTTCCGCGCCACCGAGCCCGAGTGGGGCCCGCCCGCCGGCCGCCTGCTCGAGACCTTCATCGCCGAGGGCAAGGCCCGCCCCGTCGAGGATGACCTCGTCGCCTGGGCCAGCCAGAAGGTCCTCGACATGGAGGAGCCCGTGGTCACGCTCATCGATGAGCGCATGCCCGGCTGGGCCCCGCGCTTTGCCCGGGAACTGGTGGGCGAGAAGGTCTACCGCGAGCTCGTCGGCTGGACGCAAGAAGTCCAGGCCGACGGCAACCACGAGGCCCGCCTGGCCATCCGCCGCGGGCTGGGCCAGCTGGCCCAGGACCTGCAGTGGGACCCGCAGATGCGCGAGCGCGTCGAGTCCATCAAGCAGGAGATGCTCGCCTCCCGCCAGATGCAGCAAGCCCCCGGCGCCATCTGGGACACCGTCCGCGACTCCCTGTCGGAGCAGCTGCGCGACCCGGACTCCTTCCTGCGCACCAAGCTAGTAGACAAGCTGCGCGAGCTCGGCCACAAGCTTCTCGATGACCCGCAGGCCCTCGCCAAGGCCGACGCCCTAGTAGACAAGGCCGCCCACTACGCGGTGGACAAGTTCGCCCCCGACCTCATCGCGATCATCCCGGAGACCATCAAGCGCTGGGACGCCACCGAGGCCAGCGAGAACATCGAGCTGATGGTGGGCAAGGACCTGCAGTTCATCCGCCTCAACGGCACCGTGGTCGGTGCGCTCGCCGGCCTGGTTATCTACACTATTAACCAGCTGATCTTTTAAGGGAAGGGGACATCACCGTGTCTTTTAAGCACTCGCTGAAGCAGGCCGGGGCCTCGGTGCGCCGGGCTGCCGATGCCGCGGTGGCATCGCCAGAATTTGCCGCCGCCCGCCAGAACTTGGGCGAGGTACTAGGCCAGGCCCGGCAGGGCGCAGGCGAGCTGCTGGGCAAGATCCGCTCCCGCCCCACCGACAACATCATCGAGGGCGAAGTCATCGCCACTGAATACCACGATTAAGAAGAAGGCCCCATGGACATCGCTATGACGCTCGCCCATTCCATCAACTACCTCTACCTGGCCGTGTACATGCTCACGGGCATCGCCGGCCTGGTGGGCGCGGTGCTGGTGCTCACCACGCGCGAGGATGCCTTCGCTGCCGCCGACCGCCAGCCGAAGGGCGTGTGGGCCGGCCTGCTGGCCGTCTCCGCCGCGGTGCTGCTCCTGCCGCTGCCGGGCCTGACCTTCTTGACCTGGGTGGGCGCGGTGGTCATCGGCATTTACTGGTTTGACGTGCGCCCCCAGATTAAAAACATCCTCAATGGCAACTACGGCTGGTAAGCCCGCATGAATGACGAGGAGTGGCTGGCCACCCGCACCCTGGCCTGGGCTGCCGATGCCCCCGTGCCCGCCCCGGCCGCCGTCCCCGCCGCCGTGGTGGCCCCCACCTACATCGCGCACGCGGTGAATGCGGGCTATGAGCGGGTTATCGCCGTGGCGGGCTACCCGACGGGGCGCCACCACACGCTGGTCAAGGCCGCCGAGGCCCGCTTGGCCATCCAGACCGGGGCGGCGGAGGTGTGGGTGTGCGTCGACGGGAAGCTCACAGACCCCAACTCCGTGCTCTCGGATCTGGTGGCCATCCGGGACGCGTGCCCGCCGCCGGCGCGGCTGGGCCTGCTGCTGCTCGACACTAGTGGCCTGGGGGCTGACCGCCTGCAGGAGCTGGCGGCGCGCGCGGGCTACGACCTCATCATCGCGGAGCCTGCCGCCCTGACCGCCCCGCAGCTTGCCTGGGTGGCGCGGGTACCGGGCGCCGATACCGATGCCATCATCGCGGCGCTCGACGCCGGGGCCGAGGCCGTAGCCGTCTAGGCCTTTAAGAGGTGGCGTGCTCGACGCCCTGGCCTAAGCCGCCGAACTGCGAGTTCAGCTCGTTGAGTGGCACATCCTGGCCCTCGAGCGTGAACTTGACCTCGCCGTCGAGGACCTCGACGTCCGCGAACTCCAAGTCGCCGCCGCCGAACTGATCGGCCATCCCTTGCTGCAAGGCATCGGAGATAGCCGAGGTGGCCTCCTGCGGCAGCTCCCAGGCCAGCAGCTTCGAGCTGGTGGCGGTGAACTGCAGCTGGCCGTCCACGGTCTTAGGGTCCAGCGTGAGCGTGAAGAGCCCGCCGCCGAATTCTACGTCCACGGTATCGGCAGCCTGGTTGGCCACGATGTCGGTGATGACCACGTTGCCCAGCATGTCATAGCCGGACTGCTCCGCGATGCCCTTTTGCAGCGTCACCAGCAGGAAATCATCCGGGATAGTGCTCGAGGCCACCAGGTGCCGCGCCGTCGGGTTCTGGCCGAGGCCCACCCCCTCCAGGCGGACATCGGAAGCCGGCTGCCCCGTGGCCTCCTGACCCTCGATGCGCAGCGTGGACGGGATGTGCATCTCCATCTGGGTCAATTCCCCGCGCGCGAGCCCCAACACCAGCGGGGTCGCCCCGAAACTGACCTCGGGCTCCGCGCCCGCAGGCGATGCCTTGGTCATCTGGCTCGACAGATACCAGCGCAGGCCCAGCTCCACGATGAGCACGAGCACGAGCAGGCCCACGAGGAACCCGAGGACAATCTTCCACGCCGTTGAAGCGGCGGATTTCTTAGCTGCCATAGCCACCCATCGTGCCGCGCCCAGCCTTCTCGTGCAACTTCTCGTGCACGTTAGTGCGGCGCCACGTGCTCCCAGGCGATACTCAGGCAATTATCGCTCAACCTGCGCCGATGCGGCCGCAGCGGCCAGCCTTGCGCGATGAGCTGAGCGTGCGCCTGGCGCCAGCGCACCCGGGGGCCGTGCGGGGCCCAGCCGGCGGCGGCATCCCAGGCGGCATCGGCGGCCTGGAGCAGCGCGTGGATGGGCTCGCCCGGCACGTTGCGGTGGATGAGCGCCTTGGGCAGGCGCTGCGCCAGCTCCGATGGCGCCGCCACGTGGTGCGGGTCCCAGGACAGCGTGAGCGTTCGCGGACCGGTGGCATCGAGGAGGATCCACGTGCACAGCCGGCCCACCTCGTCGCAGGTGCCCTCCACGAAGAACCCACCCGGGGCCAGGCGGCCGGTGACCTCCGCCCACGCCACGGGCACCTGGTCCACGTCATACTGGCGCAGCACGTTAAACGCGCGCACCAGGTGCGGCCGGTAGCCGGCCAGCTCAAACCCGCCCAGTTCGAAGCGCACGCCCTCGTGCGGCGGGAGCACCCGTTCCGGGTCGATTTCTAGCCCGCGCACGTCCACGCCCGGGTTGGCCCGCCTCAGCCACCGGGCCCACTCCACGGTGGTGGTGTGCGAGGCCCCGTAGCCCACGTCCAGGCACAGCGGGGCATCGGCGCCGCGCAGCAGTGCCGACACCTGCGGGTGGGCTAGCAGCCAGCGGTCGCACTTGCGCAGGCGGTTCTGGTTGGTGGTGCCCCGGGTGATGACGCCAAAAGGCCGACCCGTCCGGCCCCCGCGGGTGGCGCGAAGGTTATGAGCGTGGTCGGCCATAGGTTAAATATTAGAGGTTGGCGGAAATCCACTCGGAGGTCAGCTGTGCCTCGTTGTTGTAGAGCTCGCCCAGAGCCTCGGCCACCTTCGGCTCGATGGCGGCGCCCATGAGCGGGATGTTCACGGAAACCTCGGTGACGTAGTGCGCCTTGGTGGTCTCGCCCTCGCCCTCGTAGGCAATGTCGGCCTTGAAGTCCACCGGGGTGCCCTTGACATCGGCGGTGAAGTTGGCGGTGGCCTTGCCGTCGGCCAGCTCGCCTACCTGTACGGTGCGCTTGACCTTCAGCGCCTGCGAGACCATGGCCTGCACGGCCTCCGGCAGCAGGGTCTGCGGCAGCACCTCGAAGAGGACGGCCTGGTTGTCAGCGAATTCGTGGACCTCGCCCGGCTCGGGGGAGAGGTTGGCCACGATGTGCTCCCAATAACCCTGGGTGCCCAGGGCGGCGTGGACCTTTTCGATGGGCTGATTGATGGTAATGGTGTTTTCGCTACGGGTAGACATGCCTTTAAGACTACCTTGGTAGATGTGCTTGACGAATTTATGACCCAGAGTCTGCAGCAAATCCCCGGCGTGTGGCTCGATGCGGATTCCACCTTTGCTTCCATGACCACCCTGCGCGTGGGCGGCAAGCCCGCCGCGACGGTCCACTGCGAGTCTGCCGATGCCGCCACCGCAGCTCTAGCCCTCCTCGACGGCGCCGGCACGGACTACCTCATCGTGGGCGGCGGGTCGAACCTCCTGGCCGCCGACGCTGACCTCGACATCGTGGCGGTGCGCCTCGACTTTGAGGAGATCGAGGTCAACGTGTCCACCGGCCGCCTGGTGGCCGAGGCCGGCGCGGTGTGGGACGAGGTCGTGGAGCTGGCTACGTCGGTGGGGCTGGGCGGCATCGAGTGCCTGTCGGGCATCCCGGGGTCTGCCGGGGCGGTGCCGGTGCAAAATGTGGGCGCGTATGGGGCGGAGATTTCCGACGTGCTCACGCGCGTGTTGCTCTACCAGCGCGATGCCCGCGCCGCCGCCTGGGTCGAGGCCGCCGAGCTGGAGTTGGCCTACCGCTATTCCAACCTGAAGTTCACCGGCCGCGGCGTGGTGTTGGCCATCGAGCTGCAGCTTTCTACGGACGGGCTGTCGAAGCCGCTGCGCTTTGGCCAGCTGGCCGGCACCCCGGGCCAGCGCCGCCCGGCCGCCGAGGTCCGCGCCGAGGTTCTGAAGTTGCGCGCGTCCAAGGGCATGGTGCTCGACGCCGAGGACCACGACACCTGGTCTGCCGGGTCTTTCTTCACCAACCCGGTCGTAGCCCCCGAGCTTTCCGATGCCATCCAGGCCAAGGTCCGCGACACCCATGGCGCCGAGGACGCCGAGCGTATGCCGCGCCACCTGGTTCCCGGCGGCACGGAGGAAAAACTGTCCGCCGCCTGGCTCATCGAGCGCGCCGACTTTGCCAAAGGCTACCCGGGCCACGGCCCGGCCACGCTGTCGACCAAGCACACCCTGGCCCTGACCAACCGGGGCGGGGCAAAGGCGGCGGACATCGTGGAGCTAGCGCGCGATATCCGCGACGGCGTGCGCGCCGCCTTTGGCGTGGAGCTGCACCCCGAGCCCATCTGGCTGGGCCTGAGTCTGGACTAGCTGCCTAGGCCATGACCTGTTCCCACTCGGCGCGCTTGTCCAGGAAGGCGCGCACGGCGGCCTTGGCCCCTGCGAGCGAGTGGTTAGCGCCCCAGCCGCACTGGACCTCGTTGGCGGCGGGGACTTCCTCGGCGGCCAGCAAGTCCTGGCAGCCGGCCTCGAGGACGCGGAGGAATTCCTCCATCTCCAGGCCGTTGGTCTGGGCGTAGAAGCCGGTCTGGCAGCCCATCGGCCCGAAATCGATGAGGGCATCGGTGTGGTTGCGCAGCAGCTCGGCCAGCGTGTGCTCAATGGAGTGGATGGACGCCATGTCCAGGTGCTCCTTATTGGGCTGGCAGAAGCGCACGTCGTATTTAATCAACGTCACGCCCGGCGCTAGCTCCTTGCGGTCCGCCACGCGCACGTAGGGGGCCTTGACCAGCCGGTGATCGAGGTTGAAGGATTCCACATTCATCTTCTCAGTCATGCCGGCCAGTCTACCCGTCAGCGGTATTCCTACTGCGCGGCGGGGAAGGACCCATCGGCGCCTAAGCGGGCGTCGGCATCAAGCAGCATCGCGATCTCGGCGTCCTGGGCGCCCGTGGTGGGCAGGCGGCGGTCGCTAATCGTCGCATACAGCGGCGCGCGGCCCAGCATGCCGGCATCGAGGCGGTCCTGGCCGGCGGACAGGCGGGCCTCGGCGCGCTCCCGCCACAGCGCTGCGGCCCCCTCGCCGCGGGCGCGGCGCAGGGCCTCCTCGAACACGCCCGGGTGGGCGTAGGCCAGCAGCGCGCCCACGTGGCCAAAGCCCAGCGAGGTCAGCACCGCGGCCTTCACCGACCGGCCCGGCACGCCCACGCGCAGCGGGCGGCGCAGCCACACCAGGTTGCGGGCCTTGGGCTCGATGAGCGGATCCACGCAGTCCAGCGACACATTCGCCGGCACCCAGCCGGTGCGGAACACGTCCACGATCCCGCCGGTCTGGAACAGCGCCGCGCCCGCCTTCGCGTGCCCGGTCAGGGACTTCTGCGAGATGACGAACATCGGTTCATCCGCGTCGCGGCCCACCGCCGGCCACAGGGTGGAGTGCAGCAGCGACTCGTTCGGGTCGTTGGCATTGGTGGAGGTGTCGTGCTTGGACAGCACCGTCACGTCGTTGGGGTGCAGGCCCAGCCCGGCCAGCCCGCGGGCCAGCGGCGAGTCCTCCCCGCCGCGCCCGGCCGCCAGCACGCCCAGGCCCGGGGCGGGGATGGAGGTATGCGCGCCATCGCCATGCGAGGATGCGTGCGCCACCACGGCCAGCACCGGCAGGCCCAACTGCGCGGCGAGGCTGCCGCGCACCAGGATGGCGGTGCCGCCGCCCTCGCCCTCGAGGAAGCCGCCGCGACGCCGGTCGTTGGCGCGCGAGATGAACCGCGGGTCGATGCCCTGGTCCGTCATCTTGGCGGTCTCGGCGGTGGCATTCATGTCGCCGAAGCCCTGGAGGGACTCCACCTGCACGTCGTCGATGCCGCCGGCGATGACCACGTCGGCCTTGCCCAGCCGGATCTTGTCCACGGCCTCCTCGATCGACACCGCGGCGGTCGCGCACGCGCCAATCGGGTGGATCATGGAGCCGTACCCGCCCACTAGCGACTGCATGGTGTGCGCGGCGATGACGTTGGGCAGCGCCTCCTGCAGGATGTCGCTGGGGCGATCCTCGCCCAGCATGCGGGCCACGAAGACCTTGTGCAGGGACTCCATGCCGCCGATGCCCGTGCCCTGCGTCGACGCCACCTGCGCCGGGTGGACCGCGCGCAGCAGCTCCGCGGGGCTAAACCCGGCGGTGACGAAGGCATCGACAGCCGTGACCAGGTTCCACACGGCCATGCGGTCCAGCGAGTCGAGCATGTGATCTGGGATGCCCCAGCGGCGCGCGTCGAAGTCGTCGGGCATCTGGGCGGCCACGCTGCGGGTCAAGGTGGCCTTGCGGGGCACCTGGACGGTGGCGCCGCGGCGGCGGGTGACCTGCCATTCATCGCCGGCCTCGGCCGGGCGGATGGACACGAACTCCGGATCGGCGTCCAGGATGTCGCGGGCTTGTGCTTCCGATG
>CAVFKS010000026.1:8100-22856 GCA_963623015.1 Clostridia bacterium
CGTTATGTCGCTGTCCAAGAACACGCCGATTAAGTCGATGGAACCGCCGTCGACGAGGTGGTACTTGTCGCTGAGCGCGCGGATGCCCGCCCGGGCTGCGACCTCGTCGCGGAAGCGGTAGTAGATGTCTTCCTCGGCGATGGCCTGGTCGTTTTCGCACTCGTACCAGGCCGGGGCGGGGTCCTCGCGCCACTCGACCAGGCCGGTCATCCAGGCCAGCTCGAGTACGCCGGCGGCGGTGAGATCCACCGTGCCGTCGCGCTGCAGGCCCAGTTCCGCGTCGCAGCGGGTGCGCCCGGATCCCCACGAGGAGACCTCGCCCAGGCCGGCCAGGACCACCATGTCCTCTAGGTCCGTGCCGATGTCGCCCAAGCCGTGGGCCTCCTCCGGCGTGAAGCCGGGCTGGACGGGGCGCACCGGCGAGGGCAGCGCGGCGATGGTGGCCGGGGCGGGGTCAGTGTCGGCTGCGGCCTCGGTGGATTCCGTGGATTCAGTGGACTCGGTGGACGCAGCGGCGGCCTCGGCAGCGAGATCCTTGAGGGACACGCCCTCCAGCCCGCCGGTGAGATCGGCCTCCACCGGGCGCTGGGCGGCGGCCGCGCGGGCCTGCGGGGTGGCCAGCGCGAGCAGCTCGGAGGAGATCTCCTCCGGCGACCACACGTGGATGCCCGCCGCGCGGGCGGCCGGGACCAGCCCGTCGTTGCCGCCCATCAGGTGCGTGCCCGCGACCCAGCCGATCTTGGCGTGGGCCAGGGTCACCCCTTCGGGCCAGCCGGACTCGGCGGACCACTTGGCCACGATGGCGTCCAGGGCGGCCTTGGCCTCGCCATAGGCCCCGTCGCCGCCGAACATGCCCCGGTTGGGCGAGCCCGGCAGGACCACGTGGCAGCGGCGGTCAACGTCGGCGCGCGCCAGCTCAGCCAGCCCGGCGATGGTCCGCTCCAGCGACCACAGCAGCAGGCGGGCCTGGTTCTCGGCGGGGGCGCCGGCATCGGCCAGCGAGCCGGACACGCCCGGGGCGGCGAAGGGGAAGGCCATAGTCGGCGTCAGCGCGGGCTTGAGGATCTTGACCTCGTTGCCCACGGACTCGCGCTGGGTGGTGCCCACCCAATCCAGCAGGGCGTCGATGTCGCGGTAGCTCGACAGGTTCGCCGGCACCAGCCACAGGGCCGCACCGGGGGCGGCGTGGGCGGCGTAGAGCTTCCGGGCGAATTCCTTGCGGGCGCCATTTACCCGGGAGGCGGTCATGATGACCGTCGCGCCCCCGGCCAGCAGGCGGCCGGCCACCGCCGCGGCGATAGAACCGGGTGCGGCACCCGTGACCAGGGCGACTTCCTCGGCGTACTCCGCGCTCGGCTCGCCCTCCGCGGCTGCGGCGATGTCGCGCAAAAGCTGCTGCGGCGCGCCGGGCAGGTGCTCGGCCCACCAGGTAGCCTGGCGGGCCACGGTGGCGCCGGCGCCCTGGAAGTAGGCGACCCGGTCGGCCGTCGCGTCTGCGTCAGCGCCGACAGCGACCCGGGCCAGCTCCTCGCGGGCAATCGCCCACTGGTCGTCGAATAGCACGGCGCGGCGGGCGTCGAAGGCCGGGGCGACCAGGGACTTCCAGCCCGCTCCCAGCTCGGCCTCGACGGTGGCCAAAAGCTCCGCCAGCTCGGCGGCGGTATCGTCGCCGCCGGCAGCGTCCTCTTCGGCCAGGCCCAGCTGGGCTAGCACCTGGCGGGCGGCGGTGGCCAGCACGCCATCGGCGCCGGTCACAGACTCCGCGTAGGCATCGAGGACGGCCGAATCGACGGTCGCGCCTCCGGCGGCAGCGCCGCCGGTGGAGCGGGAGACGCTCACGCCGGCCTCGGCGGCGACATGCGCGATGGCGGCATCGATAAGCTCCTGGGCGGCAGCCTGCGTGGTGGCGGAGGCGGCCAGGAAGCCCTGGGAGCCGCCGCGCACGGAGTCCTCCTCGCGGGTGCCCAGCAGGAGGGCGGCCTCGACGTGGGCGACCCAGCTGTTAGGCAGCGCCCACGCGCCGGTGACGCGCTCGGCCACGGCGGCGGGCTTGAGGCCGGCGGCGCCGAAGAGGGCGCGCAGGCGGGCGGTGACGGCCTCGCCTAGGACCGGGCCAAACGGGGCGTAGCTCGGGGCCGCGGCGGTGACCTTCTCGCGCAGGGTGGCCACGTCCGCGTCGGCGGCGCCGTCGATGGCCGGCACGCCCAGCTCGGCGGACATGTCCATCAGCAGCTGGTTGCGGCGCGAAGACACGCCGTTGGTGAGCTCTTCGATGGTGTCGGTGGCCTGGATCTGGTCCACGCGGATCTTGTTCTGGAAGGCAAAGAGCACGTCGATGGCAGCCGCCGCGCCGAAGGGCAGCTCGGGGGCATCGGCCGCAGCGGCCGGGGCGGAGGCGGCAGGCTGCGCGGCGGGCGCGGCCTCCGGCGCAGGGGCGGGCTCGCTCGGCTCGGACTCGCTCGGCTCGGGCTCGGCGGGCGCGGGGGCGGGCTGGGCATCGCGGAGCATGACCTGATCCTGATCGCGCTCGACGTTGAAGATCTGGACGGCATCGTCAGCCAAGCCGGCCACGGCCAGGGAGCGGCGCGCCAGGTTGCTCAAGGTCGGGGAAGCGGCCAGGCCCACCTCGATGAGCTGATCGACGCGGTCGAAGAGGAACTCCTGGGTCTCGATCCAGCGCACCGGGGAGGCAAACTGCCAGGACAGCAGCTCGATCATGAGCAGGCGGGCCAGCGCCTGCGGCTCCATCGCGGCCGCGTCCACGTCGTCCAAGCGGCCCGACGGGGCCAGCGGGGCGACGGCGTCGACGAAGTCCTGGGTCAGCTCGAACGGGCGGGCCACCAGGTTCGGGATGTAGCGGCCGACGAGGGCATCGAGCGGCAGCTTTTCGGGCAGGAGCTCGTCGAGCTTGTCGGCGAAGGCGGCGACCCCGCCGCGCAGGACCTGCGAGTGGAAGGGCACGTCGATGCCCGGCACCAGCACGGCCGCGCGGGGGTGCTGGGCCGTAGCCCGGGCCACGAGCTCGGCGATGCCCGCCTTGGTTCCGGCCACCGAATACTGCTGGCCGCGGATGTTGTAGTTGACGATCTCGAGGAACTCGCCGGTCTCGTCTGCCAGGTCGGCCACGAAGGCGACCACGTCGTCGGCGGCCACGCCGATGAGGTTGGGGCGCAGGGCGGCCATCGCGTAGTTGGAGTTGCCGTCGGCGTCGCGGGGGACCAGGCTGCCCATGGCGGAGCCGCGGGAGTAGACGACGTCGATGACGCCCTCGAGCTCGAAGATTCCGGCCAGGGAGGCCAGCGCGGTGTACTCGCCGAGGGAGTGGCCGGCGTAGAAGGACGTCGGGGCCAGGGCGTCGGCCTCGCGGAGGCGCTCGGTCTGCGCGTAGGCGACCACGGCCAGGGCGACCTGGGTGAACTGGGTCAGGTGCAGCACGCCGTCCGGGTGGCGGAAGGTGGTGCCGCGGACCTTTAGCTCGGTGGGGTTGTCGTCAATGATGCGCTGGATGGAAAAGCCCAGGGCCTGCCGGGTGTGGCGGTCGGCGCGGCGCCAGACCTCGCGGGCGGCCGGGGAGGCGTCGCGGTCGCCGCGGCCCATGCCCGGGGCCTGGATGCCCTGGCCCGGGTAGACGTAGGCGGTGCGCGGGGCGGCCAGGAGGGCCTGGCCGCGGGAGACAACCTCGCCGTCAATGCGGCAGGTCACCTCGAGGGCCGGGTGGATATTCTTCCGGCCGACGCGCTCGACGGTGATTTCCACCTCGTCGCCGAGCTGGACCATGCCGTACATGGAATAGGTCCAGCCCACGACCTGGCCCGCGGTGCCGGGGGCAAGTGCAGCCGCGTGCTGGCTGGTGGCCGATAGCCACATGCCGTGGACCAACGGCGCGTCCAGGCCGACGAGCTGGGCGGCGTTGGTGGAGGTGTGGATCGGGTTATAGTCGCCGGAGACCAGCGCGAAGGGCGTCATGTCGGCCGGCGCGGTGACGGTGTAGCGGGCCAGGAAGGACCGCGGGGTGGGCTCGACCTTGGTGGAGGACTTGCCGCCGCCCCAGGCCGGGGCAGGCACCGGCGCCTGCGTGCCGGCGGCGCGCCCGCGGATGGCAAAGCGCTGCATCTGCGTAGCCACGATGTCGCCGGTGGCCCGGTCGCGCAGGGTCAGCTCAACGGTGACGATGCGCCCGGAGACCGACTCCGCAATCCCGGAGCACCAGGACTCGACGTCGATGGTGCGGCCATCGGCAAGCGTGGCCAGCGGCACGCGCAGGTCGATGACGTGGTCGAGGTGCACCGCGTTGAGCAGACCCTCGATGACGGGGTAGCCGTCGGCCAGCCGGCCCGAGCCGAGCGCGGCGTAGATGGCCGGCCAGCAGGGCCCGACCAGGGCGTCCGGGGTGCCCACCAGGGTCCCCTCCGGGGCCTGGCCCTCGCCGGCGGGGCTGAGGGCGGCGCCGGTGACGGCGCTGTGCGCCCGCGCCAGGGAGCCGGGCAGCGTGAACGAGTAATGGGCCACGCCGAAGGGGCGGTCGGGGCCGATGGTCACCGGGTCGATGGCCGGCAGCGCGGTGATCTCATCGCCCTGCTCCGAGACCGAGCCCACGCCGGCCAGGCCGGCGAGCAGCTCAAAGACGGAATCCGGCAGGCGCTCGGAAGAGACCACCGGGGACCCGCCCGTGGCGGTACCCGCGGGCAGCTCCACCGGCACGGTGACCTCGCGCACGTAGAACGGGCGCTCAACCTCCGGCAGGCTATCCCAGTAGGAATCGGCCTGGATGACAATCGCCCAGCGGCCCTCCTCGTCGCTCTCTAAGCGATAGGCGTCGGAGTCCATCTCGTGGGCCGGGTTGGCAATGAGGTGCCCGTGCCAGACCAGGGTGGGGGCCTGGCGCAGGAACTCGGCCGCGTCGGCGGCGGCGCCCAGGCGGGAGAAGGCGTCGGTGGCCTCCTCGCCCGCGGCGGCCAGCGCCTGGGTGGTGGCGTCCTCGAAGCGGCCGAGCAGCTCGGCTACCGGCTCATCCTTGCGGGTAATGCCCGCCACGGCCACCGGGCCGGGGATGATGCGGACCTGATCGGCGGTGTAGCGCGGGTCCTGGGCCTGCCACAGGGTGTCCTTGCCGAACCAGGTGGGCAGATCGCCATCGATGGCCGGCACCCACGGCATGGGCTTGACGTGCTTGTAGTGCAGCCCGATCCACCAGGCGGCATCGCGGGGCGAGACGTGCGTGTCCGCCGCCTGCGGGTAGGCGTCGAGCAGGCGGGCGGCGGCGGCCGGGGCATCGGCGACATCGCCATGCGTGGCAAAAAGCGTCGGGATCTGGCCGTGGTCGGCCTGGCTCAGGCGGGCCTCGACGCGGCGGAGCAGGTCGAGGAAGCGGTCGTCCCAGGTGGGATCGACGAACGGGTAGGCCAGCTCCACGAAGCGCTCCACCCACTGCGCGTAGGTCATCTCCTCGACGTCGCCGAAGTAGGGCTTGGAGGTCGCGGCCAGGGCCTCGATGATTTCCGCGCGGTGGGCGGCGTAGTCGGCGCTACCCAGCGAGGTAATCAGGCGGGAGGCGCGGGCAAAGGCGTTGTCCAGATCGTGGATGTCGGCCAACAGGTGCGACTGCGAGGAGGCCACCCCGTGGGTGCCGCGGCCGCGGCCGACCCAGCCGCCGTTGTCGGTCGGGGCGATGCCGGTGGTGGAAACGAGCAGGTCCTTGACGGAATCGGTGGCCTTGGCCTCGCGGGTGGCCATGGCGACGGTGCCGATGAAGACGGCATCGACAGGCATAGCGGGCAGGCCTAAGGCCTGCGACCAGGCGCCGGTGAGGTAGTCCGTGGCGCGCTCGGGCGAGTAGATGCCGCCGCCGACTGCCAGCAGGACGTTGGCGTGGGCGCGGACCTCGGCATAGGTTTCCAGCAGCATGTCGTCTAGGTTGACCCAGGAGTGGTGGCCGCCGGCGTGGCCGTCCTCGACCTGGATGATGATGGTCTCGTCCGGGTTGGCCGCCGCGATGGCCAAGGTGGCGCGGATCTGGGCGGCGGTGCCGGGCTTGAAGGAGATGTAGGGGAAGCCGTCCGCGTGGAGCTGGGCCAGCAGCTCGGTGGCCTCCTCGACCTCCGGGATGCCGGCGGAGATGCACACGCCGTTGAAGGGCGCGCCGGCCGCGCGGGCCTTCGGGACGATCCGGGCTTGGCCGAACTGGAGGTTCCACAGGAAGCGGTCGAAGAACATCGTGTTGAACTGGGAGGTGCGGCCCGGCTCCAGGTGCTCCTCCAACACGGCGCGGTGCTGGCCGAAGACCTCCTCGGAATACATGCCGCCGCCGGCCATCTCGGTCCAGTAGCCGGCGTTGGCCGCCGCCGCCACGATCTCGCCGTCGGCGGTGGTGGGCGTCATGCCGCCCAGCATGATGGGGGATAGGCCCGTGACGTCGGAAAAGCGCGTCTGGGTGACCTGGCGGCCATCCGGCAGGCGCAGCAGGCGCGGGGCGAAGTCGCGGTAGTCCACGGCCTGGGGCAACGGGGTGCCAGGGGTGGCCAGGCGGTCGCGGGCGGCGGGGGTGGAGGCGTCGACCAGCGGGGTGGCGGTGCCGGCGATGAGCGGGCGGGTCACGCGGGCCAGGGACTCATCCAGGCTCAGCCAGCTGTCGATGCCCGGGTCAGCCTCGCGCAGGGTCTGCGGCCAGTCGTGCGGGGTCACGAGGATGGCCTCGGCCAGCCCGGCCTCGTCGATGCCGCAGGCGCTGGCCCACTCGCGCGTGAGCTCGGCCGCGCGGGCCTGGCTGGGGTGGTGGAAGGCCAGGCCGACGGGCAGGGAATCGAAGCGGGCGTCGAGCTCGTCGCCGCCGCGCGGGCGGGACTCGAGCTCGTCGTTGTGGGCGCGCACGGCGTCCTGGAGGGCGGCCTCGGTGGCGCGCAGATCTTCCGGGGTGCCGGCGAGGACGAAGGCGCGCGGGCCGTTGACCACCGCGATGGCGGCCGCTCCGGCCAGGTGGCGCTCCAGGAAGCCGCGCTGCAGGCCGCGGATGGCCAGCATGTGCGGGCGCGGGTCCGGATCGGAGCAGGTGGCGGCGGCCGCGCCCATGACCACGGCGAGCGCCACGGCGCCGGCCGGGTCCTTCAAGGCGTGGACGCCCAGCGCGCCCTGGGAGTGGCCGGCGGCGCGGGCCGGATCGAGGTCGGCGCCGAGGTCGCGCAGGTGATCGATGGCGGCCACCTGCGCCAGCACGATGCCCGGGATGGAGACCGCGGGCAGCAGGTCGAGGTCGGTGGGGGCGGCATCGCCGGCGATGATGGCCTCTAGGCGCTCGGTCGCACCCGGGCAGGCGCTGGCCAGCGGGCGGGCGATGGGGCCGGTGGTGGCGCGGGCCTGGGTGAGCAGCGCCCGCAGCTTTTCCGCGGTGTGTGGGGTCTGGGCCGCGGCGGCGAGCGCTGCCTGCCAGCCGGAACCCTGGCCGGCGAAGAGGACCCCGGGCTGGCGCAGGGCGCCCAGCGGGGTCAGCGAATTCAGTGCTGTCGGTGCTGTCAGTGCGGTCGGGGTGGCGTTGTTCGGTGCCATGTGTCCTCATCTGGTCTAGGTGGTGGCCGCCCGGGCGGGTAAGTTTTGCATCCCTAAGCAGCCTTGACTACGACACCGTAACTTACGCAGCCGTAGATCCGCCACTAAAACGTGAGGTTTCGCTCATATTTTTTCGCGGCGGGGTCGGGGTGGCGGGAAACGCAGCTTCCGGTATGCTTCAAGGTTGAACCATTGCTCCGGCCAAGGCGCCGGAAAACTTTAGAGTAAGGACACACCATGAAAAAGATCGGCATCATCTTGGGCTCCATCCGCGAAGGCCGCGCGGGCGAGGCCATCGCCACCTGGGCCAAGTCCGTCGCTGACCAGCGCGACTCCGGCGTCGACTACGAGCTGCTCGACCTCAAGGAATTCAACGTCCCGCTGCTGGAAGCCCCGACCCCTCCGGGCGCGGCCAACAAGCAGTACGACGTCCCCGAAGTCCAGGCCTGGTCCAAGGCCGTCGATGCCTGCGACGGCTTCATCTTCGTGACCCCGGAGTACAACCACTCCGTGCCGGGCGCGTTCAAGAACGCCTTCGACTCCCTGGGCGCGGAGTGGGCCGGCAAGCCGGTGGCCTTCGTCGGCTATGGCTTCTCCGGCGGCGTGCGCGCCGTGGAGGCCTGGCGCCTGGTGGTGGCCAACTTTCAGATGGCCCAGATCCGCAACCAGGTCGAGGTCAGCCTGATTACCGACATGGCCGACGGCGCCTTCGCCCCCGCCGAGCACAAGACCGAGCGCCTCGACGGCATCCTCGGTGAGGTAGAAGACGCGCTAAAGTAGCAGGGCATCGGCAGGCTTGAGGCGCGGTGGGGCTAGGATAAGAGCGTCAATCGGCGCAGCGTAGAGCGCCGCAACGTCTCAAGGAGAACCCTCATGCGCCTTGCCGCCGGTGCCGCCGCCGCAGTTCTAGCCCTAAGCCTCGGGGCCGCCCCCGCCCAGGCCCAGTCCAGCGAGATCAACCTCTCCAGCGGCAACCCCGCCTACGAGGTGGCCCAGTCGGCGCTGGTGCCACTGTCCCAGGACCCGGCTGGTGAAGAGCACCTCATGCGCTTTTTCGCCACCTTCCGCGACTTCACCCCGTGGGGCGGGTTCCCGCTGTGGAACCTGTGGGGCTCGCAGACCCCGTACACGCCGGACAAGGAGCGCGACTTCGCGGCCCCGTGCCTGGTCAAGCGTGAAGAGGACGCCCGGTTTGACGTCGAGCGCCTCTACATCGAGTCCCCGGCCATGCGGCGCGTAGTCCAGGTCCAGGTGCAGTACCCCAAGGACAGAACCCGCCCGGCGCCGATGCTCTACCTGCTCGACGGCGTCTCCGCCCCCGCCCAGTCCGGCTGGCTGCGCAAAGGCGACGTGCAGGGCGCTCTGGCCAACGAGCACGTCACGGCCATCATGCCGGTCGAGGCCGGCGGCACCAACTACGCTGACTGGGACGCCACCGACCCCTACCTGGGCCGGTCCAAGTGGGAGACGTTCCTGACCCAGGAGCTGCCGGGCGTGCTGGAGTCGCCTGAGGCCAAGATTGCCTTCAATGGCGAGCGCTACATCGGCGGGCTGTCGATGGGCGGTTCGGCCGCGGCGCGCATCGCTAACTTGCACCCGCAGCTCTACACCGGGGCGTTTTCGGTCTCCGGCTGCTATTCCACCACCAGCACCGCCGGCCGCCAGCTGTTTAACCTGGCCATCCGCTCCATGGGCGGCAACCAGGACCTGATGTGGGGGGCGGGCACCTCCGCCTCGCGCCAGCGTGCGGACATCACGGCCCACCCGGAGGGGCTGGCCAGCCTTAAGCGCGTCTACGTCTACACCGCCGACGGCGGCGCCACCCCCGAGGACGTCTCCCGCGGCCGGGGTGATTCCGCCAGCACCTTCCTGGGCAACATCGTCTTAGAAAAGCTCGCGCACCGCTGCACCACGGAGCTTGAGCAGTCCCTCGATGCCCGCGGCCTCAAGGGCGGCCACATCACCTTCGACTACCATTCCGGCGGCGTCCATGACTGGCCTTACTACAAGCGCCAGCTGCCGGTGGCCTGGGCCAATGTCTCGGGCGGGCAGTACACCTACCGCTAGCCGAGGAGCTCCAGCAGCTCCTTCTGGACCTCCCGGCGGCGAATCTTGCCCAGCTGGTCCTTCGCCAGATCCTGGAAGTGGTAGAAGGTGCGCGGGACCTTGTAGCGGGTTAGGCGCTCGCGGGCGAACTCCTTCATACCCTCCGGGTCCAGGGCCGCGCCATCGCGCAGGATGACACACGCCACGACGTCCTCGGAGCCATCCGGGCGCGGGCGGCCCACCACGGCGCAGTCCACCACGTCGGGGTGGCTCTTGATGGTATCTTCCACCTCGGCCGGGTAGACGTTGAAGCCGCCGGTGATGATGATTTCCTTGATGCGCGAGACCAGCCGGATAAACCCGTCCTCTTCCATCACGCCCATGTCCCCGGTGCGGAACCAATCGCGGTGGAACGCCGCCGCGGTGGCCTCCGGGTTATTCAAGTAGCCCTGGAAAACCTGCGGCCCGCGCGCGAGCACCTCGCCCGCCACGCCGTCCGGCATGGTCTCGTCCAGGTTGTCCGGGTTGGCAATCCGGATCTCGGTATCCGGGAAGGGCACGCCGATAAAGCCCGGCCGGCGCGCGGTGGACATCGGGTTGCCACACAGCACCGGCGAGGTCTCCGTGAGCCCGTAGCCCTCCACCAGCAGGCCGCCGGTGAGTTCCTCCCACTCGGCCACGGTGCGAACCGGCAGCGTGGCCGCGCCCGAGAACGCGTTGCGCACCCCACGGATCTCCACGCCCTTGCTGGTGGCCGCCGCGATGATCTTGTCGTAGAGCGTGGGCACGCCCGGCACCCAGGTGGGGGTGTGCTTTTTCATGATGTCCATGATGAGCGGAATCTGCGGCGCGGGCAGCAGCACAATCTCGGCGCCCACGTACACGCCCAGCGTGCCGATCATCGTCAGCCCGTAGGCGTGGAACATCGGCAGCGCCGCTAGGAAGCGTTCCTGTTTCTCCCCCAGGTCCGGCACCCACGCCTGGCCCTGGATCAGGTTGGAGACCAGGTTGCCGTGGCTCAGGAGCGCCCCCTTCGGCGCCCCGGTAGTCCCCGAGGTGTAGAGGATGAGCGCGATGTCGTCCTTGCTTACCTCCGGAAACGCGGTGGACTTGCCGTTGCCGCCGATGGCCGTGCCCGTCAGCGTCGACCACGGCACCGTGTGCTCGGCCGGCATGGACAGCTGCTCCCGCTTGGCCGTAATCGGCGGGATGGGCAGCTGCAGCAGGAACTGCTTCGTGCGCGGCATGGCCTCAATCATGTTGACCGAGATGATCGTCTCCAGCTGCGTGGTCCCCCGCAGCTTCTCCAGCGTGGCCGCCGCCTTATCCCAGGCAATCGCCACGCGCGCCCCGTGGTCCTGGAAGAGCCCCTCGAGCTCGTGGGCGGTATACAGCGGGTTGTGCTCCACCACCGTGGCGCCCAGCAGCTGCACCGCGTAGAAGGCCGCGATGTGCTGCGGGCAGTTGGGCAGCGCGATGGCCACGCGGTCCCCGGGGCGGATGCCGAAGGCCTTCAAGCCCGCGGCCGCCGCGCGCACCTGGGCGTCGAGTTCCGCATAGGTCTGGGTGCGTCCGAAGAAGTACGTGGCCGGCTTGTTGGCATTTTTGGCCAGATTGGCCTCGTAGACATCCACCAGGGTGGTCTGGCCGTAATCGAGCGTATGCTCGGTCCATTCCCCGTAGTGCTGGAGCCAAGCCTTGTCCTCGAATGCGCCCATAATCACCCTCCATTTTCGCTCTAGAAACTATTTTGTTCCGCTCAGTATAGCGGAGCCCTCTAATCGCAGGAGGTAGAGCTTGGCCGCGGCCCCGCCCAGATAGCCGCCCAGGGAACCATCGCCGCGCAGCACCCGGTGGCAGGGCACGATGATCGGCACCGGGTTGCTAGCGCACGCAGTCCCCACCGCGCGCGCCGCCTGCGGGTTGCCCAAAAGCCTGGCGATGCCCCCATACGTTTCCGTCTCCCCAAAGCCAATGCGCGGCAGGTATTCCTGCACGCGGGCCCGAAACCCTGGCTGGGCGGGCAGGTCCACGGCCACGTCGAAGTGGGTGCGCTGGCCGGCGAAGTATTCGGCGAGCTCGCGGGCGGCCTGGTCGAGGTGGGCATCGGCAGGCGAGACAGGCGAGTCGGGCAGGGGTTCGAAGGACACGCGGGTGATGCCGGCATCGCTAGCCTGGAGCCAGAGGGGGCCGAGCGGGGAGTCTAGGCGCACGGGCTACTCGGCCTCGAGGCGGGCGATGAGCTCGGCCTGGACCTCGCGGCGGCGGATCTTGCCCATTTGATCGCGGGCGAGATCCTCGAAGTGGTAGAAGGTGCGCGGGACCTTGTAGCGGGTCAGGCGCTCGCGGCAGTACTCCTTGAGGCCCTCCGGGTCGAGCGCGGCGCCGTCTTCTAAAATGATGCAGGCCACGACGTCCTCGGAGCCATCGGAGCGGGGGCGGCCCACCACGGCGACGTCCTTGATGTCCGGGTGGGCGTTTAAGGTCTCCTCGACCTCGCCGGGGTAGACGTTGAAGCCGCCGGTGATGATGATTTCCTTGATGCGGGAGACCAGGCGGATGAAGCCGTCTTCTTCCATCACACCGATGTCGCCGGTGCGGAACCAGTCCTCAAAGAAGGCGGCCTCGGTGGCCTCCGGGTTATTGAGGTAGCCCTTGAAAATCTGCGGGCCGCGGGCCAGGACCTCGCCGGGGGTGCCATCCGGCATGGTCTCGGCCAGGTTCTCAGGGTTGGCGATGCGAATCTCGGTATCCGGGAACGGGATGCCCACGTAGCCGGGGCGGCGGTCGGTGGACATGGGGTTGCCCACGATGATGGGGGAGCACTCCGTGAGCCCGTAGCCCTCCACCAGCAGGCCGCCGGTGTAGTTCTCCCACTTCTCCACGGTCTCCGCCGGCAGGGTAGAGGCCCCGGAAAAGGCCGCGCGCACGCCCTGGATCTCCACGCCCTCGTCCTCGGCGGCCTGCACGATGCGCTCATATAAGGTGGGCACGCCGGGCACCCAGGTGGGGGTGTGCTTCTTCATCAGGTCCATAATCAGCGGGATCTGGGGGCTGGGTAGAAGTACCAGCTCGCCGCCGATGAGTTGGGATAGCGTGGCGTTCATGGTCAGCCCGTAGGCATGGAAGAAGGGCAGGGCGGCGAGCATGCGCTCTGGCTTATCGCCCAGGCCCTTGACCCAGGCCTTGCCCTGCAGGATGTTGGCCACGAGGTTGCCGTGGCTGAGCTGTGCGCCCTTTGGCGCGCCGGTGGTGCCGGAGGTGTACATGATGAGCGCGATGTCGTCGCGGGTGAGATCCGCGGGCGTGGTGACATTCGAGCCATCGCCGCCGATGGCGTTGCCGATGAGGGTGTCCCACGGCACGGTATTGGGGGCATCGGCAGTCAGTTGCGCGCGCTTCTTGCGCAGGGCCGGAACCGGCAGGCGCAGGGCCGCGCGCTGCAGGGTGGGCATGGCGTCGATCATGTTGATGGAGACCACGGTCTCCAGATCGGTGGTGGCGCGCAGCTTCTCCAGGGTGGCGGCGGCCTTGTCCCAGGCAATCGCCACGCGGGCGCCGTGATCCTGGAAGAGGCCCTCGAGCTCGTGGGCGGTATACAGCGGGTTGTGCAAGACCACGGTGGCCCCCAGCTTCAGCACGGCGTAGAACGCCGCGATGTGCTGCGGGCAGTTCGGCGCCACGATGGCCACGCGGTCGCCCGGGCGCACGCCGAAGGCCTTCAAACCGGCGGCCGCGCGGCGGACCTGGCGGTCGAGCTCCGCAAAGGTCTGGGTGCGCCCGAAGAAGTAGGTGGCCGACTTATCCGCGTTGATGGCCAGGTTGTTGTCGTAGATATCCAGCAGCGTGGTCTCCCCGTACTCGAGGGAGTGGGGCGTCCATTCCGGGTAGAACTGGAGCCAGGCCTTGGATTCATAGGCGGACATGCGAAGAAAGCACCTTTCGGTCGCGTAGGTTTTAGCTGTCGCCCACTATAGCCGCAACGGACTAAACTGCGGGGTATGCGCATCGCCATGATCTCTATGCACACCTCGCCGCTCGAACAGCCGGGATCAGGCGACGCCGGCGGCATGAACGTCTACGTGCTCAACATCGCCCGCCAGCTGGCCCGCCGGGGCATCGTCGTGGACGTCTTCACCCGCGCCACCCGCCCCTCCCAGGGCGAGGTGGTCGAGGTCGAGCCCGGCATGCGGGTCATCAATATTGTCGCCGGCCCCTACGAGGGCCTGGCCAAAGAGGACCTGCCCACGCAGCTGGCGGCGTTTGCCGGCGGGATCATCAACTTCGCCCGCTGCTTCGGCCTGGACTATGACGTCATCCACAGCCACTACTGGCTCTCCGGGCAGGTGGGCTGGCTGTTGCGCGACCTGTGGGAGGCGCCCCTGGTGCACACCGCGCACACGCTGGCGGCGGTGAAGAACTACCACCGCACCAACGATGACACCCCGGAGGTCGAGGCCCGGCGCATCTGTGAGCAGCAGCTGGTGGACAACGCCGACCTCCTGGTGGTCAATACGGTGCAGGAGACGAAGGACCTGGTCTGGCATTACGATGCCCCGCCGGAGCGCATCGTGGTCGTTGCCCCCGGCGCCGACACCGAGCTGTTTACCCCCGGCACCGACCGCAACACCGAGCGCGCCCGCCGCAACCTGGGCCTGCCGCTGCATGCCAAGGTCATCGCGTTCGTGGGCCGGCTGCAGAAATTTAAGGGCCCGGAGGTTCTCATTCGCGCCACCGCCGAGCTGGCGCGCCGCGACCCGGAGCGCAACCTGCGCGTGGTGCTGTGCGGCGGGCCCTCGGGCGCCGATGCCACCCCGGAGACCTATGCCACCTTGGCGCGCGAGCTGGGCGTGGAGCGCTACGTGCGCTTCCTCGCGCCCCGCCCGCCGGCGGAGCTGGTCACCGTCTACCAGGCCGCGGACATCGTGGCGGTGCCGTCCTATAACGAGTCCTTCGGGCTGGTCGCCGTCGAGGCCCAGGCCTCCGGTACCCCGGTCGTGGCGGCCCGGGTGGGCGGGCTGCCCATCGCGGTGGCGGAGGGGGAGACCGGCCTGCTCGTCGACGGCCACGAGCCGGAAGCCTGGGCGGACGCCCTGGAGACCTTGCTTGACGATGACGACCTGCGCATCAGCATGGGCGAGGCCGCCGTCGACCAGGCGGCAACGTTTAGC